>CAUCIO010000122.1 GCA_958442925.1 uncultured Clostridium sp. | reverse complement strand
CTCTGTGGTAATCTGCCTGGGCTACAATGTATTCTATTTTGAGCTTACCCTGCCAAACGGAGCCACAGCCCAGCTGTTAGATTTAATGGACTACATCAGCAACAGCTTCCTGATGCCGTTTATCTCTCTGCTGACCTGCGTATTTGTAGGCTGGATTGTAGGACCAAAGTGGATCTGCGAGGAAATGGAGGCCAGCGGCCATCCTTTCTCCCGGAAGAAGATGTACGTCTTTATGATTAAATATGTGACGCCGGTTATCATGGCCGTGCTGTTCCTTCAGTCGGCCGGAGTGTTTAACATGTTCTCCTGATAAACTGTCTTTACAGCAGAATATATTACAAAACTCCCGCACAGGCGAGCCTTTCAAATATCTGCTCGTTTGCGCGGGAGTTTTACTGAATAACTATCTTTCTGTCGTCCCCAGATAATTGATTCCCTCTCCGTCTATCTCACAGCTTCCCGAAAATTCTTTCCGAATCTCATCATAGACAAAATCTGTCACTCTGTACCGGGCTGTTCTCACATCACGAAGCGTAATGTGCAGTCTGCCCTCTGTATCTGTCCAGACGTCCGCTTCCGGCATCCCCAGCTGCACCATATCGTCAAACAGTACATAGATATCATTTCCTGAAGCAGCCTGTATTCTGAAATACCCCTGGTCGTCCACAGCCAGTTCCCCATTTACAAGCATATCCTCCTGTACCAGTGTCTGAAGTTCCCAGTCTGCATCCTCGTAAGTAAAAGGAACGGATGCGTACAGGGAGATTCCAGTCTCCTGCTGCCGATTCTCTGACTTTCTAACTGTCTGACTGTCCGGATTTCCATCTGTCATAAAAATGTAGGAAGCTTCCCCTGAAAATCCCCTGTCAGGCAGCTGTTCTTCCTCCCAGACTGCTCTCAGCTCATATACCATGCCAGCCTTCAGCTGAATCAGAAACTCTCCTTCATAGACAGCCGTTTCCTCTGCCTGACTTTCCAGCTTACCCAGATTTTCCACTCCCCAGCCTGTCACAGTTATCTTGTCCGGCATAACAGCGCAGGAAACGGTGTATGGCGCCCCGCCCATCTGATTATAATCTGGAACGTGGAGCTTGTCTGCCTTCTCTCCGTCCTGTTCCAGCGGATGAATGCCGCAGGCAGCTGTATGGATGATATCCTCCTTCCCCTGACCTGGCTGGCTTCCGCCTTTATCCTGTTTCCAGCCATAATTTCCCGACGTAAGGGAAAATGGAATGTACTGACTGGAAAGAGAATCTGTCAGGGTAATCTCCGGCGGTTCTGCCCTGGTTTCCTTTTCTTCTGTTTTCTCCAATTCGCTGCTGCTTTCCTCCGCTGCTGTGCTCTTCTTCTGACATCCGGAAGCAGAAAAGGCCAGACATAAAAGCAGTAAACCCATAGTCAATGTACATTTTCTCATATTCATCCCTCCGACAATGGAATTCTGATATTTGATTGTTCTTTCCTGTATTGTACCGTATAAAATTTACTGCAGGTATGACTTTTTTCTTACAAATTTAAAAAGGACGCCCCCTCAGGACGTCCTTTTTCTCTACTGAATAATTTTTACCGGGCACTTCTCTGCGCACTTGCCGCAGTTCGTACACTTCTCATAATCGATAACAGCTACGTTATTGTCCATGTGAATGGCATCAAACTCACACTGCTTAGTGCAGAGAGTACAGCCGATACACCCCACGTCACATTTGGCCTTTACATCCTTGCCTTTATCATGGGAGTTGCACTGAACCAGATGCTCTGCCTTGTACGGAACCAGGTCAATCAGCTTCTGTGGGCAGGCTGCCACACATTTGCCGCAGGCTACGCACTTTTCCTTGTCTACTACGGCAATTCCGTCTATGACATGGATGGCGTCGAACTTGCAGGCCTTCACACAGGAGCCAAATCCCATGCAGCCATAGGTGCAGGCCTTAGGACCGCCTCCCGGAACAACGGCTGCCTTCTTGCAGTCTTCAATTCCGTGGTAGGTGTATTTCACCTTTGTCTTATCGCAGGTTCCCTTGCACTTTACAAAAGCTACCATCTTCTCGCTGCTTCCGGCTTCCACACCCATGATAGCCGCGATCTTCTCCCCGACAGGAGCGCCGCCTACCGGACAGGCATTGGCAGGAGCCTTTCCCTCTGCAATAGCCTTTGCCAGACCATCGCAGCCAGGATATCCGCAGCCTCCGCAGTTGTTGCCTGGAAGAGCTTCACGGACAGCCGCCTCTTTCTCGTCTACCTCAACCTTAAATTTCTCGCCGAACAGTCCCAGACCGATACCTACGATGATACCGGTTGCTGCGATTACAACGGCTGCTATAATAATTGCTGTAACATTCATTTTCGTATCCTCCCTTTACAGTAATCCGGAAAATCCGAAAAATGCAATCGCCATCAATCCTGCTGTTACAAGTACGATAGGAGAACCCTGGAAGCTGTATGGTACATCATTTCCCTCCATGTGCTCACGGATTCCGGCTAAAAGTACGATAGCAATCGTATAGCCGGCTGCCGTACCGATTCCGTTTACAACGCTCTGCACAAAGCCGTAGCCACTCTGCACGTTTGTCAGAGCTACACCGAGCACAGCGCAGTTCGTGGTAATCAGAGGCAGGAATACACCCAGCGCATTATACAGAGAAACCATACATTTCTTTAAGAACATCTCTACAATCTGAACCAGAGCAGCGATAATAAGGATAAATACGATTGTTTTCAGGTAATCCATTCCAAGCGGCTGCAGCACAAACTGATAGATCAGGCTGGATACAATAGAGGCAATGGTAATAACGAAGATAACCGCTCCGCCCATACCGGCAGCTGTCTCTACCTTTTTGGATACGCCGACGAAGGAACAGATGCCAAGGAACTGGCTTAATACGACGTTGCTCACAAGAGCTGAGCTGATCGCTATAACAAGTAACTCTTTCATCTATGCTTCCTCCTATTCATCCTTTTTTGCATCTTTATCCTTGCAGCTTGCACAATCGCCGCAGCATCCGGACTTTTTCTCTTTCTTGACAGAGCCGTTCGTCGCGCACGGAGCCTTCAGCTTGTTCTGAAGAGCTGTCAGGCCTGCAAGTACAAAGAAAGCGCCGGGAGCCAGAATAAAGATTGACACTGGCTGGTAGGAAGCAGGAGCTACCTGAATATTAAAGATCATACCGGATCCGAGAAGCTCACGGAACGCTCCGATTAATCCAAGGGCTACTGTAAATCCAAGTCCCATTCCGATACCGTCGAAAATAGACAGCAGCACGCCGTTCTTCATGGCATAGGACTCTGCACGTCCAAGGATAATACAGTTTACAACGATCAGAGGAATATAGATTCCCAGAGCGCTGTACAGGGAAGGTACGAAGCCCTCCATCAGCATGTCGATAATAGTTACGAAAGAAGCTACTACTACAATCTCAGCTGGCAGGCGGACTCTGTCAGGAATCAGATTCCTGAGGGCAGCGATCAGGGCGTTTGCCGCCACAAGAACCGCTGTTGTGGAAAGTCCCATTCCCACTCCGTTGATCGCTGAAGTGGTAACAGCCAGCGTAGGACACAGTCCCAGCATCTGAACGAAAATCGGGTTTTCCTTCCAGATACCATTATAAATACGTTCTATATATTTGTTCATGTCTCCACCTCCTACTGTGCAGCGCAGCTGGTATAGAAGTACACAGCTGCATTTACTGCGTTTGTCACTGCGGTAGAAGTAACGGTAGCACCGCTGATTGCCTGAATCTGGGCATCTCCGGATGCTGCTGTCTTTGTCACCTCAAAGGTCTGGGCCGGTCTGCCGTTAAACTGATCTTTAAATGCAGGTTCCTTTGCCTTCATACCAAGTCCTGGAGTGTCGCTGATAGCCAAAAAGCCTACGCCTGTAATGGTTCCTTCAGCTGTGATTCCCACAGAAATCTGCACGTCTCCGCCGTAGCTCTCAGAAGAGGTGGATGTCACTAAGTAGCCAATCACAGAACCGCTGGCGTCAACTGCCTCCATGGCTCCGTCAATACGAACCTTTCCAAAGCCCTGTCCAGCCAGTTCTTCTGCTGCTGCAGCCGCCTTTTCAGTCAGCTCAGCTGTTTCCTTAAAATCAGCCGCATCAGGATATACCTCTTTATAAGTAGCTGTGGCCGCTGCCTGCTGGGCTTTGGCAATCGGCTCTAACGTAATGTCATGTACGCCGCCCAGACAGAAACCTGCCACAAGGGTAATAACAAACAGAATAAATGTATCTTTTAAAATTCCCTTCATTATTTTTTAGCCCCCTTTCCGAATGCCTTTGGAAGTGTCACTTTCTCAATCAGCGGCACGAAAAGGTTTCCTAAAATAATTGCGTAGGATACTCCCTCCGGGGATGCGCCCCACAGGCGGAAGATACCTGTCAGAATTCCTAAAAACAAACCGTATACAACCTGCCCTTTTTTCGTCAGAGGACTTGTTACATAGTCTGTAGCCATGAAGAAAGCTCCGAAAATCAGACCGCCTGCACATACCTCTTTCACTGCATAGGTAATATCAAAGCCGCCGAACAGGAAGATAAACACAGCCACGGTTCCTATGTAAATCAGAGGAAGCCTTGGGCTGATGACCTTCCTTGCGATCATATAAACAGCTCCGATTAACAGCGCAATGACAGAAACCTCACCAATCGTTCCAGGAACACGTCCCACAATTAAGGACATGAGATCCACATCGTTTCCAGCTCTCATAGCTGCCAGAGGAGTCGCTCCGGACAGGCTGTCAAAGCCAAGCTTTGCAGAAGAGAAATTATTCATAAATCCTGCAAAGGAAATTAAGAGGAAACATCTGGCTGCCAGAGCCGGGTTCATAAAGTTCTGTCCCAGTCCTCCGTACAGCTGCTTTACTACGATAATCGCAAAGATACCGCCCAGGAAGGGAATCCATAATGGAATCTCCGGCGGCATATTGAGGGCCAGGATCATGCCTGTCACCACGGCGCTGCCGTCACTTACCGTAATCGGTTTCTTCATCAGTTTCTCATATACATACTCGGACAGCACACAGGAAACAACGGTGGCAATGAGCACCAGAAGAGCGTGCATACCGAACTGCCATACACCATAAACACTGGCCGGAATCATAGCAATCGCCACATCGAACATCAGGTTCTGAGTGGTAATCTTATTCCGCACATGAGGTGATGACGATACGTTTAATAATTTTTCCATTTCTTCCCACCTCCTACTTTCTGCGGCTGGCCGCAACTGCCTTCCTCATTTCCTTAAAGGCCTGCGTCAGCGGTCTCTTGGCCGGACATGCAAAAGCACAGCATCCGCACTCCACGCATTCCATGCCGTTCAGACTCTGGAAACGCTCCAGATCCTCGGCGGAAGCCGCTTTCATCATCAGCGGCGGAACCAGATGCTCCGGACATACGTCCACACAGCGTCCGCATCGGATACACGGCGTCGGAGCCTGAGCCTTTACCTCATCCTCCGTAAAGCAGGTAAGAGCAGAGGAAGTCTTGGCAACCGGGAAGTTCGTGCTGAATAAAGCCTGTCCCATCATAGGACCTCCGGAAATCATCTTCTCCGGCTCTGTCTTAAATCCTCCGGCAGCCTCGATTAAGCGGTTGTAGCTGGTTCCCAGCCTTACCTCGTAATTCTGAGGATTAGAAACTGCGTCTCCTGTCACTGTAATAATCTTTCGGATCAGCGGTGTAGACTCACATACTGCATTATAGATAGAAACAACTGTATCAATATTGTCCACAACACATCCAGCGTCTGCAGGAAGCATGGAGGAGTTAATCTCTCTCTTTGTCACTGCATAGATCAGGGTACGCTCACCACCCTGGGGGTACTTGGTAAGAAGCGGACATACCTCGATTCTGGGCTCGTCCTTCACCAGCTCAGTCAGCTTTTTAATGGCCTCCGGCTTGTTATTTTCAATACCGATTACGCCCTTGGCATTGTCAAACAGCTGTAAAATCACCTTCAGGCCGCCGACTATTTTCTCTGGCTGTTCCATCATCAGTCTGTAGTCGCTGGTAAGATACGGCTCGCACTCTGCGCCGTTGACAATTACATGATCAATGGCAGATTCATCCTTGGGAGTCAGCTTCACATGAGTCGGGAAACCTGCGCCGCCCAGACCTACAATGCCTGCGCCCTTGATTATGTCTCTGATTTCTTCCTTGGAGAGCTTCGTACAGTCTCTGTGCTCCCCAAAGCCTTCCACTGCATGATCCTCACCGTCATTTTCCACGATAATAGAGTCAACCATAGCTCCATTGGCAACCAGCCTAGGCTCGATTCCCTTCACTGTGCCGGAAACAGAGCAGATGACGTTGGCAGAAATAAAGCCGCCGGCTTCTGCAATCATCTGGCCTTTCAGCACCTGATCGCCCTTTTTCACCAGCGGACGCGCCGGAGCGCCGATGTGCTGGGACAACGGGAAAACCATCTCTTCGCCCGCTAACGGAGGCAGAACCTGAATCGGCTTGTCCTCAGACAGCTCTTTGCCTTCAAAGGGATGAATGCCGCCTATAAATGTAGCCAAACCCATTTAATAACCCTCTTTCTCTAGTTTGTTTTGCTTTTCTTTACAAAAACGTAACATTTTTTGTCACATTCGTACAGAGAAGCCCTGTCTTTTAAAGTATACCATAGTGAGAAAAATTTCACAATTAAAAAATACACGCTCAAAGCTGGAAGTTATGTACATTTTTGTGTACACTGAGCCAGGCACTCCCGTAAAGATAAGGCTCTGTCAGGAAGTTTACTTCCCAGCAGAGCCTTATCTTTACGGGAGTATGGGGCGAAGCCCTCAAGCTTCAGAACGGGTATGTTTCGAATTGAAACATA
>CAUCIO010000121.1 GCA_958442925.1 uncultured Clostridium sp. | reverse complement strand
TCTGACGAAAAAGCTGGGAGCCACTCTGATGGAGGTGGATATTAAGGACGCAGTAAATATCCATTTCCGCGATATTAAACACGATCCGTCTGTTCACGACGTAACTTATGAGAACTCCCAGGCCAGAGAGAGAACTCAGGTTCTTATGGATATTGCCAATCAGACTGGGGGCATGGTAATTGGAACGGGAGATATGTCAGAGCTGGCTTTAGGCTGGGCTACTTATAACGGGGATCACATGTCCATGTACGGTGTGAACGCTTCCGTACCTAAAACCCTGGTCCGCCATCTGGTCCGCTACTATGCAGACACCTGTGGGGAAGAAGAATTGAAGGCAGTGCTTCTGGATATTCTCGATACTCCGGTAAGTCCTGAGCTGCTTCCGCCGGAGGACAATGGAACCATTGCCCAGAAGACAGAGGATCTGGTAGGCCCCTATGAGCTTCATGACTTTTTCCTCTACTATGTATTAAGATATGGTTATCATCCGGGGAAAATTTATCGTCTGGCTCTCTATGCTTTCCAGGGGACATACGGCAGGGATACAATTCTCAAGTGGCTGAAGGTATTCTACAGAAGGTTCTTTAACCAGCAGTTTAAGCGTTCCTGCCTTCCGGACGGACCTAAAGTGGGATCTGCCGCCGTTTCTCCAAGAGGCGATTTGAGAATGCCAAGCGATGCAGTCAGCCGTCTCTGGCTGGAGGAACTGGAGGAATTATCATGATTACCAGCACGTCAAATTCACAGGTGAAACAGGTTGTCGCTTTGACAAAGAAAGCCAAGGCCAGAAGAGAGAGCGGCCTGTTTCTGGTAGAAGGGGAGAAGATGTTTTCAGAGCTTCCCAGAGAGCGCCTGGATCGCGTTTATGTATCAGAGAGCTTTTTAAGACAGCAGGGAGAGGGAGCAGAAGCGCTCCTGGCTGGCTCTCGGCACGAAATCGTGACAGATGAGGTGATGCGGGTTATGTCGGACACACAGACGCCTCAGGGAATTTTAGCCTTGTGCCGCCAGTTTTCTTACAGACTTTCCGATATTCTGGGGAAAGAGCAGATGCATCTGGCTATTCTGGAGACAATCCAGGATCCGGGAAATCTGGGGACAATTTTAAGGGCCGGAGAAGGAGCCGGAGTTACAGGTGTCATTATGAACCGTACCACGGCAGATATTTATAATCCTAAGGTAATACGCTCTACGATGGGTTCCATTTACCGCGTGCCATTTTTCTATACAGACGATCTGGAAGAAACGATAAAACAGGTAAAGGAAGCCGGCGTCCGCCTGTTTGCAGCTCATCTCAAGGGTGAGAGAAGTTATGATGAGGAGGATTACACAGGAAATACAGGCTTCCTCATTGGAAATGAAGCGAACGGGCTGAGCTCTGAGACTGCTGATGCGGCGGACTGCTACATTAAAATCCCAATGCTTGGGCAGGTGGAATCTCTCAATGCAGCTGTGGCCGCCTCTATCCTGATGTACGAAACGGCAAGACAGAGGCGAAATTCTTGAAAAACTTACAATTTTCTGACATTGATTGAATAAATTCAGAAAAAAGTGTATAATAACAGGCAGATACAGAAAAAACAGTTCAGAGAAAGGAGGCGCAGATTTGGAGCGGATTATCTGGCTGGCAGCTTTCGTAGTATTAGTAGGAGTTGAGGCTGCGACTATGTCTCTGTGCACCATATGGTTTGCCATAGGCGCGCTTGTATCATTTTTTCTTACTCTGGCAGGAGTGGGGAAATATGGTCAGCTGGCAGCATTCTTCACTGTATCCTGCGTACTGTTCTTTTTTACAAGGCCCATTGCTCTGCGGTATGTGAACCAGAAGACGGTGAAGACAAACGTAGATGAGCTGATAGGAAAGAGAGTTACGATTACAGAGGACGTGGATAACGACAGGGCGGCAGGAACCGCTGTGCTGGACGGCCGCGAGTGGACTGCGCGTTCTGCAGACGGCTCAGTGATTGAGGCAGGGGCGTTGGCCGAGATTATGGAGATTCAGGGTGTGAAGCTGATTGTAAGAAAAATAAGAAAGGAGAAATAGTATGTTCATATTGTTTGTCGTACTTGCGGCAGTGGCGCTGTTAGTGCTGCTTTCCTGCATTAAGATCGTTCCTCAGGCTCAGGCAGTTGTCGTAGAGCGGCTGGGAGCTTATCTGGATACCTGGTCAGTAGGCGTGCATTTTAAGATGCCGTTTGTGGATCGCGTGGCGAAGAGAATTATTTTAAAGGAGCAGGTAGTTGATTTCCCGCCTCAGCCGGTAATCACTAAGGATAATGTAACCATGAAGATCGATACAGTCGTATTTTTCCAGATTACAGATCCGAAGCTGTTTGCCTATGGAGTGGAAAATCCGATTATGGCCATTGAAAATCTGACTGCCACTACGCTGAGAAATATTATCGGTGATCTGGAGCTTGATCAGACCTTAACTTCCAGAGAGACTATCAACACAAAGATGAGAGCAGCTCTTGATGTGGCTACGGATCCATGGGGAATTAAGGTGAACCGTGTGGAATTAAAGAACATCATTCCTCCGGCAGCTATTCAGGATGCCATGGAGAAACAGATGAAGGCAGAGCGTGAGCGAAGAGAAGCGATTCTTCGTGCAGAGGGCGAAAAGAAGTCTACTGTCCTGGTAGCAGAAGGACAGAAAGCGTCTGCGATTCTGGAGGCAGAGGCTGAAAAAGAGGCTGCCATTTTAAGGGCAGAGGCTGAAAAGCAGAAGATGATCAAGGAGGCAGAAGGCCGTGCGGAGGCTATCTTAAAAGTGCAGCAGGCCAATGCTGATGGTATCCGTTTTATCAAGGAGGCAGGAGCGGACAATGCCGTTCTCCAGCTGAAGAGCCTGGAGGCATTTGCCAAGGCTGCCGATGGAAAGGCTACAAAGATCATCATTCCATCCGAGATTCAGGGGATAGCAGGTCTTGTAAAATCCCTGGTGGAGATTGGGGAGAACGACCAGGCTGCCAGATAAAGGCAGCATATTAAAGCCATAAAAGAAAACAGGAGAAGCCGCTGATTATTTTGTCAGCGGCTCTTCGTCATCCTTTATTTACAATCAGGCTGGATTCGGTTAAAATAAAAGTGATTACAGATAAAGAGAAGGCCCAAGGAAAGAGGCGTTAGGAGAACAGATGCTGATGACAGAAAGACAGAGGAAAAACAGGGCGTCCAGGTTAAAGAAAGAGACAACGGATATAGCGGCGGGACTGGGAATAGTTATTTTTTCCATTGTGGTTTTTATTAATCCCGACAGGTACAGGCTTTTGTTTCCAGTTATTTTTTTGACGGCTGCTGGGCTCAGCATGTCTAACGGCATGGACAGGACGAAGGAGGAAGGCAGCGGGAAGGCAAAAAAATGGCGGACAGGACTGCTGTTTTTAGGCCTGTCTGCAGTCCTGCTTTTGATGGCTCTGTTCAGCGCCGCATCTATGTTTTGGGGGTAGAGATAAAATGAAGACAGAGATTCTCAGATATTTAAAAGAAGCAGATGGATATATTTCCGGGCAGGAACTCTGCGAA
The DNA here is from genome assembly GCA_958442925.1 of uncultured Clostridium sp. Classification (GTDB taxonomy): domain Bacteria; phylum Bacillota; class Clostridia; order Lachnospirales; family Lachnospiraceae; genus Otoolea. Next base: position 3,354 of record CAUCIO010000121.1, on the reverse strand, counting down.
CGGTTCCAGGTATCAAGAACAGCTGTATGGAAGGTGATGAAGCAGCTGGAGGCGGAAGGCTATGCCATCGAGGCAGTGCGAAACAGAGGCTACAGACTGAAGACTGCGGAGGATATTCTGAGCAGAGAGGAGATTCTCAGCAGCATGAAAGGCCAGTGGGCGGGAAAAGAGGTTCTCTATCTTGCTGTGACAGACTCCACTAACACGGAAGCCAAAAAGGCAGCGGAACATGGAGCGCCTCACGGAATGCTTGCAGTGGCTGAACACCAGACAGGAGGAAAAGGAAGAAGGGGCAGAAGCTGGGATTCTCCGGAAGGAACGGGTATTTTTATGAGCCTGATTCTGCGTCCTGCTATAGCGCCTGTCCACGCTTCCATGCTGACGCTGGTGGCGGCTCTGGCTGTGGCGCGGGGGATTGAGCAGTGTGCTCAGGTAAAACCTCTTATCAAGTGGCCGAATGATATTGTAATAAACGGCAGGAAAGTATGCGGAATCCTTACAGAGATGAGCGCAGATCCAGACTGTATCAACTATGTAGTCATAGGAATCGGAATCAACGTAAATATGGAAGAGTTCCCAGAGGAAATTCGCTCGGTAGCTGCTTCTGTTTACACAGAATCAGGGAAAAAGCTTAGAAGAAGTACCCTGATCAGCGCAGTGATGGAGGCTTTTGAGGAATATTACAGCGTATTTATGGAGACTGCAGATATGAGCAGGCTGCTGGAGGAGTACAATGAAAAGCTGGCTAACTGTGGCCGGACAGTCCGGGTGCTGGACCCGGCGGGAGAGTACAGCGGTATGGCCCATGGAATCAACAGCCAGGGAGAACTGCTGGTGGAGACAGAGGATAAGGCAGTAAAAACAGTCATTTCCGGAGAGGTTTCTGTAAGGGGAATTTATGGATATGTTTAGAATCCAGGAATGTTTAAAAATGCCCTGGAGTTAAGTGTAAAAAATTGAGAAAGCAGAGGACAAATGACATGGAAGACAGCTTGGTAAAGCGTCAGTACGGCAGTCTGATGCAGATAGAAACAGAGAATCAGCCTCTGGGCAGAAAAGAGCGGCTTTTGGCAGGAAGAGAGCCGCTTCTTTTTTGGTACTACAAAAACCGCCGGATTCTGCCCTGGAGAGAGCAGCCGGAACCCTACAGAGTGTGGATCTCGGAGATCATGCTTCAGCAGACAAGGGTGGAGGCGGTTAAGCCGTATTTTTCCAGATTTATGGAGGCACTGCCAGATGTGAAGGCACTGGCTTTTGTGGAGGAGGAGACGCTTTTAAAGCTGTGGGAGGGGCTTGGATATTACAACAGAGCCAGAAACCTGCAGAAGGCAGCCAGAGTCTGTGTGGAGGAGTATGCAGGACAGCTTCCGGCTTCCTATGAGAGGCTTCTTGCGCTGCCCGGAATTGGAAGCTATACGGCTGGAGCCATTGCCTCGATTGCTTTCGGGCTTCCTGAGCCAGCAGTAGACGGAAATGTGCTCCGGGTCCTGTCCAGATTGTTTGAGAGCAGGGATGACATTGGGAAACAGTCAGTAAAAAGGCAGATGGAGCAGGAATTAAGAGAGGTAATTCCCAAAGAACTTCCAGGAGATTTTAATCAGGCGCTGATAGAGCTGGGAGCCCTTGTCTGCATTCCGTCCGGGGAGCCACTTTGCAGCCAGTGCCCATTTTCCACTCTGTGTCTGGCCAAGCGCCACCAGACTACAGGAGAAATTCCTGTAAAAGCGGGAAAAAAAGAGAGGCGCAGAGAGGAAAAAACGATTTTTATCATAGAGTATGAGGACAAGGCTGCTATCAGGAAGAGAAGTGCGAAGGGGCTTTTGGCGTCTCTCTATGAATTCCCCAATCTGCCAGGCCATTTAAAGGAAGAAGAGGTTCCGGAAGCTCTGGCAATCGGAAGGGAAGATATTCTGTCCATTGAGCCTTTGCCTGAGGCAGTTCATATTTTTTCCCATGTAGAGTGGCATATGACAGGCTTCCGTGTTATGATAAAAAGAGAACTGCCGCAGCAGTATCCCATGAAACAGGTGGAAGAAATTTTTGAAAAATATCCTTTGCCTAACGCATTTCAGGCGTATACGGCGGTTTTAAAGGGAAATAATAAGCCCATACGGCCTTAGCAGCATGTATGAGGATATTTGCAAAGCAGACAGAGGAGCGTAGAGCAGATGAAGAAAATGCTGTTTATTTTCAATCCCAGATCAGGCAAGGAGCGGCTTAAAACAAAGCTTCTTGATATTTTGGATTTCTTTGTGAAGGCAGGCTATGAGGTGACAGTTCATGTGACTCAGAGAGCTGGAGACGCCAAACAAAAGGTGGAAAAGAAAGGCGGCGGCGTGGAACTTCTGGTGTGCAGCGGGGGAGACGGAACGCTGAATGAGGTGGTTTCCGGAATGATGGCGTGGAGCAGGGAAAAACGTCCCCAGCTGGGATATATTCCAGCTGGTTCTACCAATGATTTTGCAGCCAGCCTGGAGCTTCCGAAAAATATGCTGCGGGCTGCCGCCACTGCTGTTACAGGCCACTCCTTTGCTATCGACGTGGGAAGGTTTGGCGAGGAGCGGTATTTTGTATATGTGGCTGCTTTCGGTGCCTTTACGGAGGTTTCCTATAAGACGCCTCAGGAGACGAAAAATGTGCTGGGACATCAGGCCTATATGCTGGAAGCAGTAAAGAGAGTCGCAGGGCTGAAATCCTACCATATGAGATTTTTCTGGGAGGATCAGCAGCTGGAAGAAGAGTTTATTCTGGGAATGGTGACAAATACTATCAGTATCGGCGGATTTAAGGGGCTGGCACAGCCGGGAGTGGCTTTAAATGACGGAGAGTTTGAAGTTATGCTGATCAGAAAGCCCAGAACGCCAAAGGATATTCAGAGTATTGTCAGCTGCCTGATTAATAAGGATGCAGAGAACGACTGTGTCTATATGTTCCGCACTTCTAATCTGAGGATAGAAAGCGAAGAAACGGTTGACTGGACTCTGGACGGCGAGTATGGAGGCGGAGTGAAGGAAATCTGTATCAGGAATATGAAAGAGGAGATTGTGGTGAAAAGATAAAAGATTCCTGTTAAATCTGAGCCGGGCAAGCTCGAAAACAGGAAGTTTTCTCGCTTATAGGCTTTACCTGATGGCCAGAACCAGAGAACCAGTCTCCCTGGCAAGCAAGCGTTCCGTGAGCCTGGTTCTCCGGTTCAGGTTTTTAAAAATGTTGTTGAAATCTGTAGAAAGTTAGTATATAATATAAAGTCGGTAAACTTTTTATAAAGCTTCTGATAGCGAAAGGACGTTAATTCGTGGAGAAAGACATTTTTTTAGGCAAAATAAAAAAACTTGTCGATCTGGCAAAAACCAA
>CAUCIO010000120.1 GCA_958442925.1 uncultured Clostridium sp. | reverse complement strand
AAAACAGCAAAAAGGAAGCTGCCGCTTCACGATTTATTAATCGTTAAAGCGACAGTCCCTTTTGCCGGCGGAAGGAACCGGCTCCTATCTGTATATTTTTCTCCCTACTTGGCCAGATTCTCGAATTTCGTAAGCTCAGGCCTCCAGAGCAGATTGACGGTTCCAATGGGGCCGTTTCTCTGCTTGGCAATGATAACCTCAGCAATATTGGGATTCTCTGTGTCCTTATGATAATAGTCGTCCCTGTAGAGGAACATAACCATATCCGCATCCTGCTCGATGGCTCCCGACTCTCGAAGATCCGACAGCATAGGCCGGTGATCCGGCCTGGTCTCGCAGGCACGGGACAGCTGGGATAGGGCGATAACCGGCGCGTTCAGTTCTCTGGCCAGAGCCTTTAAGGAACGGGAAATCTCGGAAATCTCCTGCTGCCTGTTCTCTCCGCCTTTTCCGCTTCCGCTCATCAGCTGAAGATAGTCGATAATGACAATGCTGAGTCCATACTCCAGCTTCACCTTTCTGCACTTGGAGCGAAGCTCCATAATCGAAATACCCGGCGTATCGTCAATAATCAACTTGGAATTTCCAATGGTTCCAATTCCCTCCACAACGGCATCCCAGTCGGAGTCAGACAGCGTTCCTGTTCTCAGCTTCTGGGAATCCACTCTGGACTCCATAGAAAGCATACGGTTCACCAGCTGTTCCTTGGACATCTCCAGGCTGAATACCATACAGGGCATATTTTTTCTCACTGCAATGTGATCCACCACATTCAGCACAAAAGCAGTTTTTCCCATGGACGGGCGGGCTGCAATCAGCACAAAGTCCGACGGCTGAAAGCCCGAGGTCCGAAAATCCAGGTCGTGGAAACCACTGGGAATTCCCGTCACATTTCCCTGATTTTTTGAGGCCGCCTCAATCTTATCCAGCACGTTCAACGCTACCTGGCGAATGGGTACAAAATCTCCGCTCCCCTTGCTCTGGAGCAGATCAAACACCGATTTCTCTGTACGGGCTAAAATATCATCCAGCTTGTCCTTCCCCGCATAGCAGGTATTGGCAATCTCCTCATTAATCTTAATCAGTCTTCTGAGCACTGCCTTCTCACGTACAATACCTGCGTAGGATTTCACATTGGCAGAGGTGGGAACCGTAGCCATAATATCCCGGACAAACTCCAGGCTGCTGACCTCAGGGGGAACATCTTTCTCCTTCAGACGGTTCTGAAGCGTCACCAGATCTACTGGTTTTCCCTCATTAAACAGCTCCACCATCGCCTCAAACATCACGCCGTACTGGTGCTGGTAAAAATCGGCGCCTGTGACAATCTCAGACGCCGAAATAATAGCTTCGCGATCCATCAGCATTGCGCCGATTACGGACTGCTCCGCCTCCACACTGTGAGGAAGCACGCGCTTAATCAGCGCTTCATCCATGCTTATGCCTCCGTTACCTTAACACGAAGAGTTCCTGTTACATCCTTGTGAAGCTTAACCGGTACCTCGTGAGTTCCAAAGGTTTTAAGGGGCTCTGGAAGCACCAGCTTCTTCTTGTCAATATCTACCTTCAGCTGTTCAGAAACTGCCTTGGCAATCTCCTTGCCGGAGACAGAACCAAAGGCTCTTCCGCCCTCTCCGGCGCGGATAGAAAGAGTAATGGATTTGTCCTCTAAAAACTTAGCCAGATCCTTTGCCGCTGCCAGATGCTCTGCTGCAATCTTCTGCTCATTTGCCTTCTGAAGCTTTAAATCATTTAAGTTCTGAGCTGTAGCCTCCACACCCAGATTCTTCTTTAAAATAAAGTTTCTGGCGTATCCGTCATTTACCTTTACAATCTGTCCCTTCTTTCCCAGAGACTTTACATCCTCTAATAATACAACTTCCATTTTATATTTCTCCTTTCTCGATCATCTGCCTGAGAATGGCCTTCAGTTTTTCCCTGGCCTCCTCCATGGTAGCGTCCTTTAACTGGGCCCCGGCAATCGTTCTGTGGCCGCCTCCGCCCAGTTTTTCCATCATCACCTGCACATTGACCTCGTCAATGGAGCGGGCGCTGAAGAAAATCGTATCCTTCACCTGGGTCATCACAAAGGACGCCTTAATTCCAATAATGTTAAGCAGCTCGTTGGCCGCCTGAGCACCTATGACAGTCGGGCTCTCTAAGCCTTCGGAAGGGCACTCGGAAATCGCAAATTCCTTCTCAAAAATTTCTGCCCTTCTGACAGCCTCTGCCCTTGCCCGGTAATCTTCCACCCGATCCCGGAACAGCTTTCTGACTCGTACCACATCGGCTCCATTCCTTCTCAGGAAAGCCGCCGCCTCAAAGGTTCTCACACCTGCCTGGTTCATAAAGTTATTCGTGTCGATGACAATACCTGCATACATGGCGTCAGCCTCCACAGAACGCATCTTAATGCCGTCTCCCACATACTGCAGAATCTCAGACACCATCTCGCAGGTAGAAGAAGCGTAAGGCTCCACATAGGACAGCACAGCGTTCTCAATAATCTCGCTGCTCTGTCTATGGTGATCTAACACCATAATGGTCTTAACCATCTTTAAAAGCTCCGGCGCCTCCGTAATACTGGGCCGGTTTACATCCACTACCACAAGCATGGTATTAGCGTCCGCCCGGGCCGCAGCCTCGTCCCCTGTGAGGAACAGATCGTCCGGATAGTCAGGATTATTCTGAAACCGCTCCATCATGGGACGCACGGAAGAGTTTACACTGTTAATGACAATGTGAGCCTTTTTATTAAATGCAGCCGCAATCCGGTAGATTCCAATGGTAGCTCCAAAGGAATCCGGATCTCCGATCCTGTGTCCCATAATGAGAAGCTTATCCTTGGTCTCCATCAGCTCTCTCATGGCATGGGCCTTTACCCTGGCCTTTACCCTGGTGGTCTTCTCCAGCTGCTGGGACTTGCCTCCGTAGTAGGTAATCTTGGCTCCGTCCTTCACCACCGCCTGGTCTCCGCCCCGGCCCAGAGCCATATCAATAGCTGTTCTGGCATACTCATAATTCCTTATATAGGTCTCTCCGTTCATACCCATGCCGATACTCAGGGTGACAGCCATCTCATTGCCGATATTGACTGTTTTAACCTCCTCCAGCAGGGAAAAACGCTCCCTCTCAATCTCCTTCGTATACTTCTGCTTGATAACAAAGAAATATTTATCCTTTTCAAGTTTTTTCACAATTCCGTCTAAATTGGAAATATACTTGTTAATCTTTCGATCAATCAGAGCTACTAAAAGGGAACGGCGCACCTCCTCCACGCTTTCTAAAGCCTCATCGTAATTATCCAGATAAATCAGGCCCGCTACCAGGTTCTGATTGGTAATCTCCTGCTTTAAGGTCAGAAGCTCCGTCTCATCAAACAGATAAACAGCCCACAGGGTCTCGTCCTCATCCCCGTCCGGCGCTTCCAGGCTAAGCTCTCCGTCCTCACCTGCACAGATATGCCGAAGCTCCATCCGGTAAAAGCTGTCCCCGTAGGTAATGTGGAGGCTTCCCTCCCCGTCAATTCCATTTAAAATTTCTCTGGTCAGCTCCGGAAACAGCCCGAACAGGGTCTTATTCTTCCGGTCATCCCTTACAATGTCAGAAAATCCTTCATTCATCCACAGCAAAAGGCCGCTTTCATCTGCAATCGCATAAGGAAAGGCCATATCTGCTGCAATATGCTCCTGAAGTTCAGCATACTGAGCAGAAAATTCCAGAAGCCCCCCCAGAAGCCGCTTTCTCTTATACAGATAGAGCCATCCGCATACTGCCGCATAAAACAGCGTAAAGCCCGTCATGACAATGCCGGCCTTTAAATCCATCAGACCCACCACTACGTTGGCGGCCATCAGGATCACTGTCATAAAAAGCGGCCATTGCAGATACCCGCGCAGCTGCCCCTGTATTCTTATATCCTCTTTCATCTCTCTCTCCTGTTTCATTTTCAAGAACGCTCCTCAGAAATCCCGCCGAGCGTTTATCCTGTTGTAGATGGAACGATATCCCCAAGCGCCGGTGTAAACCTGCGCTGTTGTATATCTATAGATACAAATTATAGCATAAAGGGGGCGGTTCGTCTAGGCACGCAGAACAAACGCCGCGACAAACGCAAAAAGTTTGACATCCCATTCCTCTGATGGTATACTTTCCCTAAACCAAGGGAGCTCGTAGGCGGGCTGAGAGGAAGTAACCGAACTTCGACCTTTATCACCTGATTTGGATAATGCCAACGTAGGGACTATACAGGCGCGGCCATCAGAAAGCCGACAGCTGCATTTCTCAGATCTGGATCCATATGGTTTCAGATCTTTTTTTCCGCCTTCGTTCTCCTCTCATTATGAAAGGAGTATACTTATGAATCAGACAGCACATCCGGCCCCAGGCCCCTCTTCCCGAACCTATTCTACGCAGATGGACGCCGCCAGAAAAGGCATTCTTACAAAAGAAATGGAAACGGTAGCCAGACAGGAACATTTCGCTCCGGAACGTCTCATGAGCCTTGTGGCTGAGGGAAAAATTGCAATTCCTGCCAACCGTCTTCACACCTGTCTTCACCCAAACGGCATCGGTTCTATGCTGAGAACAAAAATCAACGTCAACCTGGGAACCTCCAGGGACTGCATGGATCTGGATATGGAGCTTTTAAAAGTCAATGATGCAGTGGCTATGGGAGCAGAGGCTATCATGGACTTAAGCTCTTTTGGAGACACCCAAAAATTCCGCCGTAAACTCACCGCCGAGTGTCCTGCTATCATTGGCACGGTTCCCATCTACGACGCAGTGGTCTATTACCACAAACCCCTTGCCGAAATCACTTCTGATGAGTGGATTGATATCGTCCGGATGCACGCCATGGACGGCGTTGACTTCCTCACCATCCACGTAGGCATCAATAAAAATACAGCCAGACGGTTTAAACAGGCAAAACGCCTTACCAATATTGTCTCCAGAGGCGGATCCATTATCTTCGCCTGGATGGAAATGACAGGAGAAGAAAACCCCTTCTATGAGCGGTTTGACGAAATCCTCGATATCTGCCGGGAATACGATGTCACCTTAAGTCTGGGAGACGCCTGCCGACCTGGCTGCCTGGACGATGCCTCTGATATCTCGCAGATCGAGGAGCTGATCACACTGGCAGAGCTTACCAGACGAGCCTGGGATAAACAGGTTCAGGTTATGATTGAAGGCCCAGGCCACATGCCTCTTGACCAGATCGCAGCTAACATGAAAATCCAGCAGACATTATGCAAAGGAGCTCCTTTCTATGTATTAGGACCTCTCGTCACCGATGTAGCCCCTGGCTACGACCACATCACGGCAGCTATTGGAGGAGCAGTCGCTGCCGCTGCCGGAGCTTCCTTCCTCTGCTACGTCACTCCGGCTGAGCATCTGAGACTGCCGGATCGGGACGACGTAAAAGAGGGAATTATTGCATCACGAATCGCCGCTCATGCCGCTGACATTGCAAAGGGAATTCCCGGCGCTGCCGACTGGGACAAAAAGATGAGCACCGCCAGAAAAAAACTGGACTGGGAAGAAATGTTCCGGCTTTCCATGGATCCTGAGAAAGCCAGACGCTACCGCGCCTCCTCCAGACCAGAAAAAGAAGACACCTGCTCCATGTGCGGAAATTTCTGCGCTGTCAAAAACATGAATCGGATTTTAGACGGAGAAATTGTCTCTATTTTTGATGAATAAATCTATTTTTTCCAGAAGCAGATTTTTCTGCAGGATCAGACAGAAGGGAGCGCAGTGGCATCACCGCGCTCCCTCCTGTTTTTATATCCCTGCTGCCGCTACTCCTATTTTACCGCATCGCAGAGTATCTGCACGCAGGTTTCAATTCCCAGCTGGCCGCTGTTTAACATAATATCATAATTCTCTCTGCGGCCCCATTTCTGATTGGTAAAAGTCTCATAATGAATCCGGCGCTTTTTATCTGTCTGATGCATGAACTCGTCAATGTACTCCTCAATCTCGCCATACTCAGCCAGAGCCCTCTGCCTGCGGATATCCTTGTCACAGTAAATAAACACCTTCAGTACATCGTCTCTGTCCTTCAAAATATAGTCTGCGCACCGTCCTACAAAAACACAGCTGCTTCTTCTGGCCGCATCCTGGATAATTTTCTTCTGAGCGATAAAAATCTGTTCTGTAAGAGGCAGTTCCTCCGGCTTCGGCGTCCTGGGATAGGCAATGCCATATAAGCTTCCCATAGCAAAATTGTAGAGAAGACTGTTCGTTACTCTCTGTTCCTTGTCTGCTACCAGCTCCGGTGAAAAACCGATCTCCTTAGCCGCCAGATCAATCAATTCCTTGTCATAGAAATCCATCCCAAGTTTTTTTGAGACCAGCTGGCCAATCTGACGTCCTCCGCTTCCATATTCACGGCTGATTGTAATAATCTTTTTACTCATAATACAGGCCTCCTCTCGCGGCTATTTCTACCTGTATTTTATCATATCAGCATTTAATTTTCAATTAATTAATTTACTAATTCTGTATTTTGCGACACTTTAGTGTGATAACGCAATTCAGCTGACACCTCTGTTCTGTTTTTACGTATCAGGAATACCGTCCTTTTTCGGCATCTTTCTTGTGATGATAAAATAACAGATCAGATGAGCGCCTGCTGTAATCACCCAGCTGACCGGGTAGGAAATCTATAGAGACGCCAGAGTCCTGTGCTGGGAGAAAATCGTGAAAATCCATAAGATTCTCAGGCCACAGGCTCCTGTCAGCGAAACAATCATCGGAAGCACAGAATATCCGATTCCTCTCAGGCTTCCAACCATCGTATCCATCCATCCGCACGCAAAATAAGGAGTCGCGATGATACTCATACGCAGCATTCCGAACTGGATCACTTCCGGAT
>CAUCIO010000119.1 GCA_958442925.1 uncultured Clostridium sp. | reverse complement strand
AGCTGGTGGCTCACTGGGAAGAGCTGACAGAGAAATATCCGATTTATTCCATTGAAGACGGTCTTGACGAGGAGGACTGGGAGGGCTGGAAGATGATGACAGAAAGGCTGGGAGGCAGAATACAGCTGGTGGGAGACGATTTATTTGCCACAAATACAGCGAGGCTTCAGAAAGGCATTTCTATGGGATGCGGCAACTCTATCCTTATTAAGCTGAACCAGATAGGAACGGTTTCCGAGACGCTTAATGCTGTGAAGATGGCTCACAGGGCGGGTTACAGGGCTGTTGTTTCACACCGCTCTGGGGAGACGGAGGACACGACAATTTCCGATCTGGCAGTAGCTCTCAATGTCTGCCAGATTAAGACGGGAGCGCCCAGCAGAGGCGAGAGAACTGCAAAATATAACCAGCTTTTAAGAATTGAAGAACAGCTGGGAGACGCAGCAGTCTATCCTGGCTTTGGAGCATTCGGCCTTCCTGCAAAAATTGTGTAATTTTGAACAAAGTTTTACGGAAATTCCATTGTATTGGAGGCGGATAACAGATATAATAGACAGGAACACTGAGCATAGGAGGAATACGTTATGTCTATTTTAGTTACAGGAGGAGCCGGCTACATTGGAAGCCATACCTGTCTTGAACTGTTAAAGGCAGGCTACGAGGTAGTAGTGGTTGACAATCTTTGCAATTCCAGTGAGGAAGCCGTAAAACGTGTGGAGAAGATTGCGGGAAAACCGGTGAAATTTTATCAGGCAGATATTCTGGACCGGGAGGCTCTCAATAAAATTTTTGACAATGAGGAAGTAGATTCTGTCATTCATTTTGCAGGATTGAAGGCAGTAGGCGAGTCTGTGGCAAAACCGTTAGAGTACTATCATAATAACATTACAGGAACTCTGATTCTGTGCGATGTGATGAGAAATCATGGAGTAAAGAATATTGTATTCAGTTCTTCTGCCACAGTATATGGAGATCCGGCGTTTGTACCGATTACAGAAGAGTGCCCGAAGGGACAGATTACCAACCCATACGGTCAGACCAAGAGCATGCTGGAGCAGATTCTGACAGATTTCCATGTGGCTGATCCGGAGTGGAACGTAGTGCTTCTGCGTTACTTTAACCCAATCGGAGCTCATGAGAGCGGCCTGATCGGAGAGGATCCAAAGGGAATTCCCAATAATCTGGTTCCTTATATTGCCCAGGTGGCAGTGGGCAAGCTGCAGTGTCTGGGGGTATTTGGCAACGATTATCCTACCCACGACGGCACAGGTGTCCGCGACTACATCCATGTAGTGGATTTGGCAGTGGGACATGTAAAGGCCTTAAAGAAGATTGAGGAGAAAGCGGGAGTGTGCATCTATAACCTGGGAACAGGAAAGGGATACAGCGTTCTTGATGTGGTGAAGGCATACGAGAAGGCCTGCGGTAAGGAGATTAAATACGAAATTAAGCCCAGAAGGCCAGGCGATATTGCAACCTGCTATGCTGACGCTTCCAAAGCGAAAAAAGAGTTGGGATGGGAGGCCGAGCGCGGCATTGAAGAGATGTGTGCAGATTCATGGCGCTGGCAGTCAGCAAATCCGAATGGATACAGAAGCTAATTTGAGAAAACTTTGAATGATAGCCCCAAAACAGGCATTTTTCAGCAGTATAGCTGGAGGATGCCTGTTTTTTTGACTTCCATAGGGAGAAGCAGAACATATATTTGAAAAAACTTGCGAACCTGTTGGAACTGTGATAAAATCAGAACAAATGTTCTATATAATGGGGGAGGAAATACGAATGCTGATACAGGAAAATCTTGAAATACAGGAAAAACTGAAAATTCTTTCAGATGCAGCGAAATATGACGCAGCCTGCACGTCCAGCGGAGTTAGCAGAAAGGGAAAGCATGGACAGATGGGAAGTACTCATGAGGCGGGAATTTGTCACAGCTTTTCGGCGGACGGCAGGTGTATTTCCCTGCTGAAAATTCTGCTTACCAATGAGTGTGTCTATGACTGCAAGTATTGTATAAACCGGCGCTCCAACGATACACTGCGCACCGCCTTTACACCGGAGGAGGTGTGCAGGCTGACGATGGAGTTTTACAGGCGAAATTATATTGAGGGACTATTTTTAAGCTCAGGCATTCAGAATTCCCCGGATCACACGATGGAGCAGATGCTGGCGGTGGCTAAAAGTCTCCGTCTGGAGCATAAATTTCAGGGCTATATCCATTTAAAAGCGATTCCGGGGGCCTCTCCGGAGCTGGTAGAGACGGCTGGTTTTTTTGCCGATCGTATGAGCGTGAATTTAGAGCTTCCTACTGCAGAAGGCCTGAAAAAGCTGGCTCCAGGAAAGACGCGGGAGAAGATTCTGACTCCTATGCGCCAGATTCAGAGAGGGATTGTAAAGCAGATTGCCCAGGAAGGACTTTTAGAAAAAAAGGGACTGGAAGATTCTATCCTCTCTGATTCGGGCCGCAGTTTTTCCGGCAGTCTGCCTGATTTTGGGGAGCAGAGCAGGAAGGAAAACCAAAAGAATCTCAGGGTGATTCCGGGAAAATCTTCCTATGGAAATTACGGGCTGGGAAGGAGTATATCAGGCAGACCGGCGTTTGTTCCAGGAGGTCAGAGTACTCAGATTATAGTGGGAGCTACTCCGGAAAGCGATTTTCAAATGGTGTCTGTAGCCGAGGCTTTGTATCAGAATTTTGGATTGAAAAGAGTTTTTTATTCGGCTTTTGTCCCTGTCAATGATGACAGCAGTCTTCCGACCCTGCCTGGCGGTCCGCCTCTTTTAAGGGAACACAGACTGTATCAGGCAGACTGGCTGATGCGCTACTATGGTTTTCAGGCTGCGGAGCTGTTATCGGAGGAACAGCCGAATTTCAATGTGCTTTTAGATCCGAAGTGTGACTGGGCGGTGAGAAACCTGGGGCGTTTTCCGGTAGAGATTAACAGGGCTTCTTACAGTGAGCTTTTGAGAGTGCCGGGAATCGGAGTGAAATCAGCAGTCAGAATTGTGGAAGCCAGGAAAGAAGCGATTCTTCGGTTTGAAGATTTAAAGAAAATGGGAGTTGTCATGAAACGGGCGGTCTATTTTATTACTTGTTCCGGGCGGATGATGTATCCGATTTCCATGGACAAAGATTTTATTACAGGATGTATCGTGGGGGAGGAGAGAAAGAAAATTTTGGGACTGGAGCAAAGAGATGTATACCGCCAGCTGTCTCTGTTTGACGATTTTCATATGCAGGAGGTACCGCTGGCTGAAGAAAAAGCGGCACTTTTAACAGGGCAGATGTAAGAAGATAAGGAGAGGACAGATGACAATTTTTGTGTGCGGAGATGAATTTGACAGTATTCTCTGCGGAGTGTACGATGCCTGGATGAGCGGTCTGGGACACGAGGATGTGAGACTTGAGACCAGAAAAGAGCAGCAGAATCAGACGATGCAGATGTTTGTACAGTACAGGGAGACGAAAGAAGCTCCCTGGAAGGTAAAAAAGACAGCTGATGCTGTAAAAAGAAAGATTTCGCAGGAGGCCTATGCCTGGATTTACAGGGCGTCTCTGAGCCGGGAGAAAGGCAGGGCAGATAAGATTTTCCGTTTTCTGATTAAGGGATTCCGATTTGGCTCCAGGGCAGTAAAGATGCTGAAAGATCCTGATATATATGAGGTGTTCTTTATGAATCGGCAGGTTGCCAATGAAGCTCATCTTTTGACGGGATTTCTGCGCTTTTCGGAGCTGCCGATGGGGCAGTTGGCGGCAGTGATGGGGCCGGAACACAATGTTCTCGGCCTTGTAGCAGATCATTTTGCAGAGAGAATGTCAGGGGAGCGCTGGATTATTTTTGACAAAAAGAGAGGGAGCGCGGCGATTCATGAGCCGGGGTATGGTTTCATCCTTATGTCAGAACTTCCGGCAAGGTGGCAGGATTATCTTTCGGGACAGAAGGAGGAAGGAGAGTATGAGAAACTGTGGAGGATTTTTCACAGTGCTGTTTCTATTGAGGAAAGAGAAAACAGAGCCTGTCAGAACAGCCATCTCCCCCTGCGTTTTCGTTCTTATATGACAGAATTTTAAGAAACTTACAGATTTCTTACATTCCATCAGTGAGGTTGACGGCTGCGATATCGTATGATATGATTCAACTGTATTAAGACAATTAGTACAGATAATACACAGCGGAAGGCAGCAGAAAGGAGGACGTATGATTCTGATTGATTACAGAGACCGCCGCCCCATTTATGAACAGGTGGTGGAAAAAATGGCGGATCTGATGATAAGAGGCATACTTCCCCAGGACAGCCAGCTTCCCTCAGTGAGAAGTCTGGCAACGGATCTGGCGATTAATCCCAATACCATTCAGAGGGCTTATGTGGAACTGGAACGGCAGGGCTATATCTATTCTGTAAAGGGAAAAGGAAGCTATGTGGCAGAAAACCATCGAATCAGAGAGAAAAACCGTCAGGAAGTTCTGAAGAGCCTGGAGGCTCTGGTGGAGAGAGCAGAGGCAGTGGGCATTACAATGCTGGAAGTTCAGGAAACAGTGATTCAGACGTATGGGAAAAAGAAAAAGCCGGAGATGCAAGAAGGAGGGGAGCAGCATGATTGAGGCGGTAAATCTGACGAAATACTACGGAAAAATTGCAGCGGTAGATCATATCAATGCAGAAATAAAAGAGGGAACGGTATTTGGGCTGATTGGCACGAATGGAGCCGGAAAGAGTACCTTTCTCAGAATGGCGGCAGGAATTTTAAAGCCGGATGAAGGAAGCATCACGCTTGACGGAGAACGGATTTTTGAAAATCCGAAGACGAAAGCCCGATTTTTCTATATTTCAGACGAGCAGCATTTTCTGGGGAATTCAACTCCGGAGGAGATGTCAGTGTTTTACAGTTCTGTTTATCCTGCTTTTGACAAAAAGCGCTTTTATGAGCTTTTGGACAGTTTTGGGCTGGACAGGAAAAGAAAAATATCTACTTTTTCGAAAGGAATGAAAAAACAGCTTTCTGTTCTCCTTGGTATCTGTGCCGGGACAGAATATTTATTTTGCGATGAAACCTTCGACGGTCTGGATCCGGTTATGCGTCAGGCGGTAAAGAGGCTGTTTGCAAATGACATGGAGACAAGAAAACTGACACCGGTCATTGCCTCTCATAACCTGAGAGAGCTGGAGGATATCTGCGATCATGTGGGAATTCTGCACAAAGGAGGAATTCTTCTGTCGAAAGATCTGGATGATATGAAAATGAATATTCACAAGATTCAGTGCGTTTTGCGTCCTGGGATGGAAGCGGAAGAGATAGGCGGCCTGGAGATCATCAGAACAGAGAAAAGGGGAAGTCTCCTTACTTTAACCGTGAGAGGCAGGAGAGAGGAGATAGAACGGCAGATGCAGCTTCAGCGGCCTGTATTTTTCGAAATGCTTCCTCTTACGTTAGAGGAAATTTTTATCAGTGAAACGGAGGTGGCCGGTTATGACATCAAAAAACTTATTTTTTAAACTTCTGAGAGAGCAGACAAAGCAGAGAATTTGGCTGATTGCCCTGGCATGCCTGGTTTCCTTCTTTGCATTTCCTGTGGCAGCGGCTTTGATGGCAGGCGCCTTTCTGGATATGGAACAGCTGGCGGCGCAGGCGGATCGTTCGGCTGGACTGCTGACTGTGGAGATGTGCAGAAATATGGCCAGCCAGGAGCTGATAGAGGAATTTCAGGACTGGGTGTCACCTACAGGCCCGCTGCTTTTGTGGATGATTCCGATTGCTGCAGCCATAGGAGGCATGGCAGAGTTTTCCTTTCTCCACTCCAGAAGAAAAACAGATTTTTATCATAGCCTTCCCGTTAAAAGAGAGATTCTGTTTGCAGTTGCCTATGCAGGCGGAATTCTGTATATTGTGATACCGTATGCTGCAGGACTCTTAGCGGCCGGTCTGTTGATTCAGATGAAAGTCATGCCCTATTCGGTAGACTGGGGGACTTTAATTTCCGGGGCTTTGCAGGGAATTGCCTTTTTCATTCTCTCTTACAGTACTGCTTCGGCGGCAGCTGTTCTGACAGGAAATATAGTTGTCAGTATTCTGGGGATTTTTGTGTTTTTCTTTTGGGGACCACTGACAGTTTTTGTGATTCAGACATACTGCCAGGTATATTTTACTTCCTTTTACCAGGCAGAAGGAATTTTAAGCTGGCTGTCTATTCCTAATACATCCCCTGTTTTCTTTTACTGGACAGCGGGAGCAAATGCAGAAGTTAAAGCGCTGGCGGCTCTGGCAGTCGGAGCTGCTGTGGGAGCGGCGGCTATGCTGTTATATAGAAAAAGGCCGTCAGAGGCAGCTGGAAGAGCCATGGCCTTTCCTCTCAGCCAGCCTCTGTTCAAAGTGATTCTTACTGTTCCATGTGCGTTGGGATTCAGCTTATTTTTCTATGAAATGAGAAGAAGTTTTGCCTGGGGGCTGTTTGGACTGCTCTGCGGCGCTCTTGTTACGGCGTGCGTGATAGAGATTATTTATCATTTTGATGTAAGACGGGCTTTTTCGGGCTGGAAGGGAACGGCAGCTGGAACTGCGGCTGCTCTGAGTATTTTCTGTCTGTTTTTCTTCGACTTGGCGGGATATGACAGCTATCTTCCAGAACAGGAGGAGATAGAATCAGTTGGCGTAAGCAGTTACCTGCTGTATGGGAATCTGACTCAGGACCGCACAGAGATAGGAACAGAGCGGGGCAGTGAAGGACAGCTTTTTGTGACTGGAAATACCCCTACAGAGTATGAGGTTTTAAAAGAGATGGAAATTTCAGATGAAGAAGCTGTTCAGGCGGTTCTGGAGATTGCAGAGCGGGGGATTGCAAAAAGAGAAACAGCTGCTCATCAAGAAACAGAGGAAACTGTATCACTTCAGGGCAGTGA
>CAUCIO010000118.1 GCA_958442925.1 uncultured Clostridium sp. | reverse complement strand
GAAAAGGATGGCGATAATTGGAAGTATAAAAAGGATGACGGCCAGTATGCAGAGTATGAGTGGGTTCAGGATACAGACGGAACCTGGTATTACTGCAAAAGATGGGGAACCATGGAGACGAATCACTTGATTGACGGCTATTATGTGGGAGCAGACGGAAGGATGGTTTCAAAGGAGGATACTGCGAATCCTCTGAACCAGGCGGATATTTATGGAGCCTGCTATATGAGCGTAGACAGTTTTCAGGATCAGGGGGATTATTACCAGGCAAAGGTGACTCTTTATGACAGCAGCTTTGGAACTGGCATAGATTTTTGGAATTACAGCAAAGGCGATCAGTTCTGGATTGAGGCAGTCGGTGATTACGGAAAGGTCAAATCAATTTCATTAAGTGCATATGGAGACGCGTATATGGAGGTATCCTATGGTGCAGAGACCTTCGTTTATGATGGAGAAGAGGTATGGTGCTATGGAGACGGTTCAGAAACCCCTGTGCTTAGAAAGGTAAAGGAGAACGTGGATGTAAAAATTCCTAAAAATATTTCCGTTATTTCTGCGCTTGGATTTGAGCAGTTTACCTTATCCCTGGACAGCTATTTAAATGATTCGGTTTATAAAATGACGCCTGTATTTAACGGAACTACCATCGAGAAGCTGTATGATTCCTTTATAAATTATGCCGGGTAAGGACAAGATACGCGATTGGAATAGGAGATAGAGCCGTGAACAGCACGATGAATGAGAATTTAAGAGATTTGCAGGATATCAGAAGGCAAATGGATATTTACCAGCCCATTGGCCGGGAATATCTGCGTCAGGTGGGATTTTACAGGAATTACGAGAAGGCAGTGGAACGCTGGCAGCCCAGTCATAAAATTAAGAATACGGCGTTGTGCGCGTTGATCATGCTTCTGGTAGGCCCGCTTGGCTTAATTGCTGCCGCTGCCCTCTGGTTTGGGGGACATGATAAGATCCTGGAAATTAAAGAGCGCCAGAAGGGGGAGCAGGAAAAAAAGATCATGGACCTGCATGGGCAGTTTCTGGAGAAATACCTGCCTGTCCAGGAAAAATGCGAGCGCCTGCTCCTGGGACAGGAGGATTATGAGGTTCCCATGGCAGTGGACTATCTGATTTACGTTATCTCAAACGAGCGGGCGGAAACCATGAAAGAAGCTTACAATATGCTGGATGAGCAGCTTCACAGATGGACTATGGAAAACATGCAGAGGGAACAGCTGGATCTGCAGAGAGAACAGTGTAAGCAGCTGAGACGCATCGAGGTGAATACAACGATCAGTGCGGCCAGTGATCTGTTCCATGTTATCAATTCTCTGTAGAATGCTGGAACAGGAGGAAATGATAAATGGAGCTGCTAAAAGATTATATTTCAAAGGCCTTTGATTTTTCAGGGGAGGAAACAGGGCGGAACTACAAAAAGATGTGTCTGCTCAGCGGAGTTTTATATATAATATTGTATTATGTATTGAGTATAATACAGAAAATAGCGATAGGCAGAACACCTCTTTCACTGCTCGCGTCAGTATTTGCCGGTGTAGTAGTGCTTGCGTTTGTAGCAGCGACCTTTCGCCGATGCAGATGCACAGGGCGATCAAAATGGTGGTGCGCTGTATGTGTGCTGGCAGGACCTCTGAGTCCTGTTATACTGTTTTTTGTTTTAGGAAGAGATTAAATAATTGAAAATTGAGAAGAAGCGCTGCAAAACAGCTGGTTGGAAGTGACCGCTGAGGCAGCGCTTTTTTTATAACATGGAGAGGATGGAACCGTATGGACTTATGAGTATGACGAACTGTCGCGTCTGCTGAGCCAGACGACTCCAGAGGGAAGCAGAAGCGAATACCGCTACGATGCCCTGGGACGGTTAAAAACAGCTGTCAACGGTTCCGGAAAGACCGTTTCCTACGAATACGACGAGGCCGACAACCTGGGAGCTGTCATCTATCCAGACGGAAAAAGGGTGTCCTATGAGTACGATAAGAATGACAATATTACCAGGCTGACAGACCGGGATGGACGGGAAACCAGCTATGAGTATGATCCGCTGAACCGCCTGACTCAGGTGAAGAGGCCTGACGGAACGGTAAGTTCCTATATCTATAATGCCAGAAATCAGGTTCTGGAGGCGAAAAATACATGCGTCTGCGGTTTTCTCATCTCTGATTACCAGTATACCTACGACGATGGCGGCCTGATTATCGAAGAAACGGCAAAGGAGTGTCTGTTTACGTCCAATAAGGACTACGGCCATCAGGGCGGAGAGCTGGATCCCTGTATCCATGCTTCCACAAATCCATGGCAGAATCAGAATCCAGAGTGGGAAACTACGGAGCGGAGGTTTACATACGACGAAAATGGGCAGCTGCTGACCTGCCAGGAGAGCAAGGGAGCCTTCGACAAGACGACGTATACCTACGAATACGACGAGGCAGGCAACCGTACCTTTGCGAAGAAGGAAAAGCTTTACAGCTATCTGGAATCCTGGCAGATCCGCTATACCTACAATGATGACAATCAGATGGCGGCAGCGAAGAAGCGGGAAGGCAATCTGACAAAGGAGTATACCTTCACCTACGACGCCAACGGAAATCTGCTCAGAGAGTGTTTTAAGAATAAGCCGGAGGTGACCTACCAGTACGATACAGAAAACAGGCTGAAGGCAGTCAGCGATCCCCAGAAGCTTCTCATGGCTTCCACCTATGACGGAGACGGAAACAGAGCCTTCCAGCTGAACTACAATCCAGATGCAGAGTGCGGTTATGGAAAGAACGTAAGCGGCGAGATATTCATGCCGGAGCACAGCCATAACGAGGACGGAAGCCTGACTGCAGAAGGAGAGTTGTTCGGATATATCTGCTCAGCCACAGGCCGGGCTTATGACTTAACGGAGTATGTGAACGATACCAACCGGGAGTATGCAGAAGTCCTCACTGCCTTTAATATCAACACAGGGTTTGACACGGAGTCCTATACCTACGCCGGAAGCAGCCGCCTGTCCCGGAACAATATCTGGAACGAGGCCAGGGACATAAACCATGACGAGATGAGCTACTACCTGTATGACGGCCAGGGAAGCGTCACAGCCAATACGTGGTATAACGGAATGGTGACAGACGTGTACCAGTACGATCCCTATGGTCGCATGGAGCTTGGAGGAGAAGGCCATACAGATTTCTACGGCTACCGTGCAGAGAGCTATAATCCCAATACCGGCCTTGAATACCTGCGCGCAAGATACTATAATGCAGATAAGGGAAGATTCTTCCAGGAAGATACGTATCTGGGAGATATCACAGAACCATTGACGCTGAACCGGTACGCCTATGTGAAGAACAGTCCGCTGAATTATGCGGATCCAAGCGGGCATGTGGCGGAGTACCTGACAGGGCCTCAGTATAATCCGGATGACGGCTGGCAGGCCAATCATTATCCGCTGTCCCAGACCGGGCCGGAGAAGACAGAGTTTCCGATAGAGATCGTTTCTGGAACAGAGGCGGTAAAACAGTTCTGGGGAAGCGTTTCAGAAGGCCTGGACCATGTAATGTCCCAGCTTAAGGAAGCGGCAGATTTAAGCCTGAGCCAGCTGAGAGAATTAAGAGGCTGGATGAAGGAAGCGGTGTCCAGCGCAACTGTTGACTTATGCTCAAAGACCGTAGAGCTTAGTGCTGAAATAGCAGGAATTATTTTTTCATTGATTTTAGGTTCTATGGCAGGAGTAGGAAACGCAGGAGGTGTCTCTACTGACAGGATCGATGAACTTGTCAGCTCAAATTGGAATACAACTGCTTATAATATAGGAAAAATTATTGGACATACAGCTGTCCTTACAGCTGCAATGCTGGCACTGTTTTTTGGCTTTAGTTCAGGTATGGGACCAGCCATGGCAGGCGGAATGAGTGCAGCAGGGGTTAGCTTGAGTATCAGCGCAGAGCAGGCCGCTGTAGGAGCGCTAGGATATACAATTCTTGTAAACACAGCTATTTCCGGAAATGGATTAAGTATGTCAAAACCGGAGGGAAATGGAGGGGAATCTGAGTCAGAAATCCCAGATTATAAAAAAGATAATAGAGTTCCTTTGGATAAAGAAACTGTTTTGAGTGGAAAGGATTATAAAAAAACAGGAAAAAAGATTAAAGGAGCCCAGGTTTATAAAAAGGGAGATCAATATTATTATAGGGATACTTTTCATACTGGTGAAGCAGCACATCTGGAAGTTTTTGACAAAAGAGGACATCATTTGGGTGAAGCAGATCCTCTGACAGGAATAATTAAGCCTAATACTGCTGATCCGACAAAATCAATTAATATAAAATGATATATTTATGGGGGCAATAATTTGCCCCCATAAATAATAAGCATAGTTTATAAGAACCTTGGAGGGATAGTATGAGTTATATTAATATTGAAAATAATGATATATATTTTATGGAAATTCTAGATGAAACAGTAGTTATAAATAATGATTACCATGGGCTGCTGATATTCGATAGAAATTTGAAACAGAGCTATAAAATGAATTTTTCAGAGGAGTTGACTATTTATAGTTCATTTAAAAATAAAAAACAGCTTTTATTATTTTGCCCGGATAATAATTGTATTGTTCATGTTGATTTAATCTCAAGAACAATACGAAAGATTTTATTAAATGACTTCGAAGATTATATCTTTTCTCCCTTATATATGTGGGAACAAAGTAAAGTGATTTTATCAGACCATAATAGGCCTTTATTGAATGTAGATCTAAAGAAAGGAACTGTTGAAAGTATTAACTCATATGATAAAATAGACAAAGAGTTAAAAGAGGAATATGAAAAAATTAAAAATTATCAAATTTTGAAAATGTATGGTGATGAAAAAAAGGCTATTGTAGTGGAAGGAAGTTCAATAGTAAAGCTTATTGATTATAGACAAAACATAAAAGAACTCAAAGAATTTACTAAAGAACAATATTTTGATTTTGAATGGAAAAATGAATATATAGTAAAAATAGGAGATAGTAAAATTCAGCTTATTTATGAGAATCATAGCGAGATTTTTAATGCAGAAAAAGATTATGATTTTTTGAGGGGGAAAATAATGTGCGATCATAACAAGTGTTTTTTATTTATCCTGAGTGTACTGAAATCAGATGTAAAAAAGTGTAGGATTGATAGAATAGAGTTGAATTATATATAAGTTATAGAAGTGAGATATAGTAACAAGATATTACAAAAAAGGAGGAAAACGAGAGGAGTTCGATGCTGAATTTTACCGCTAAGAGTTCGAAGAAAGATGGCTAATGAAGGTATCCCAATACCGGCCTTGAATACCTGCGCGCAAGATACTATAATGCAGATAAGGGAAGATTCTTCCAGGAAGATACGTATCTGGGAGATATCACAGAACCATTGACGCTGAACCGGTACGCCTATGTGAAGAACAGTCCGCTGAATTATGCGGATCCAAGCGGGCATGTGGCGGAGTACCTGACAGGGCCTCAGTATAATCCGGATGACGGCTGGCAGGCCAATCATTATCCGCTGTCCCAGACCGGGCCGGAGAAGACAGAGTTTCCGATAGAGATCGTTTCTGGAACAGAGGCGGTAAAACAGTTCTGGGGAAGCGTTTCAGAAGGCCTGGACCATGTAATGTCCCAGCTTAAGGAAGCGGCAGATTTAAGCCTGAGCCAGCTGAGAGAATTAAGAGGCTGGATGAAGGAAGCGGTGGAGCATTCCGTTGTGAACGTATGCGAGAACCGGGTGGACTTAGGGGCGGAAATCGGAGAAACACTGCTGGCCTTAATATCCGGGGCGTTAATGGGAATAGACAACGCCTTTAACGTTCCTACCGACGCCATGGATGAATTCTTCAGCTCCCATGCCCTGGCCTACAACATAGGAAAAATACTGGGAAAAAGTGGAACGATTGCTGTATTATCCCTGTTAGCAGGCCTGTTCCTGGGAGGAGGAGCGGCCGCCGCCGGAGGAGTCACCCTGGCTCGGGGTGGAGCGATGGTTGTGGTGTCGAGTTCTGTCATTGCCATTGAATGGAGCGCTCTGACTGCCGGAAGCCTGAGTCTGTCCGTTTCTGATCATTCATCGGGAAGCGGAGAGGTGGAAGCGGGGGAGAGTGAGAGTAACTATGGTGATCAGCTAGAGGTGTCTGAACAAAAAATGTATCAGCAGGGTCAACATTATAATAAGCATGGTAAAGATATGGGCTACGGAAGTAAAAAAGACTATGAAGCCGGAGCACGGGATTTCATAGAAAACAATAAAAGTACAGCAGATATATTCGAGGGAAAATGGAATTCTAGTAGAGGTGGGCAGAGTGGTGAAACTCAAATAATATAAGGGCTGATGGCAAACAGGCAATTATAAATAAAGCAACAGGACAAATTATTGATTTCTATGAGGGAACAAGCTTAAATGGTTTTATTAATGTAAGGCAGGTGCAGTGATGAAAATAGACGATAGTTCAATTGTTCCAGGTGTTGGGATTGGCAACATAAAATTAGATATCACTAGAGAGCAGTTATTGAACATTATTGGCTCTGATTTTCAGGAACGATTTAGAGAAAATGATTCAGTAATAGAAGTAGAAAATGCAAGATTTTGGATTGCTGAAGACAATTGTTTAGATCAAATTGGAGTCCAAAAAGGTTTTGCAGGAAAATTTAAAAAGTATATTGGGATAGGGTCTACATTACAAGACATCAAGAACTACATTGGAGAGTATATTCAGGTTTATGACACATATGAATTAGAACAAGAAAAGGGAATATGTTTTGAATTAGAAGATGTTGATAATTGGAACGAATTGACAGCACCAATTGAATTTATCTATGTTTTTCGTATTGCTAAACATTGATTTATAAGATGATATCTGCTTGGCTTTGCTGGGCGATGTCCCTAGGAGCTGTTGCAAAAGTAGATAAATGATCTACCGGAGCAACAGCTCCATTTTTA
>CAUCIO010000117.1 GCA_958442925.1 uncultured Clostridium sp. | reverse complement strand
TGATTTTTCCTCCGGTTCCATTTGCAAAGGCAACCACAGACTTCATATATTTGATACTTTTATCCGGCAGGTTCTCTTTGAACTCCACATTCTTTGATTCTCCTGCAAGAATTTCTTCTATGGTCATTGTAACACCTCGCTTTCTTTGATAGTATTCCCGGCTTTAAGTATGCAAGCCCTTCTTACTTTATTTTATCCCAAACAGTATATCCGCCTATTTTAAAGTCAATTATAGCATCACAGCCCTTAAAAGCAAAAATATATTTGCTTTCTCCCATTTTTTATCTGTTAATTTTTTATTCTTATTATATAAAAAGTTCAAAATATCATTCTCCCAATACATTCCTTGTACATTTCCCATTTTTTTACTGTTAGACATTGTTATTAAATCATGCTATCCTAACTTCATCAAATTTACGTTTGAGCGTGCTGCAGCGCCGAGAGAAAAGGAGGGAATTTAGTGGGAATTGTTGCATTCCTTGTTTATATTGTTTTCGTTATGATCTGGTATCTGATGTTAAAGCGCAGCATCGCAGAAGCCATGCTTTTAGGCCTTGTTATCGTATGCGCCTTTAACGGAGTCGACGTGCTTCCTCAGACGTTTGCCAGCAGTTTGACAAAAGCTCTGACCCAGGACGTTATGGCCGCCATCATTCTGTTCACTGTGATGGCTTCTATTATGACGCAGACTGGCATTATTACCCGTCTTGTCAACATTTTGAACTCTATCCTGGGGCGGTTCCGCGGAGGCCCTGCCTATGTGTCAGCCTGTGCCAGCGCCATGTTCGGCATGGTATCCGGAGCCAGCAGCGCCAACGCCGCTACAGTT
Organism: uncultured Clostridium sp.; assembly: GCA_958442925.1. Lineage (GTDB taxonomy): Bacteria > Bacillota > Clostridia > Lachnospirales > Lachnospiraceae > Otoolea. Next base: position 6,150 of record CAUCIO010000117.1, on the reverse strand, counting down.
GGTTCTATCACAATCCCGTGGATGACGGAATCCGGCTGGCCCAAAGCTGTAGCCGCAACCATGAATACAGGAAACGCCGGCCTGGGCATCTGTATTCCGCCGTCTTCTTCCATGTTCCTGATGCTGGGACTTCCCGTTGTGGCAGGCTCCGTGGCTGCCGGCGACCTCTACATCGCCCTGATGTGCGGCGGTCTCTGGAGCCTTGCCTACCGCCTGCTTCTTACCAGGTACTACGTGAGCAAATACAATATTCCAGCTGTCCCGAAGGACCGTATCGTGTCCCTGGGCTCTGCTCTGAAGGAGGGCGGAACCTCCCTGACCATGTTCCTGGGAATTATCGTTCCTCTGGTAGTAATCACCGGACCGGTCGGAAACTTCTTAAAGACTCTGCCCGCCTTCGGCGAGGACGGCGTCGACGCTATGAACATCATTATCTGGGTGCCGGTACTTATTATGTTTATCTGCATCATTGAGGGACGGAAGCTGCTTCCCAAGACTGCCTCCGGATGGGGAAAGCTCCTCTCCTCCACTGCAAAGACCTGCTGCTCCTGCGGAGCCGTTTCCGAGCTGGCCGTTCTCCTGATGTTAGCCGTAGGACGCAAGCTTCTCTGCCACACAGAAAGCCTTGCTAAGGGAGAATGGAGCAAAAATACATTCTTAAACGGTTCCTTCTGTCTGAATGGCAAAACCCTCGGAATTATCGGAGCAGGAAATATCGGCCGTCAGGTAGCAAAAAAGGCCCAGGCCTTCGGAGCTGTGACAAACTACTACGATCCCTTCCGCCTTTCTCCAGAGATGGAGGCAGAATATCATCTCTCCTATCTTCCTGTAAAGGAGCTGCTGGCTTCCTCCGATCTGATCACGCTGCACGTGCCGCTGACAGAGGAAAACCACCATATGATTGGAGCTGAGGAGATTGCTGGAATGAAAGATCATGCCATCCTTATCAATACTTCCCGGGGCGGTCTGGTAGACGACAAGGCCCTGGCTGAAGCCGTAGCCTCCGGAAAGCTTTTGGGAGCCGGCCTGGACGTGGTGGAGGAGGAACCTCTTCCAGTGGGACATCCGCTCCTTACAAACCCGAATATCATCGTAACTCCTCATATCGGAGGAGGCACAGCCGATATCGGAGACGTGATTATGCCGATGCTGGCAGAGGACATTAACACTATGGCCAGCGGAAACCTTCCGATCCATACTGTAAATAAAGAATACTTAAAAAAATAAGCAGAGAGAGCCAAAACGCCTGGGAGACAAAATAAAATGTCTCTCAGGCGTTTTTTAAGCCGCTGTAAGTTTACAGCATCCAGCCCTGGGCCAGATTAAAAATAATTCCTACTGCCAGAATTCCTCCGGTACACACAAGGGCAAACAGCCACAACAGCTTTTTCTTCACTGCCTTTCCAAGCATAATCATGGACGGAAGGCTCAGTGTTGTGACGGCCATCATAAAACTCAGAACCGTACCCAGCTGGGCGCCTTTCAGAAGCAGACTCTCCGCTATGGGAACCGTTCCGAAAATATCAGCGTACATGGGAGCGCCTGCTATTACAGCCAGAACTACACCAAATGGATTTTCCTTTCCCAGCAGCTGCTGAATCCATGTTTCCGGAATCCAGTTATGGATAACAGCTCCTACCGCCACTCCTGCCAGAATATAGGGAAATACCTTTCTAAGTGTCTCTTCTGCCTGAGTTCTGGCGTAGAGAAGGCGATCCTTTACTGTCAGCTCCGGCACAGCCAGCTCGACTGCTCCGGCATTCCTGATAAAGTCCTCCACATACGCTTCCATGTGAAGCGTTTCAATCAGAGTTCCGCCTGCTACCGCTACCAAAAGACCCAGTATCACATAGAAAACGGCAATTTTAAGTCCGAAGATGCTGGTCAGAAGCACCAGACTCCCCAGGTCCACCATAGGCGATGAAATCAGAAAGGAAAAGGTTACTCCCAATGGCAGTCCTGCGCTGGTAAAGCCCATAAAAAGCGGGATAGAGGAGCAGGAACAAAATGGCGTCACGGTTCCTAACAAGGCTGCAGCCAGATTCGCCCCGATTCCGTGAAACCGGCCCAGAATTTTCCTGCTGCGCTCCGGAGGAAAATAACTCTGGATATATGAAATCATAAAAATCATCACGCACAGAAGCACAGTAATCTTTATCACATCGTAAAGAAAAAAATGTATGCTTCCTCCCATCCGTGATTCCAGATCCAGTCCCAGAAACGACAGCCCTCTCCCGACGGCTTCTTTCAGCCACTGCATTCCCAGAAGCTGGTTTTGAATCCAATGGCCGAATGCTGTTATTGTATTCATAGTCTCCCCCATTTATAAGGATTTTAATATCCTGATAATCTCATCTTTTTTAGCCACTCTTCCTGCCACCACCAGCTTTCCGTCCACCATCAGGGAAGGAGCTGTCATCACCCCCAGTTTTACAATCTCAATTAAATCCTCTACTTTTTCAATTTCTGCCTCAATTCCCGCTTCCTCTACCGCTTCTTTTACATAGTCATACAGCCTGCCGCAGGTCTCGCATCCGGCTCCAATTACCTTAATGTTCATCCACATCTCCTTCTTCTCTGCTTTTCCTTAATTTTTCAGCTTCATTTCCGTTCCCACCTGTTTTTCCCAGGCGGCAAAAATCTTTTTAATAACCATAGGCCCGATTTTTGAGATAAACACCAGCTGGGACAAAGTTTCTTCCTCTGTCTCTGCCTCTTTGTAATCAATCAGAGAACCTACTACATCCACCTGGGTCCATCCTATTTCCTTCAGGCGGCAGAAGCCCTTCACACGATGCACATCCGAACAAATTTCCCTGAGAAACTGATCCAGACGTTCTTTTTCCACTTCTCCCTCATATTCCATAAAAATAGATTTCGGTTTTGTCTCTATGGAGTTTGTAGTCTCCTCCGGCTCTGCCCACAGACCCTCTTTTAACTCCTGAGTCAGAAGTGATTCCTCTAACTCTCCCTTCACACTTGTAAGAATCCGGCAGACAGGATTGATTTCCCTGATTTTTTCACGAACCTGGGCTGTCTGCTTTTCATCTGCCAGATCGGTCTTTGTCATCACCGCCAGGCTGCAGTGCTTTAACTGGCGGAAGGCTGACTCCTCATCCTTCACTTGCTCTAAAAAGTTTACAGCGTCCACAAAGCAGATAACTCCTTTTAAATGGTATTCATACCCGGAAACTACCTTCGCTGCCTCCAGAATCTCCATCACATTAGACGGATCTCCCCAGCCGGAACTTTCCACAAACAGGTATTCAAAGTTCTTTGCTGCCATCTCGGCCAGCGCCTGAACGAAATTCAGTTTTAAACAGGAGCAGAAAATCGATCCCCTGTTGATCTCTGTCATCTCAATATCGCCTCTGCGCAGAATCGTCCCATCGATCCCCAGCTTTCCAAACTCATTCTGAATAATGCCAATTCTGTGATCCTTCAGCTGATCCAGAATCTTTAAAAGAGCTGTCGTCTTTCCTGATCCTAAAAATCCTGTCAATACATACAGTTTTGTGCGTTCCTGTTCCATGTTCTCTTCTCCTTTTCATCACATCGGCGCCTGTTTACGCCAAAATTTCCCTCTCTTTATTCTGCCTCCTGCCCGTCCCGGCAGCTGCAGTCTGTCAGCCCTGAAAATTCATCTGGAATCATCAGCTTCCCCACAGTCTTGTACAACTCGTTCATCCGCTTTGTATTCAGCGAATAGTGGGTCCATTTTCCCTCTTTTCTCGGAATAGCAATGCCTGCGCTGCACAAAAGCTTCATATCGTGGGACAGGGTAGGCTGTGTAATATGAAACTCCTCCAGAATCCTGCAGGCGCATAATTCTCCATTGGACAGCATATCTACAATTTTCAGCCGTTTCGGATCTGACAGCGCCTTAAAAATCTTTGCATATTCCTCGTAGTCTATCAAACTGCATTCCTCCGCTCCTCAATCATATAGATATTTTTCTATCTATTTAACTCTATTATAATTAACATATAGAAAAAAGTCAATCTATTAGCCAAAAATAAACTCTGTAATGCAAAACAGAGCCCGCCTCTGCGAACTCTGCTTTAATCGTCTGTCTATAATCGGTCTGTCCCTGCTTCTATATCAGGCTCCTCATGGCTTTCCACCAGAAATCCCCGCTGGCGGAGCATTTCCTCAATGGCATCCAGCGTCTCTTCGCTGTCTGCACTGACTGTGTGGTAATGGTATCCTGATGTGATATTGTTAAGAGGGCTGGAGTTTCCGTTTTTAATATCCTCCAGAAAGAGAGCGATCTTCCTTCTGGAGCTGATATTTAATTCTGCCTCCATGCGCCCGTAAATCCGGTGGCTTACGGCCACATCCTTCACACATCCGCCCAGATCTACAATTGCATTCAGTTCCTCCTCCATCCTCTCATCGGTGTGACGCACCTTGAATACACGTTCCACCTGGCTGGAACTGTTCAAAATATAGCCTCTGTTTGTGGAAATAATATCATAGCCTGCTGCCCGAATCAGAGCGATATCCTGGACAATCACCTGACGGCTGACCTGGCAGGATGCCGCCAGACTTCTGGCCGGAACCGGAGACGGACTATTCTGAATGATCTTTATAATCTGGTTTCTTCTATCTGTTCCAGTCACCAACTGCACCTCCTGTTTTCATTCCCGGAGCTGTTTTCCCCAGATTCTACTCTACCGGGTGCAGATGCTTTAAGGAAATGTCCAGAATCGGCGCAGAATGGGTGAGGGCGCCGCTGGAAATATAATCCACGCCGCAGTCAATGTAGCGGGCAATATTTTCCTTTGTCACGTTTCCGGAGCACTCAGTCTCAGCTCTTCCATCGATCAGCTGAACTGCCTTTTTCATGTCCTCTACAGACATATTGTCCAGCATGATAATATCAGCTCCCGCTTCCACTGCCTCCTTCACCATGTCAAGGTTTTCCACTTCCACCTCAATCCGGCGTACAAACGGCGCATACTCCTTAGCCATGCGGACTGCATTGGCTACTCCTCTTGCTGCTCCAATGTGATTATCCTTTAACATGACACCGTCGGACAGGTTGTAGCGGTGATTATGTCCGCCTCCTGCCCGCACCGCGTATTTCTCGAAAATCCGCATGTTCGGCGTTGTCTTTCTGGTGTCTAACAGCTTTACCTTGCTTCCCTTTAAAAGCTCTGCTACAGAGTGGGTGTAGGTAGCGATTCCGCTCATTCTCTGCAGATAGTTTAATGCCACTCGCTCACCGGAAAGGAGAATCCGGATATCTCCTGTCAGCTTTCCCATCAGCTGTCCTGCCTTGACCTCGTCTCCGTCGGTACAGAAAAATTCACACTCTGTCTCCGGATCCAGAAGCTCAAATACTCTCTTAAATACATCCAGTCCGGCAATGATGCCATCTTCCTTGCACAGCAGATCTACAGTTCCCTTAACAGCCTGTTTCATCACAGAATTAGTGCTTACGTCCTCGCTTGATATATCCTCCTTCAGAGCTTCCATAATCAGGTGATCCGCCTGAAGCTTCATTGTAATTGAATTGAACATATCCCTTGTCTCCTTCTATCTGAATGCTTTCCTAATTATTTACTGTTCTCCCATTTTCTGCTTCATATCGCCTGCCGCTCTCTTAGCAAATACAAGGCTCTCCAGCAGGGAATTGCTGGCCAGACGGTTGGCTCCGTGGACGCCGTTGCAGCTGGTCTCTCCCACTGCGTAAAGGCGGTCCATGGTGGTGCGGCTCTCAGAATCAACCCAGATTCCTCCCATAAAATAATGCTGGGCCGGAACTACCGGAATCCATTCCTTCGTCACATCGTAGCCCTCTTCCAGACAGCGCTGGCAGATATTGGGGAAATGGCTTAAAATCGTCTCTTTGGGAATCGGCTCTAAAGACAGCCATACATGATCCGTGCCGTCCAGCTCCATCTGCTTGTTAATCGCTTTCGTCACCACATCTCTGGGGAGAAGTTCGTCTACAAACCGCTCTCCGTTCTTATTATAGAGAAGCGCTCCCTCGCCCCTGACAGACTCGGAAATCAGGAACCTCCTTCCTGGCTTTTCTGAATACAGGGTGGTAGGATGAATCTGAACATAATCCAGGTGTTCCAGACGAATTCCATGCTTTTTGGCCACAGTCAGGGCGTCTCCTGTCAGATGAGGATAATTGGT
>CAUCIO010000116.1 GCA_958442925.1 uncultured Clostridium sp. | reverse complement strand
AGGAAAAAATAAGGTGGTTTTGCTGTGATTCAAAGCGCCAAAATAAAAAATATATAAATTTCCTAAAAATTAGCACTCGACTCTTGACAGTGCTAGTAAAGCGTGATATAACTTGTGTTGTGAGTGAAAAAGGTAAAGATTTACAGAAAGCAGATAATAACAGGAAACGGTCGGCACAGAGCCGGACTGTTCCACTGTCAGATTTTTAGAAAAACTACAAACAGTAAGGAGGAGTCAGTAATGAAATTAGTACCATTATTTGACAGAGTTGTTTTAAAACAGTTAATCGCAGAGGAGACCACAAAGTCCGGCATTGTGCTTCCAGGACAGGCGAAGGAGAAACCGCAGCAGGCTGAAGTTATTGCAGTAGGACCAGGCGGTGTGGTTGACGGCAAGGAAGTTTCCATGCAGGTTAAAGTTGGAGACAAAGTCATCTACTCTAAATACTCCGGTACAGAGGTTGAGGTAGAGGATGAGAAATATGTTGTAGTAAAACAGAATGATATTCTGGCTGTGATTGAGTAAGGCCAGGAATCAGAAAAGCAGCAGAAAGCAAATTCAAATAAATCGGAGGTTGATAACCATGGCAAAGGAAATTAAGTACGGTGTAGAGGCCAGAAAGGCGCTTGAATCAGGTGTAAATCAGTTAGCAAATACAGTACGTGTTACATTAGGACCGAAAGGAAGAAACGTAGTTCTGGACAAATCTTTCGGCGCTCCGCTGATTACAAATGACGGTGTGACCATTGCAAAGGAGATCGAGCTGCAGGATGCTTTCGAGAATATGGGAGCACAGCATGTAAAGGAAGTTGCCACCAAGACAAATGACGTAGCAGGAGACGGTACAACAACAGCAACTGTATTAGCTCAGGCTATGATTAATGAAGGTATGAAGAACCTGGCAGCAGGAGCAAACCCGATTGTTTTAAGAAAAGGTATGAAGAAGGCTACAGAGGCAGCTGTAGAGGCTATCCAGAATATGTCCAAGACAGTAAAGGGTAAGGCTGATATTGCAAGAGTAGCAGCTATTTCCTCTGCTGACGACGAGGTAGGAGAGATGGTAGCAGACGCTATGGAGAAGGTTTCCAAAGACGGCGTTATCACCATTGAAGAGTCTAAGACTATGAAAACAGAGCTGGATCTGGTAGAGGGTATGCAGTTTGACCGCGGCTACATTTCCGCTTACATGGCTACAGATATGGATAAGATGGAGGCAAATCTGGACGATCCATACATCTTAATTACAGACAAGAAGATTGCCAATATCCAGGAAATTCTTCCTCTGTTAGAGCAGGTAGTTCAGTCAGGCGCTAAGCTGTTAATCATTGCTGAGGACATCGAGGGCGAGGCTCTGACAACTCTGATTGTAAATAAATTAAGAGGAACCTTCAGCGTAGTAGGAGTTAAGGCTCCAGGCTACGGCGACAGAAGAAAAGAGATGTTAAAGGATATCGCTATCCTGACAGGCGGCCAGGTAATCTCTGAAGAGCTGGGACTTGACTTAAAAGAGACAACCATGGATATGCTGGGACGTGCAAAATCCGTTAAGGTTCAGAAAGAGAACACAATCATTGTAGACGGCTGCGGAAACAAGGAGGAGATCTCTGCAAGAATCGCTCAGATTAAGGCTCAGATCGAGGAGACTACCTCTGAATTTGATAAAGAGAAGTTACAGGAGAGACTGGCTAAGCTGTCCGGCGGCGTTGCAGTTATCCGCGTAGGAGCTGCTACAGAGACTGAGATGAAGGAAGCCAAGCTCCGTATGGAGGACGCGTTGTCTGCAGCTAAGGCAGCTGTTGAGGAGGGCGTTATCGCAGGCGGCGGTTCCGCTTATATCCACGCCACAAAAGAGGTGGAGAAGGTTGTTGAAGCTATGGACGGCGATGAGAAGACAGGCGGACGCATTATCTTAAAGGCTCTCGAAGCTCCGCTGTTCCACATTGCTGCCAATGCAGGTCTGGAAGGCTCCGTTATCATCAACAAGGTAAGAGAGTCTGAGGTTGGAATGGGCTTTGACGCATACAATGAGAAGTATGTAGACATGGTAGAGGAAGGAATCCTGGATCCGGCTAAGGTTACAAGAAGCGCTCTTCAGAACGCTACCAGCGTAGCTTCCACACTGCTTACTACAGAGTCTGTTGTTGCAAATATCAAAGAAGAGACACCTGCTGTTCCTGGCGGGGCAGGCGGAATGGGAATGATGTAAGCTATCGTTTTCCGAACTGAAAAATCCAAAAAGCTAAAGTGAAATGCAAAATCATATCAGGCGAAACAACGCCAGATAAAAGAGGGGCAGTTTCTTTGCGAAAGTAAAGAAGCTGCCTCTCTTTTTTGCCGTTCTATTTATATCTCAAATATTCCCGCAGATAAGACGCCAGATCGGAAATAGTTTTTAAGTAGGGGTGATCCCGGCGCACAATCAGGCTGATTTCATAGGGAAAAATATTTTCCTCGAAAGGGAGGATCCCGAGATTGGGAAACTGTGCCAGAAAAATATCAGAGAAGTATCGGTTGATTGTAATGCCAATACTTTGATCCAGGTTGCAGGTCTCGTACATGTACAGAGTGTCGCTGACACGCAGTATTTCAGAAGGGCGGCAGTCATTGGAAGAGCAGAGAGCGCATAGCTTTTTATAGGCAAAATCATTGATGGAGAGAACCAGGGATTGTCCGCAAAGATCAGACAGGGAGACATTGCCTTTTTTAAAAAGAGGATGATCTTTGGGAAGCAGAAGAACCCGCTCTAAAGCTTTCAGCTGGAAACTTCGATATCTGGCCGGAGCGGTATAGTCTGAAAAGATAAGCACATCCAGTTCCTTGGATTCAAACAGTTCCAGACTTTTTTTGTAAGGATACTCTTCGATAGAAAGGGAAAATTCGGGGTGAGCCTTCTCAAAGTTATGCCATACAGTTCTGGCGTTAAAGTACCGTGAACCGGCAGCCACGCCTATTTTCAGGAGACCGCAGTTCTGGCGGGTAAATTCTTCCATATGCTGTTCAAGACGTTCCATTTCCTGAAGAACAGACTGACAGGAGCAATACAGTTCCATGCCCAGAGGGGTGGGAGCGACGCCTGCATGAGAGCGGTAAAACAGAGGTTCCCCCAGATCCTGTTCCAGAACTGCCAGGGCTCTGCTTAAAGCCTGCTGTGAAATGTAGAGTATCTGGGAGGCCTTCAGGAAGCTGCCGTATTCATAGACCTTAGAAAAATAAATAAGCTGCCGAATATTCATGGAGATCACCTTTTGCGGATAAAATTTTCTATATTATACAATGAAAAGTTGTATTTGTATAGAATAAATGTTGCTTTTCAAGGCAAAAGAGAGTTGTTATAATAGCAAAAATATAATATCATTTGTACATAATACCCAAAACTCTGCTGTAATGTATTAAAACCTAATAAGAACTGCAAATATTTGCAAAGTGTCCCTGTCGGCTGGCTCACGATAGATAGGAGGAGAGATTATGAGGATAACAGATATCACCTACGACTGCGCGGAGGTTCCGTTCCAAGGAGAATTTCACCCTACCTGGTATCCAGGAAAAACGGAAAAGGGACAGGTAATATTTGTTGTGAGAGTTCACACAGATGAGGGGATTACCGGATATGCCTGTATGGAGGCGCCTCATGGGATCCTGAAGCTGGTGTGCGCTACGATAGAATATGCCAAAGATCAGATTCTGGGCGAGTGTCCTTTCGATATTGAGAAGATTATGCTGAAACTGCGGAATGTGGCCAGGGTAGCCGCAAGGCCTTGGGTGATTGAAAATGCCTGCTGGGATATTATCGGAAAGGCGGCTGGGCTTCCTGTCTATAAGCTTCTGGGAGCCTGCAGAGACAGGGTGAGGGTTTATGCAGCATGGGGAGAAATCCGATCCAATGAGCAGAGAAAAGAGGATGCCAGGAGGTTAGTGGAGGAGGGATTTAAAGGAGTAAAGATCCGTTTTACCCATGAGACTATCCGGGAAGATATCTCTATTGTGGAGGCTGTCCGGGAGGCGGTGGGAGACGCTCTGGATATTATGGTGGATGCCAACCAGGGTACGGCCTGCGAGAGAAATAAGAACGGCTTCCCCTGCGTATGGTCTTATGAGAGGGCCAGAGATACGGCAAAAGAACTTCAGAGGCTTCACTGTACCTGGCTGGAAGAGCCGCTTTGGAGATATGATTTTGACGGACTTGCCAGGCTGTCATCGGAAGTGGAAATTCCCATTGCAGGCGGTGAGATCAACGTAGGTATCCCAGATTTTAAGATTATGCTGGAGAAGGGCTGTTACCAGATTTTACAGCCCAACTGTACTATGAGTACAGGAATCAGCTACATCAGGAAAATCGCCGCTATGGCGGATTCCTGCGGCAGGCTTGTGAATCCACACGCTTATATTCCAGGAACTGGAGTGCTTCAGAGTATGCATATGGTGGCTTCCATTCCTAATTTTACATGGCTTGAGTACCCTTACGATCCACCGGTTTTAATTCCAGAGGCATTTCAGGGCATCTTGAAGGAACATTACTTTGTAGAGAAGGATGGCTGCATACCGCTGCCCCAGAAGCCTGGATTTGGAATTGAGATAGACGAGGAAAAGATAAAGCGATACAGCATTCTTTAGGAAAATAGATGAAATTAAAATGAGGGAGGGATGGTATGAATATTGTACAGCTTATTATTGTTGTGATGGTTGTGTACCTGGGGGCAATGCTGGCAGTGGGATTTTACGGAAAAAAGTATGCAAATTCTTTTGAAGACTATCTGACGGCGGCAAAGCAGGGAACCTTTCTTATGGTGTGCGGTTCCTATATAGGTTCCCATATTGGAAACGGAATTGTAGTAGGAGGAGCAGAGTATGGCGCTATTTATGGTATTGGAGGCGTATGGTATGGCGTAGGTTCGGCTCTTGGATATGTTTTGTTTGCTTTCGTACTGTCTAAGGTTCTGTACAAAAATGGGGATTTGACTATGTCGGATGCCCTGAATAGAAGGTATGGCGGCAGAATGACAGGAACGGTGTTTGCTGTCATCAACGCTCTGGCAGGCATGAGCATTATGGCGGGACAGATCATCGCAGGAAGAAACCTGTTTGAATATTTTGGCATGAACGCCACTATGGGAGCGGTTATTGTCTGTGTGATTGTGTTTATTTATTCCAGCATGTCGGGACAATGGGGAGTTCTGATGACAGATATGATCCAGGTGGCGATCATTATTGTCTGTACTCTGATTGCCTTTGGCTGTATGGTAGGACAGGGAGGGTTGACGGTCATCGCTGCTTCTCTTCCAGAGTCATTCTTTGAGTGGATTCCATTTGAACTGGACACATGGATTATGATGTTGTTTCCCTCCATGCTTTATGGACTGATTTCCAGCGCTTCTTTTCAAAGAAACAATTCGGCTAAGACAGAGAAAGTGGCTTTCCATTCCGCTTTCTGGGGAGCGATTGTGCTGCTTCCTTACGTAATTTTACCAGTGTTAATGGGAATGTACGGTATCGCTCTGTATCCGGATGCAGCCCCTGGAACCATTCTTTTTAAGGTTCTTGTAGAGAATTTCCCGCCCATTGTGGCGGCGCTTATGATAGCGGCTTTGATGGCAGCAGTGATGTCGACCGTAGATTCCCAGATTATTTACATTACAGGTTCTGTCACCAATGATCTGTACAAAAATTTTATAAATCAGAATGTAGATGAGAAAAAGCTTAACCGGATTGCTCATGTGGCGACGGTTGTCATTGGCCTGATTACTTTGTACCTGGCTCTGGGAGCAGACACGATTATTTCTATTTTATCTTCTGCCTACACCTTTATGTGCGCAGGAACTCTGGTTATGTTTGTGGGAGGAATTTTTTGGAAGAAGGCTACAAAAGCAGGAGCAATGGCCAGCGCGGTAACAGGCATGTTCTTTGTATTTCTCAATAAGTATGCGGGAGTCAGCTTCCCGGCAGCGGCTGTTTTTCCGATTCTGCCGTCTCTTGCGGCCTATATCATTGTCAGCCTGATGACACAAAAGAAGGAAGCGTAGTTTAATTATAGAGAAACGGAGAAAAAGTAAGCAGATGGGAGGAGAAATTATGAGTGGTACAGAGGTTTTACTGTATGAGAAAAAAGGGAAGATTGGGAATATTATTATCAACAGGCCCAAGGCCAGAAATGCTTTTAATCAGGAACTGGTGGAGAATCTGGGAGAATTTATCAGGCGGGCAGATGGGGATCCGGATACGAATGTTATTGTAATAAGCGCTGTGGGAGATAAGGCTTTCAGTGCGGGCTTTGATATCAAGGAAAGTATTGGAGAACCTATTGTAGACGTAGTGCCCCGGCGGGAAAATACCAGGCTGGAACTGGAGACATGGCGGGAGGTCTGGCGCTGCAGAAAACCGGTAATTGCGTCTGTTCAGGGATTCTGTATTGGAGGCGGCCTGCATCTGGCTCTGATGTGCGATCTGATTGTGGCTTCTGAGGACGCAGTGTTTGGAGAGCCTGAAGTGGCGTTTTCCTATGTGCCGGATATTCTCATCGAGCCCTGGAAGCTTCCTATGAACAAGGCCAGACAGCTCCTTTACCTGGGAGAGTATCTGACAGCGGAAGAGCTGAGAGAGTGCGGAGTAGTAAATAAGGTGGTTCCCTTTGAAAAACTAAAAGAGGAGACAGAGAAAATTGCAGAACGCCTTGCTTCCATGCCTTCTGATACGATGGCTATGCTGAAATATCAGGTGAATAAGACATATGAGATTCAGGGAATGACAAACGCTATGGACTTTGCAGCAGAGATTTTCAGCCTTTGCCGGATTAACCAGGCTCAGACTCAGAAGGAGTTTAACGATATTGTGAACAGCCGGGGATTAAAAGCGGCTCTGGACTGGAAAAATGGAAAAACAAAGTAATAGAGGGACAGCGTATGGATAGACGATGTGAGGAACTGTATCGGAAAAAGGTGATTACGGCGGCTCAGGCGGCCTCTATGGTAAGAAACGGAGACGTCGTCTGCGCAGTCACAAGAGAGCCAAAAACTATTTTGAG
>CAUCIO010000115.1 GCA_958442925.1 uncultured Clostridium sp. | reverse complement strand
GCTGTTACAGCGCTCTTTTTGAGGAGGCGGCTGTTCTGGCACAGGAGGCCTGCAGCAGGGGAGAGCAGGCGCTTCTCATTTTAGATGAGATATTTGCAGCCATTGGAAATGGATTTGTAGAGGAGAAGCGGGTGCTGGATTTTCTGAAAAAACGGCCTCACAACCTGGAAACAGCCCTGACAGGGCGAAACCCCTCGGACAGGATGACAGAGGCCGCTGACTATGTATCGGAGATTCTGTGCAGGAAACATCCGTTTGAAAAAGGGCTTGGAGCCAGAAGAGGGATTGAATTCTGACAGAGTGAAAGGATAGGGAAAGATGAACAGAAGACAAAGGCCGCAGATGCGCCTGATTACTAACGAAATGAGAGAGGAATACATTTCCCAGATGGATGCGGAGTATCCAGGATACCGGGAAGAACGCGAAAAGCTGTATACCTTTGTCGAAATTTTCACAGGAGTGAGAGCGATATACAGCCTTTTTTATATAGGTCTGTGTGCGATATGCGGCCTGGATATAACAGAGGGACTGGTAAACCTTTTAAGTACGGCAGTATTTTATTTCTGGTATACCCTCCTTCTGCAGTCTGGCTGGGGAGTTGCTGCCTTAATGCTGGCAGCCAGAGGAATCGGCCTCGGAATCGGAGGAGCAGGACTTCTGAGCAACGCGCCGTGGCTGGTAGCGGCAGCGCCTGGGGCAGTGGCAGGAGCCGTAATCTTTACAATGATTGCAGGGATGATCATGCAGTTTCTGGAAGCTGTGTTCTGCATCTACGTGCTGTTTAACAGACAGGCCTCCATGACAGTGAAGCTGAACCGGGCGATGAATCTCTACTTTTCTAAAAAGGCTGTCTCCAGAACGACGCTGGAGCAGATGGCAGGGTACAAAAATGACGCCTCTGAGGAGGAGCAGACAGAGGATGGACAGGAGAATGACGAAAATAAGAAATTTACTTGATTTTTCCGGTTGTCTCTGATAGCATTAGTGTACACTGATAAAATATGGAAAGGTAAGGAACGATATGGCTGAGAACAAGAACGTAAACCCGGATGCAGAAAACGAGGAGGAGATGACAGTTACCCTCACTTTAGATGATGGAAGAGAGCTGGAGTGCGTGGTCCTCACAATCTTCCCTGCAGGAGATAAGGAGTACATCGCCCTGCTTCCGATGGACGATGAGGACAGCGAGGAGGGAGAGGTATATCTGTACCGCTATACAGAGGACGAGAATGGCGCTCCGAATCTGGAGAACATCGAAGATGACGATGAGTATGAGGTAGTAGCTGACGCTTTCGACGAGCTGTTAGACGAGCAGGAGTACGACGAGCTTGTAAGCGAGGACGACTTAGACGACTAAATAATTTCTGCGGCACAGAAGCTGCAGGATAAAAAACCCCGGTACTGCATGTCAGTGAACGACAGCAGCGCCGGGGTTTTTACTGATTTTACTGAAATAATACGCTCTATACGTTAAAACGGAACAGAACCACATCTCCGTCCTTTACTACGTATTCCTTGCCCTCCATGCGGACCAGACCTTTTTCCTTGGCAGCTGTGTAGGTTCCGCAGTCTAACAGATCCTGGTAATTTACAACCTCAGCCTTGATAAAGCCTCGTTCGAAATCAGAGTGAATTTTTCCGGCTGCCTGAGGCGCTTTTGTGCCCACCTTGATGGTCCAGGCCCTGGTCTCAGTTTCTCCGGCTGTCAGATAGCTGATCAGGCCTAACAGACGGTAGCTGGCAGCGATCAGTTTGTCAAGTCCTGACTCAGTCAGTCCCAGATCCTCTAAGAACATCTTCTTCTCATCATCGTCCAGCTCGGCAATTTCCTGTTCAATCTGAGCGCAGATGACGAATACTTCCCTTCCGTTTTCAGCGGCGAATGTTCTCACTGCCTGTACGTACTCGTTGGAAGCTCCGTCGTCAGCCAGCTCGTCTTCAGCTACATTGGCGGCGAAAATTACCGGCTTCCAGGTGAGAAGGTTTAAGGAGGCGATAAATGCCAGCTCATCCTCATCCTCTGTTTCATAGCTTCTGGCCAGCCTGCCTTCCTCCAGATGGGCATACATGGCCTTTAAGATTTCAAGCTCTTTCGCCAGCGCCTTATTTCCCATGGCGCTCTTTGTGGTTTTGGCAATACGGCGCTCCAGAATCTCCATATCAGAGAAAATAAGTTCCAGGTCAATGGTTTCAATATCACGCAGCGGGTTGACGCTTCCGTCTACGTGAACCACGTTAGGATCCTCAAAGCAGCGGACTACATGGACAATGGCATCTACCTCGCGGATATTGGACAGGAACTGGTTGCCCAGGCCCTCGCCTTTGGACGCGCCCTTTACCAGTCCGGCAATATCGACAAACTCGATAACAGCCGGTGTGATTTTAGCAGAGTGATAGAGATCAGCCAGCTTCTGCAGTCTCTCGTCCGGAACAGGAACTACGCCTACGTTTGGATCAATAGTGCAGAAGGGGTAGTTGGCAGATTCTGCGCCGGCCTTGGTCAGAGAGTTAAAAAGCGTACTTTTTCCTACATTGGGTAAACCTACGATACCTAATTTCATATTTCGTTTCACCTGTTCAGAAACCCTTATTTTTACAGGTTCCTGCCTTTCTTTCTGTTTTTATTACATGGTGTATTGCACCTTTTTAATCATGGATACAGCTGTTTCAAATAAACTCTGTTTCTGATGCAAAAGAGTTTAACGCAAATATAAAGTATAGCATAAGGACACCTCTTTTTCAATCGCATCAGCTAAATATTCAATGTAAACACTTGATTATGCCCTGATATACAAAAATAGCGTGAAATCAAAGGGATGCAGTTCTGATTTCACGCCGTAGAATGCGGGTAACAGGACTTGAACCTGCACGGTCTCCCACCAGAACCTAAATCTGGCGCGTCTGCCAATTCCGCCATACCCGCAGATGTGTTTTATTATACGGGAGAGAAAGGAAAAAGTCAATTGCCATGCAGGAAGAAGAAAAGGAAAAATTTGCTTCCTCTGTGAGTTGATTCATATTTATAAAAAAACCATGAATAAATTTACGAAAAGGCATGACTTTTTCCATGTTTTATGTTAGAATACTTCGGGATTATCTGTACAACAGGTTTGTTCTCTGATATCAGGGCACAGACCTTCCAGACAGGGAGGATACGATGAAAATTTTGTTGACGGGGTTTGAACCTTTTGGAACCCACCGTTCAAATCCATCCTGGGATGCGGCGGCGGCCCTTCCGGAGACAGTGGGAGGCGTTCAGATTGTAAAGCTGAAACTGCCGGTTTCCTTCCGACGTTTTTCAGCTCCCCTGGAGGCTGCCATAGAAAGAGAAAGACCGGATGGGCTTATCTGCGTGGGGCTGGCTGGAGGAGAGGACAAAGTGAGCATAGAACGGGTAGGTATTAATCTGATGGAGGCGAGGATTCCGGATAACGATGGTTTTCAGCCATTTGATATGCCGGTGCGTCCTGATGGAGATACTGCGTATTTTTCTACATTTCCTGTCAAGCGTATGGCTAAGGCAGTGGAACGCAGAGGGATTGCCTCCTGTGTATCCTATTCAGCCGGAACCTTCGTATGCAATGCAGCGCTGTACACAGGGCTTTATCTGGCTTCATCCAGATATCCGTCCATGAGATGCTGTTTCATCCAT
The DNA here is from genome assembly GCA_958442925.1 of uncultured Clostridium sp. GTDB lineage: Bacteria > Bacillota > Clostridia > Lachnospirales > Lachnospiraceae > Otoolea. The sequence goes on along the minus strand of CAUCIO010000115.1, from coordinate 3,381 downwards.
GTGCCATATGATGAAACCATGGAGGAGGCTTTGGCAGGGCAGCCCTTTATGAAGCGGGAAGTGCTGACAGAGGCTCTGTCTGCGGCTCTGGAAGAGGCGGCGGAGGCTTTGCGCGAAAAAGGGAAGCATGGCGACTTGCATGAAGCTGTGGGCACTATTTTTTAGACATCAGAAAGAAGAGGGAAATGCTGTATGATTTTAATAAAAGGGGCTCATGTGTTCGCTCCGCAGGACATGGGAATTCAGGATGTGCTGGTGGGTGGAACAAAGATTTTAAAAATCGGGGAAAATCTTCCGGCAGAGGAGACCTATGGAGTAGAGGTAATTGACGGCAGAAGAAAGATTCTGATGCCAGGCCTGATCGACGCTCATGTTCACATTCTGGGCGGAGGCGGAGAGGGCGGCTACAGGACGAGAACGCCGGAGCTGATGCTCAGTGACGCCCTGGAGGGAGGCGTGACTACTATTGTGGGCTGTCTCGGAACAGACGGGACGACCAGAACCATGACAAATCTCATTGCCAAGGCCAGGGGATTGGAGGAGGAGGGGATCACCACGTATATTTATACGGGTTCCTACCAGGTTCCGGTGCGGACGCTGACAGGAAATATCATGGACGACCTGATTCTCATTGACAAGGCAGTGGGAACAGGAGAAATTGCCGTTTCAGATCACCGTTCCTCCCAGCCGTCAAAAGAAGAATTTGCAAGGATTGTGGCTGACACCAGGGTTGGAGGTATTCTGTCGGGCAAGGCAGGACTGGTAAATATTCACCTGGGCGATGGAAAGGAGCAGCTTTCCTACCTGCGCTATGTGCTGAAAGAGACGCAGATTCCAGCTTCCAATATGCTTCCGACCCACATTAACAGGAGCCGGAGTCTGATGGAGGACGGCATTGACTATGCGAAGACTCTGGGAGGCTATATTGATCTGACTGCCAGTTCCGATCCGGATTTTCTGGATCCGGAGGAGGTGAAGGCCAGCACAGGGCTCAAGATGGCTCTGGACGCAGGTGTGCCTGCTGATCATGTGACATTTTCCTCTGACGGCCAGGGAAGTCTGCCTGTTTTTGACGCGAAAGGCAATTTCCTGCATCTGGGTGTGGGAAAGGTTTCTTCTATTTACAGAGAGATGAGAGATGCGGTTAAGCAGGATGGGGTGGATCTGGAAGACGCTTTGCGGGCTGTTACAGAAAATCCTGCCTTTCTTCTGAAGCTTCCCCATAAGGGGAGAATTGCCGAATGTGCAGATGCAGATCTGGTGTTATCTGATTCGGATACGCTGGAAATCAGCAGTGTTCTGGCCAAGGGCCAGCTTATGGTTTCAGAGGGGCAGGTTTTAAAACGGGGAACCTTTGAGTATTAGAAAGAGAGTGTGAAACATGGAAAAGAAGAAGACATTTCAGATGCCTCATACGTATATTATTATTTTCCTGGTAATCTGCGCGGCAGCTCTGATGACCCTCTTTATTCCTCTGGGAACGTACCAGGAAAAAGAGATTACCTATATGCAGGACGGGGTGGAAAAAACCAAGACAGTTCTGGATCCGGACAGCTTTGAGTATGTGCTGGATGAAAATGGAAACAAAGTGACCAAGGCGGCTCCTCTCTGGGGAACGGAAGATTTTGGCGGCCAGGGTATCTTGAACTTTGTATTTGAGGGACTGACAGTAGGAGATAAGAACGGCACGGCTGTGGGCATTATTGCCTTTATCCTGGTAGTAGGCGGAGCTTTCGGAATCGTCCTCAGAACAGGGGCAGTGGATGCAGGGATTATGAGAGTGATTTCACTTGCAAAGGGCAGGGAAATCCTTCTGATACCTGTTCTTATCACCCTGTTTTCACTGGGCGGAGCGGTGTTCGGCATGGGGGAGGAGGCGCTTCCCTTTGTCATGATTCTGGTTCCCATGTTCGTAGCTATGGGCTACGACGCAGTGGTGGGCGTGGTCTGCTCCTATGTGGCGACACAGATTGGCTTTGGAACCTCCTGGATGAATCCATTCAGTCTGGCAGTGGCTCAGGGAATAGCAGGAATTCCGGTTATGTCGGGAGCTGCTTTCCGAATTGGACTGTGGGTGTTCTTTACAGGGCTGGCCATTGTGTTTACTATGCGCTATGCGGCGAAAATCAAGAAAAATCCAAGGCTGTCTGTGGCCTATGAGTCAGATGCCTACTACAGAAATGAATTCAGTGCAGAAGGCAGGGAAAACCTTCCCTTTACTCTGGGGCATAAGCTGGTGCTTCTGACTCTTTTAGCGACGATTATCTGGACGATCTGGGGCGTGCTCGCAAAGGGATACTACATTCCTGAGATTGCCTCTCAGTTCTTTGTAATGGGCTTTGTAGCCGGAATTATCGGCGTTGTGTTTAAGTTAAACGGCATGGAGCTGAACGATATTGCCAAATCCTTTGACAAGGGTGCGGCTGACCTGCTGGGTGCGGCTCTCTGCGTAGGTATGGCTCAGGGCATTATTCTGGTGCTGGGCGGCACAAGTGCCACAGACGGAACGGTCTTAAATACGATTCTTCATACTATCGGAGAGAGCATGAAAGGACTTCCGCCCATGGTTTCTGCCTGGCTCATGTATGTATTCCAGTCAGTCTTCAACTTCTTCGTAGTTTCCGGATCCGGACAGGCAGCGCTTACCATGCCGATTATGGCTCCGTTAGCTGATATTGTCGGAGTTTCCAGACAGACAGCCGTTCTGGCTTTCCAGCTGGGCGACGCATTTACTAATTTTATTGTACCTACCTCCGGATGCCTTCTGGGCGCCTTGGCAGCAGCTAGACTGGAGTGGGGACAGTGGGCTAAGTTCCAGATTAAATTCCAGGCGCTTTTATTTGTGTTCGCCTCTGCAGCAGTGATTCTTGCGGTTATGATTGGATTTGCCTAAATTCTTGATTTACAGGCTTGACTTTCCTGGGGAAACCACGTACAATGGGGGAGTAAAATCTGATAGAAGGCAGTGACGGGAAGAAGTAGCTGTTTTACACCCCAGACAGAGAGCAGCCGGATGGTGAGAGGCGCCTGGAGGAAGAATCTGCGAATACATCCCGGAGCCCTGCACCGAAGGAGCAGATTCCGGAAGGGAGGATGTTCTGCGTAGGCTGCAGCGTGATTGCCGCACGTTACAGCGGCAGGAGTATAGGAAGCTGTACTCTGTGAGGGAAAGAGGCGCGAGCTTCTTTTCGAACTAAGGTGGTACCACGGAAATATAACTCCGTCCTTTGGATCTGCGATTCAGAGGATGGAGTTTTTTTGTTTCATAGGAAAAGACGTCCTATGAAATAAAAAATGCTCTGCAGGAACCGCACTGCGGCAAAGCGGTATTATGCTGCCGAAGCAGCCCGCCGCAGGCGGAGAATTCTGCAGAGCAGAATT
>CAUCIO010000114.1 GCA_958442925.1 uncultured Clostridium sp. | reverse complement strand
ATAAACCGGCAATCCCAGTCTCTCCGATAATTCTTTCGCAATGGTGCTTGCGCCTGTACCGTATCTACGGCTCATGGTAATAACTAATCCCATACACGTGTGCCCCCTTTGATGTAAATCTTCTTATACAGGTTCTATGATAAGTCACTTGATGTTATTTGTCAAATTCTCAAAGGTCTTTTTATCCCATTTTTTTAGAATATTTTTCACTTTTTACACATACAATTTATGGAAAAATTTTTTGAGGTTTTTGCAGGGCTCCCAATATCACAGCGCTTTCATTTTTGTCTCCCTGATCTTTCATTTTTGTCTCCCTGATCTTTAACTTGACATTTAACATTTTTGTAATATAATAATAAACAGATTTTAATATATAAATCATCTTTATTTAAAAAAATTCTGATTGTGAGGAACTATATGAAGAGAAGACTCTGTAACAAGGTATCTGCAGTCCTGTTCTGCACCGCATTTTCACTGGGAGCAGCCTTTACTTCCTTTGCTGATGAAGGGGCAGACGCAGCCGGACCAGCTGCAGAAGTTGCTGCCTTTTCCGAAGCCGACTCCTCGGATTCTATAAAAGAAGAGGATTTCCTAGGAGATTTTGAGATTACCGCCTATTGCGGATGCCAGAAGTGCTCTAAGGGAAACGCTCTCACCTATTCGGGAACTACACCGCAGGAGGGACGCACCATCTCAGCTGATCTGGACGTATTTCCCCTGGGAACCCGCCTTCTCATTGACGGCACAGTCTACACCGTTGAAGACACTGGATCCGGTATAGATGGAAACCACCTGGATATCTACTTTGATTCACACGAAAGAGCTCTTGACTATGGACGTCAGACAGAAGAAGTCTACTCCGCCGAATCATAATATTTTAAAAATCAGGCTGTATCTCTGATGAGGTACAGCCTTTTTCTTCGTCTTTTTCTTGACAAATCTCAGATTCTGTGTATAATACAGTCTTGCAGTTATAAATATTACAAAATTATTACATTTATTAATTTATGTAATATTTCTACTGTCTTTTTTAATATCCTATTTTATAGATTTCGAAAGGGTTTTTTATGCGACAAACACTGAAATTATGTTTTATCACCATGTTTTTTTCACTGCTTGCTGCTTTTTCTTCTTTTGCATCCGGCGGCAGCGCAGGACATCTTGATTTTTTTGATGAATCCGGCATCTCAGGATGGTTTTATGAAACAGGCCGTCCTGCTGAGACGGCATCCTTTTCCATCCGCCTGACAAACGCTGTTACAGGGGAAACGGTTCAGGAAATCCCCATGACATCCTCCCTGTCACGTCCTGATCTGGAAGGGAAGACTGGCAGCGGCAGTACTCCCGGTTTTTACACTTCCATTGACTGGGCTTCTCTGGGAGGCGGTCTCTACACAGCCTCCATTGTAAGCGGTGGAAAAACGGTGGGTAATTCTCTCTCCCATTATTCAGGAAACCAGGGCGGCGAAACCGGACTTCCGGAAGGAATTTCCTCTGTACAGAATATGGGCTCCTTCCGCATTACCGGCTACTGTGCCTGCAGCAAGTGCAGCGCAGGCTGGGGCAGACGCACCAGTTCCGGAGCTATGGCTGTCTCCAGAAGAACTGTAGCCGTAGACCCGCGGGTTATCCCTATGGGAAGCCGTCTCCTCATTAACGGCCAGGTTTATGTGGCAGAGGATGTCGGCGGCGGAGTAAAGGGAAATCATGTTGATATTTACTGCGACTCCCATGCCCAGGCCAAAAGCCTTCCCTTCCAGAGCGCTCAGGTCTTTCTGCTGCGATAAAGGGAAAACAGGCTCCCGTTTTATTTTTTCCGGAAGGCCTTCTTCCTATTTAAAAGGAAGGGACGCAGGTAGCCTTCTGTGTCAGAAAGAGGAAGAATCTCCGGTTTCAGGCAGATTCCAAGCTCCTTTTCCATATAGGCCCTGCGCTTCTCTATCCTCTCCCAAACCTCTGGGTATATCTCCTCCAGCTCTTTTCTAAGCCTTTCGTCTGCCACAGCAATTCCATCCTCTGCGCTGACGCCGCCATATCCCGGCACAGACGGAATAATATCCATTTGAAACATCATTCCGCTTTCTATTACAGTTTCTGAGCCCTCATAAAATGGAGAAGCCATCCACTCCTCATCCGACACATAGTGGCCTGGATTCAGCGTCCAGCCGTAAACATTTCTGGGCAGAACCTCCTCTATCAGATGGTACAGCCGCTCTGCTGAAAGCCCCAGCCCCATGGTTTCATACCAGACTGACGCCGCCCGGTAATAAGGCTTTGCCACCGCTTCCAGATAGTCCTGCACCTGCTCCGGTAAATCCTCCTCTGTCCTGGCAATATAGCCGGAACGGGAAGTCAGGCCTCCCCGGAAGCCCAGAGTAGACGAAAATTTATCTCCCAGAGAAACTGTCTTGTTCCTGGGAGCAACGACAGCATTGGTAAATCGGTCTCCAACAGCGCAGATTGTCTGTACATTAACCGGCTGCCCCCCTGCCGCCAGGAAGGAGGCCAGCTCGATCTCCGTCTTTCCCACTTCAATCTGATCCATCATCTCCATCATACAGCAGGAGGCCAGAGCGGCTCCGTATTCATAGTGAGCAATCTCATTGGCATTATTATGAATTCTGGCTCCTGTCTTCGGGTGGATAAAAAAGCCGGTAGCATTGACTACGCTTCCTTCTTCTCCTGCCGCCTTTCTCAATGCCTCCATCAGGAAACAGGGCAGATCAAACAGCTGTCCCTTGTCCTCAAAGCGGCTGGTAAACAGCTTCCAGCCTACTGCTCCCACCCTGCTTCCGCTTCTGATTCCGGCGTCCTCTATCAGCTGCCAGAGAGGTTTCTGATTTCCCATGGGCTGATTGGGAAGGGAAAAATAAGGAACGTGCACAGTATCTGCCAAAATCCTGCTGTAAGCCGCCATCTTCATATTTTCATTTCCAAGGAGAAGCACTGCTCTTCCATCTCTGTGAAGTGCCAGAGCCGCTTCCTCAAACCGCGGTTCAAATCCTGTCAGATATCCGAAATTTCCTCCATGCTCCCGATCCGCATAGATCAAAAGAGTATCCAGACTTTTTTCCTCCATCCGCTTTAAAATATTTCTTCGGCGCTTCTCCATAGTCGCGTCTGTCAAGTCTACCGGCCCCTTTGGGAAAGAGGCCGTTGGAGCCTGAATCTCCGCATATTCAATCTCTGGAAATTTTCTGCTGTATTCCATAACCTGTTCCTTTCCTGCACAAATCCCCTGCGCACTTCTTTTGAATACCCCTATCATACAACAGCATTTTCCCAACATCAAGCAGAAACCTCCCGCAGAGAAAAGCAAGATCTCTGGGGAGGCCCTGAACATTAAAACACATATATGAATATAAAAAGGGAGGCTTGATAATTCCTAGAACCGAGCCATGCAGGAGCGAATCATATCTGCAGTTCCCTCGATTCCAAAGCGTGAACTTGTAATAATCAGATCGTAATCCACCTTATCTCCGCACTCTGTTACAGAATAAATATCACGCATTCTGCATCTTTCCTTATCCATAGTGGCAATCTTTTCCTCTGCTGTCTGGCGGTCGATTTTTTCACTGTCCATGGCCCAGCGGATTTTACTTTCCATATCAGCCTTTACAAAGACGTTAACATTCTTATCTCTTCCCTGAAGTACACCGGCTGCGCAGGTTCCCACAAAAATGCAGGATCCCTTGTCAGCCAGAAATTTGATGGCTTCTCTGTGCATAGCAGGAATTTTATTTTCATCCTCTGCTGTTCCCTCCGGAGCCAGATGATTTTCCTCTGCCACCTGTGTCAGAGCCTTTTTATCATAGAGCGGGACTCCTGTCTTTTTAGACAGCCACTCTGCAATTTTACGTCCGTTACTTCCATACTCTCTCTCAATACAAACTGTTTTTCTTGACATAACCTGCGTCCTCCTGAATCATTATCTTTTTATTCGGGCCGAAGCCTCTTTCCGTTTCCCGTTTATGGGTTCTCCTTATCTTTGCCCTTATTATACGTTATTTTTTTAACGATATCCAATACTTTATTTTTATCAACTCATAACATTTATGTTATAAATTTCCCTGTTTTTCTTCCATTTTCCTGAATTTACCGTATAATAATAGGTGAAACCCAAGAGTCTCTTCTGTAAATCAGGGAACTGGTTTTCCTATTTTTTAACAATTTCTGAAAGGAGGCTGTTTATCATATGGAACTGCTTCAGCTTCGCTACTTTCTTGTAGCAGCCAAATACCAGCACATGACAAAGGCAGCCGAAGTTCTAAGGATTGCCCAGCCGGCCCTCTCCCAGTCCATCAAGCGTCTGGAACAGGAGCTGGGCGTTCCTCTCTTTGACCGGGAAAAGAGAAATATCCGCTTAAACGACGCCGGCCGCTTTCTGGAGCAGAAACTGCTGCCGATCATGGCTGCCCTGGAGGAACTTCCGTCTGAAATTAAGAAGAGGGATCTGATGAATCAGCGCACTATCTACTTGAATCTGCTGGCCGCCACCAGGCTGGTGACAGACTGCATCATTGCTTATAAAGAGCTTCATCCGGAAGTCATTTTCCGCCTGGTACAGGATCCGTCCAGAGAACACGACGATATCTGTATTTCCACAGCATTTCCAGGAGAATTCAAGCGTACTGAGGATCACCTTCTTCTCAGAGAACGCTTTTTTATGGCTGTGCCTGCAGATTCTGCCTATGGCTCCCGAACCTCTGTTACACTTTCTGAACTTCAGGACGAAGGCTTTATCAGCCTGTCAAACAACAGGCCAATCAGACGGATCTGCGATCGTTTCTGCCTGGAGGCTGGCTTTGCTCCCCATACTGTCTGTGAAACAGATAACCCGGAATCGGTCCGAAACCTGATTGCCGCAGGCCTGGGCGTAGGCTTCTGGCCAGAATATTCCTGGGGACTTCTCTCATCCCCAAAAATCCGCCTTCTTCCCATCGCACAGGTGGAATGCTGTAGGGATATTATCATCCGTTTCCGCCCCAGAAGCGAGGAGATGAAAACAGCCACAGACTTTTTCTGCTTCCTGATGGACTACACCAGAAAAAAAATCGAGGACAGTGAAATTGATTTTTCTTGACACAGGCTTTCATATGTGTTAGAACTGAAAGAGAAAAAAGAACATTCGGTAGGTGAGGCTACCACAGGGATAAGGGTTACTGCCGGTTAAAAGTGGAGACACTTCTAATCAGGTTAGCAGTCTGCGTCGGGCTAAGGCGCAGAATAATGTAATTTTCAGGCCCTGTGAAGCTAAAGCTTGAACGGATAGTGATACGTATTTCCAGATCCATATCATTCGCTCAGGCTGATGATATGGATTTTTTTTGCAGCATCCGGCTGAGACTATCCAGCTGATCTGCTGCCGATGAGAAGAAAGGATGTGAACGCATGGACGGAGACAGTCACCCTGATACCTGTAAATTAGAATACGCGAAGCTGGCTATCCGCCTGTGCAGATCCATCTAATCGTGCCAGGTCCTTTTCAGCTGGCTCTTCGCGTATTCTGCGATATGCCAAATAGGAGGACACTGACATGAGAAGACATGAATTTATCAACGAAGAGATTGTTCAGGAGATCATCCAGTTTATAAGAGCTGAAAAAAACCGGGAGGCACTGCTCTCCCATCTGGATGATTACCATGACTATGATATTGCCCAGGCTTTAGAGGAACTGACACCGGAGGAGCGGCGTGAGCTCTACGAAAAAATGGGCGCAGAGTGGACGGCAGAGATCTTCTCCTACTATGACGAGCCGGAAACCCTGATGACTGAGCTGGCCCCCAGAGAGGCTGCAAGCGTTATTGAGTACATGGACTCTGACGATGCGGCAGAGCTTTTAGAGCAGCTGCCTGATTCCTTTCAGGATAAGATCGAGGAAAATTTAAGTGAGGAAACCTCTGGAGATATTAAACTGATTTCTTCCTATGAGGATGATGAAATCGGAAGCCTGATCAGCAACAACTATATCTCCATCTGTCACACGCTGACTGTCAAGGAGGCCATGAAAGAGCTCATCCGCCAGTCTGCTGACAATGACAATATTACCACACTCTATGCAGTCGATGAGCATGAGCGCTTTTATGGAGCCATTGATTTGAAAGATTTGATCCTAGCCAGGGAATACACGCCGCTGGAGAGCATCATTGTCAACTCCTATCCATTTGTCCACGATCACGACGATCTGGAAGAGTGTATGGACTGGATCCGCGATTACGAAGAAGACTCTCTTCCTGTGCTGGACCAGGATGACCGGCTGATCGGTATCATTACCGTCCAGGATATTGTAGACTACATGGAAGAAGAATCCAAAGAAGTTTACAACAAGCTGGCCGGTATCGCAGAAGGTGACGGCAGCGAAGACATGAAAGAAACTCTGGCTGTCAGCATGAAAAAACGCCTTCCCTGGCTGATTGCGCTGCTGTTCCTTGGCATGTTCGTGTCCAGCGTGGTAGGAATGTTCGAGGGCATCGTGTCCAAAGTGGCCATTCTTGTCTGCTTCCAGTCCCTGATTCTTGACATGGCCGGAAATGTGGGAACCCAGTCCCTGGCAGTTACCATCCGCGTTCTCATGGACGAGGACATCACCTTTAAGACAAGACTGGCTCTCATCTGGAAGGAAGTCAAAATCGGCATGGCAAACGGAGGCCTGCTGGGAATCGTATCCTTCCTCTGTATCGGCGTCTACGTATGGCTGTTCAAGGGAAATTCCATCCTGTACGGCTTTGCAGTATCCGCCTGCGTGGGCATTTCCCTGGTGCTGGCTATGGCCATTTCCAGCTTTGCCGGAACGGTCATCCCTCTGTTTTTCCATAAAATCAAGGTAGATCCGGCAGTTGCTTCCGGCCCGCTGATCACCACGGTCAACGATCTGGTGGCAGTTATCACCTACTACGGCATGGCATGGCTGATGCTGTTTCACCTGTTCCATCTGGCCTGATCAAGATTCTAAAATACTGTTTTCATAACATAAAAAAGAAGAGGCAGAACCGTTCCGCTCTGATTCAAAGGCTGGAACACATTCTCCTCTTCTCTTTTTTACATTCTTTTCTGCTCTGAAGCTGAAAACTCCTGCAGATTACCTCCCTATCTCAGCCGCCTGAACGGTTTCTGTC
>CAUCIO010000113.1 GCA_958442925.1 uncultured Clostridium sp. | reverse complement strand
CTGCTCCGCATTCCAGCTTGCTGACGGAAACCTCGTAGGCCACTCGCTTTTCACACTGGGTCTCGCTCAGCTTCTTCGTGTACTCTCTGCTCTGAACACGTCCCCACACCCGCACTCTGGAACCTACGGCAAACCCGGAAGCATAGCGGGCGTTTCTGCCCCAGGCAATGCAGGGGATGTAATCTGATTTTCCGTAAGGTCTGTTCACTGCCAGGAGCAGATCTGCAATCTCCCGTCCCAGAGGCGTCTTCCTGTAAATAGCCTCCTTACATATGTATCCATCCAGATAAATCTGATTTGTCTTCGTGCAGTCTGTAAATTCTTCCAGAAAATTTAACTCTCTGACAAAAACGGAGAGTACAAGGCGGTTTTTGACTCCTTCATGACAGTTGTAAGAGCGGAACTGACCGACAGCTTCAACGGTTCTGCCTCTGTAGTCCTGTTTCACATCTAAAAGCCTTTCAGACACCATCAGGGGAATCACATCCACCTGATCGCTTAAGCGGCTGACTGCCAGACTTACCAGATAAAAACCTTCTCCAAATACCTCATGGCTGAATGTAAATTCAGAGACTACCTCTCCAATCACGCTTACCTTGTTGTTTTCAATCACTTTTTCTGACATTGTACTTCTCCTCTTCCTAATTCAAATTTCATATTCAGCTTGGCTGCTAATATAATATGTATGTGTGTGGTTCTAAAGAAATACACGGAAATGATACAAAAATTTCTACACAAAATGACAAAGACAGAAAAAGTTCAGTGATTTTCTGACTTTTCCTGTCTTTTTACCGCTGTCAAGGTACTTTTTTGTCCTCTCTAGCCTCTATTCTTTTCTGCCTCTTTCCGGCTGATCATAGCTCTTTTTCTCAGGGTCGGATCCAGAATCTTCTTGCGGATTCTGAGACTTGTGGGAGTTACTTCCAAAAGCTCGTCTGTGTCAATAAAGTCCAGACACTGCTCTAAGCTCATCTCTCTGGGCGGAGTCAGTCTCAGCGCCTCATCAGAGCTGGAAGAACGTGTGTTGGTCAGCTTCTTTGTCTTGCAGACGTTCAGTTCGATATCCTCCGGCTTTGCACTCTGTCCTACAATCATTCCGGAATATACCTTCACGCCAGGCCCGATAAAGAGAGTTCCCCTCTCCTGGGCGTTGAACAGGCCGTATGTAATGGATTCGCCGGCCTCAAAGGCGATCAGGGAACCCTGTTTTCTGTAGGAGAGCTCACCCTTAAACGGGCCGTATCCGTCAAAGCTGGTATTTAAAATACCATTTCCCTTGGTATCTGTCAGGAATTCTCCTCTGTAGCCAATCAAACCTCTGGACGGAATGGAGAATTCCAGTCTGGTGTAGCCGCCTCCAATAGGGCTCATGCCCTGAAGCTCTCCCTTGCGGCTGGTAAGCTTCTGGATTACCGCGCCTGTAAATTCCTCCGGCACGTCCACATATGCAATTTCCATCGGCTCCAGCTTGGTGTTTCTCTCATCATAGTGATAGAGCACCTCCGCCTTGCTGACTGCAAACTCAAAGCCCTCTCTTCTCATGTTTTCAATCAGAACAGACAGGTGCAGCTCACCGCGGCCGGACACCTTAAAGCAGTCTGGAGAATCTGTCTCCTCCACCCTCAGGCTCACGTCTGTGTTCAGCTCTCTGAACAGTCTTTCTCTGATATGGCGCGAGGTAATGTACTTGCCTTCCAGTCCTGCTAAAGGGCTGTCGTTTACCATGAAATCCATGGAAATCGTCGGCTCTGAGATCTTCTGGAACGGAATCGCCTCCGGCTTTTCCGGAGAGCAGATAGTATCTCCGATGTGGATGTCGGAAATTCCGGAAATAGCTACAATCGCGCCTATTCCGGCCTCTGCTACCTCCACCTTATTCAGTCCCTCGAACTCGTAGAGTTTTCCAATTTTCACCTTGCGGAATTTGTCCGGCTCGTGGTGGTTGACAATGACGCAGTCCTGATTTACCTTCAGGGAACCATTGTCAATCTTTCCTACGCCGATACGGCCTACATATTCATTGTAATCAATGGTGCTGATAAGCACCTGTGTCTCAGCCTCCGGATCTCCCTCCGGAGCCGGAATGTACTCTAAAATAGTCTCGAATAACGGGGACATGTCTGTCTCCGGATCCTCCAGATTCTTCTTCGCAAAGCCGGAACGGGCGGAAGCAAACAGGAACGGGCAGTCTAACTGCTCATCAGAAGCGTCCAGATCCATAAAGAGCTCTAAAATTTCATCGATCACATCATCCGGTCTGGCCTCAGGACGGTCAATCTTGTTTAAGCACACGATAACCGGAAGATTTAACTCCAGCGCTTTTCTCAGAACGAACTTGGTCTGAGGCATGGCTCCCTCATAGGCATCTACCACCAGAATAACTCCATTTACCATCTTGAGTACACGCTCTACCTCGCCGCCGAAATCGGCATGGCCTGGGGTGTCGATAATATTAATCTTTACTCCCTTGTAGAATACAGCTGTGTTCTTGGAAAGAATTGTAATTCCACGCTCTCTCTCAATATCATTGGAGTCCATAACCCGGTCTACTACCTCCTGGTTGGCTCTGAACACGCCGCTCTGGCGCAGCAGCTGATCTACCAGCGTTGTCTTGCCGTGGTCTACATGGGCAATAATCGCGATGTTTCTGACATCTTCACGCTTTGTCTTCATAATAATCTATCTCTCTCTTTTCTTCTTATTTTTACACAACTTGATATTTTATCATTAACTCTGCCTAAGTTCAAGATTATTTTACAGGAAAACAATCTCCTTCCCCTGAAGGCCGTACCAGACCTCATCTCCCGGCTCCATCACACAGCGCCCGTTTGTCCCCTCTGTCAGCTTTTCCATCAGGGGATCCAGCTGGTCAACGGGAACCAGCAGCGTCAGGGATACCTTTTCTGCATACTGGCTGTCCAGAACCGCAATCTTCTCTTCTCCCAGAATGTACTGAATTTTTCCAAGACCTGTGTAGTCAGTTTCCACTGTCAGCTTTCTGGCCAGCTGTTTTTCCAGAATCCGGCAGTTTTTAAGCCCTTCTTTCACTGCCGCCGAGTAGGCCCTCACCAGCCCTCCGGTTCCCAGAAGTGTCCCGCCAAAATACCGGGTAACCACTGCGCAGCAGTTGTGCACATCCTCTCCCAACAGCACGTCCAGCATGGGACGTCCCGCTGTCTGGGAAGGCTCGCCGTCATCATTGCACCGCATCTGCTCGTGGTTTTCCCCAATGACAAAAGCCGTGCAGTTATGGGTGGCATCCCAGTATTTTTTTCTCATCTCAGCGATAAAGGATAACGCTTCCTCTTCTGACTCCACCGGCCGGATAGTCGCGATAAATCGGGATTTTTTCTCTACAATCTCTCCCTCCCCTGCCTGGTAGAGGATTTTATAGCTTTTTTTCATGGAATCTCTCCCTGTCGTGATTTCTTTCTGTTTTTTGAGTATATTATTAATTTGAACAGATTGCAACCAGAAAGATCGCTCCTGTTTATGAGAGGGGAAATTTTTTCCTGTTCCACTGAAAGTCACCGAAAAATTTTTCCCGCTCATAAGTGTTTCAGCAGTAATTATTAACTGGGGGATGCCCGGACAAAAACTGCAGTCTGGGCGATAACTGCGAGTCTTGAATTATCTGAAAACTTTTGTTATAATGATAAGCCAAAGGAGGCCTTGTATGAATTATGGCAGAAAAGAAACCAGGCGGCAGATTGCGTCCGCTGGTTCCCGCAAGAAGAAATATACGAATCGTCTCTTCCTTTCCTTTTTTAAGGCAGCGCTCGTACTGTGCCTGTTTATCTTTGTAACCGGCTTCAGCGCCGGAATTGGAATGTTTAAGGGCATCATTGACACAGCTCCTGATTTTAATGCTGAAAGCTTTGCTCCCAGCGGTTATTTTTCTACGATTTACGACTGTGAGGGCAATGTAACGGACACTCTGGTAGGTATGAACGCCAACCGCATCGAGGCTTCCTACGAAGAATTTCCGGAAGATTTAATTAACGCTTTTGTGGCTATCGAAGATTCCCGCTTCTGGCAGCACAGCGGCATCGATCTGCGCTCCATTACCAGAGCGGCAGTAGGCGTACTGACTAACAATTACCAGGGCGGCGCCAGCACCCTGACTCAGCAGCTAATTAAAAATACAGTCTTTAACGGCGGCATGGAGACAAGCTCCGGCGCCAGAATTGAGCGAAAGATTCAGGAACAGTACCTGGCTCTCCAGCTCACTAAAAACGTAGATCGGAAAATTATTATTACAAATTACCTGAATACCATCAACCTGGGAGATAACACCCTGGGTGTCAAGGCGGCGGCTCTGCGCTATTTTAATAAAGATGTATCTGAACTGACGCTGTCAGAATGCGCGGTTATCGCCGCTATCACCAAAAACCCGTCCCGCCTGAATCCCATTACGGGATCCAAGGACAACGCTGAACGCCGGGCCACTATCCTCCAGGAAATGTACAATCAGGATTACATTACCAAGGAAGAGCAGGAGGAAGCTCTGGCCGATGATGTGTATTCCAGAATTCAGAATGTGGATCTGGCAAATAAGGAAAGCAACTCTCCTTATTCCTACTATACGGACGAGCTTATCGATCAGGTAACTGAGGCCCTGAAGGAGGAACTGGGATATACGGATACCCAGGCCAGCAATCTTTTATTCAGCGGAGGTCTGAGTATTTACACGCCCCAGGATCCGAAGATGCAGGCAATTGTAGATGAAGAGATCAGCAATCCTGAAAATTATGCCCTGGCGCAGTATTCCATAGAATACCGTCTGTCTGTCACCCATGATGACGGAACCACTGAGCATTTCTCAGAAGGACATATCAAAAATTATTTTACTGATACACTGGGACAGACCGGATACACCGGACTGTTCGGCAGCGAGGAGGAAGCCAAGGCAGCTGTGGAGCAGTACAAATCCTGGCTCATCAAGGAGGGGGATACAATTATAGGGGAATCCCTTTCCACTACGCTTCAGCCTCAGGCCTCTTTCGTTCTGATTGAGCAGTCAACCGGTGAGGTTAAGGCTATCAGCGGAGGCCGCGGTGAGAAAAAGGCCAATCGTACCTTAAACCGCGCTACTAACGCCAAGCGCCAGCCCGGTTCCGCCTTTAAGGTAATTACCTCGTTTCTCCCTGCTGTGGATACCTACGGAGCAACCCTTGGAAGCGTTTACTATGATGCCCCTTATTCCATCGGCGACAAAAGTTTCCGCAACTGGTACGCCAACCGGGGCTATATGGGCTACCACAACATCCGGGAGGGAATTGCCTACTCCATGAACATCATTACCCTGAAATGCCTGGTGGATACAGTGACTCCCCAGCTGGGTGTGGAATATGCAAAAAAGATGGGTATTACCACTCTGGTATCAGAAGACGTCACCCCGTCTCTGGGTCTGGGAGGACTAACATTAGGCGTCACCAACCTGGAGATGACAGATGCTTTCGCTTCTATTGCCAACGGCGGCGAATACAGAGAACCTGTATTCTTTACAAAAATTCTGGATCACAACGGCAAGCTTCTCATTGACAATGAGCCGGAGCCCAGACGTGTCATGAAGGACTCTACCGCTTTTCTGATTACAGACGCCATGGCGGATTCTGTGGTAAGCCAGAGCCTTTTCGCAACTCCCGGTTCCCAGCCCAGCACCACCAGCGCTGCGGCGGCTGTTCCAGGTATGTCCACCTCAGGAAAGAGCGGTACGACCACCAGCAATAACGACCTGTGGTTTGTAGGCTTTACGCCTTACTACACGGCAGGTATCTGGTCCGGCTACGACAACAATGGAAGCATTACCGGAGGAACCTCCTATCACAAAGCTATCTGGAGAAACATCATGACCAGGATTCATGAAGGTCTTTCCGATCCCGGCTTTGTACCGCCTGACAGTGTGGAAAAGGTGGAAATCTGCCGTAAATCAGGCAAGCTTCCGATCCCCGGCGTATGCAGCTCAGATCCGAGAGGCGACGCCACCTACACAGAATATTTTGCCAAAGGAACTGCCCCTACAGAGACATGTGACTGCCATGTCCGCGTTTCTGTCTGCGGCGTATCCGGCGGCCGTCCCACTGCCTTCTGTCCGGAGAATCAGCTTGTATCCAAAACCTTTATGGTAGTGCCGGATGAGGGCTATACAGATGACTCAAAATATGCAATCCCTGGAACCTGCAGCGTCCATTCGGGTTCCTCTACCATTATTGATCCCAATCCAGGCAACGGAAATGAGCTGCCCTTCGGCCCCGGATATATCCCCAATTCCGGCGGCTCCTCTCTGGATCCGGGAGGAAGCAATATCCCCATTGTGCCGGCTGCGCCAGAGTAGACGCTGCCGCCCATAGATGCAGAAAAAGACCCGGAACAGAACTCCCACTCTGTTCCAGGTCTTTTTCAATTTCCCTTCTTCTTTCAGTCCTTCATCTTAGGCTTAAACAGCAGGGCTCCCAGATATCCAAAAATCAGTGCTCCTGAAATTCCGGCGGCAGACGCTGTAAGTCCTCCCTTAAAAAGACCCAGCAGTCCTTCTGTCTCCAGTCCCTCTTTCACGCCCTTCCACAAGGTATTCCCAAAGCCCAGCAGAGGAATTGAAGCCCCTGCTCCGGCCCATTCTGCAAAGGGCTCGTAGAATCCCAGAAAGCCTAATGCAGCACCTGACATTACCATGAGAACCATAATTCTTCCCGGCAGCAGCTTCGTCTTCTCCATAAGGATCTGTACCCCTGCACAGATAAGGCCGCCAACTATAAATGCTTTCAGATAATCCATCCTATCTCCTCTCTGCACTCTCAATCACTACACCGTGGGCGATTCCAGGAACACTCTGTCCCTCGTTAAAACTGATCTGAGACAGAAGGGCTCCTGTAGGCAGAAACAAAATCCGCTTCCACGTTCCATCTTTAAGCTTCGGAAGAAGATAGGAACAGAGAGTCACAGCGGAACAGCCACAGCCGCTTCCTCCGCTGTGAGTATCCTGGGAGGCGCTGTCAAAAATCATCATTCCGCAGTCCAGATGCACGCCTCTCACATCAAAACCTGCCTGATCCAGAAAATCAAAGAGAATTTTCTGGCCTACGGCCCCTAAATCCCCTGTAACAATCTTGTCGTAACTTC
>CAUCIO010000112.1 GCA_958442925.1 uncultured Clostridium sp. | reverse complement strand
GAGGAGAGGGGAGAGCATAAGAGAGGCTGTGAGATTAACCGGATTGTCACAGGCTGCGTAGGCGTCAGGAGAACCACAGGGCAGCATCCTGGAGGAATTATTGTGCTTCCTCATGGTGAGGAAATATACTCTTTCACTCCAGTGCAGCACCCGGCAGACGATATGGGAACGAAGACTATTACCACACATTTTGACTATCATTCCATTGATCACAACCTGTTGAAGCTGGATATTCTGGGACACGATGATCCGACCATGATTCGTATGCTGCAGGATCTGACAGGGCTTGATCCAGTCAAGGATATTCCTCTTGATTCGAAAGAAGTTATGAGCCTGTTTCAGAGCACAGAAGCCCTGGGGATTACGCCGGAGGATATCGGGGGATGTCCGCTGGGAGCTTTGGGAGTGCCGGAGTTTGGTACAGATTTTGCCATGCAGATGCTGCTAGATACTAAGCCGAAATATTTTTCCGATTTGGTCCGCATTGCCGGACTGGCCCATGGTACAGATGTATGGCTGGGAAATGCCCAGACCTTAATTCAGGAGGGGAAGGCGACCATTCAGACTGCCATCTGTACCAGAGACGACATCATGGTCTACTTAATCGGCATGGGGCTGGAGGAGGGGCTTTCTTTTACAATCATGGAGAGCGTCCGTAAGGGAAAGGGCCTGAAGCCAGAGTGGGAGGAGGAGATGACAGCTCACGGAGTTCCCGACTGGTATGTCTGGTCCTGCAAAAAGATCAAATATATGTTCCCGAAAGCCCACGCGGCTGCCTATGTAATGATGGCGTGGCGAATCGCCTACTGCAAAGTGTTTTATCCTCTCGCTTACTATGCGGCCTTTTTCAGCATCCGGGCCAGCGGCTTTTCCTATGAACTGATGTGCCAGGGAAGAGAGAAGCTGGAGCACCATCTGTCTGATTACAGAAAGAGGCTGGACAGTTTGTCTAAAAAAGAGCAGGATACGCTGCGGGATATGAGAATCGTCCAGGAAATGTATGCCAGAGGCTATGAATTTACGCCAATTGATATCTATAAGGCCAGCGCCAGAAACTTTCAGATTATAGACGGGAAGCTGATGCCTTCTTTAAGCAGTATTGACGGCCTGGGGGAGAAAGCGGCGGACGGCATTGTGTTTGCCGCTGAGGATGGCCCCTTCCTTTCAAAGGAGGATTTTATCAGCCGCTCCAAGGTAACAAAGACAGTGGCCGATTTAATGGGAGAGCTGGGACTTTTACGGGGACTTCCGGAAAACAATCAGCTGTCGCTGTTTGATTTGGCGCTGTAGATAAAGGGGGAAACGATATGAAATACGATTTTGAGACAGTTCTGGATCGGTATGACAACGGATCTGTAAAATGGAATCTGATGAAAAAGAAAAAACCGCAGGTTGGCAGGGGAATTGTCCCGTTCTCCATTGCAGATATGGAGTTTAAAAATCCGCCGGAGATTATTGAGGCTTTAAAGGAGTATCTGGATACGGCGGTGCTGGGATATCAGACAGCGGAGCCGTCCTGGTATGGGGCTGGTACAAACTGGACGAAACGCAGATACGGCTGGGAGACGAGGCCGGAGTGGTTTTACACCACTCCGGGAGTGGTGAACGCCCTTTATCACGGCGTGCTGGCCTTTACGGAGCCGGAAAATGGAGTCATTATTATGCCTCCTGTATACCCTCCTTTTTATAAGGCAGTGGAGACAAACGGAAGACGGACAGTCAAATGCCCTCTGAAAGAAGGGGAGAGTCTATCCTATCAGATCGATTTTGACAAGCTGGAGACTTTGGCTGCTGATCCGAACAATACGCTGTTAATTCTCTGCAATCCCCACAACCCGGTAGGACGGGTGTGGACCAGGGAGGAGCTTTTACGAGTCAGCGAAATCTGCCTGCGCCATCATGTGTTTGTGATTTCTGATGAAATTCACTGTGATCTGATTATGCCGGGCCATGAGTTTACTTCCTTTGCCTCTTTATCAGAGGAAAATGCAGTGAATACCATGACCTGTATCGCTCCCAGCAAGACCTTTAATCTGGCCGGGCTGGAGGCTTCCTGTGTGATTCTGCCTGATCGGGAGAGACGGCACAGGCTGAAAACGGAGATGGGCCGCGTTTCCTACGAGGGACGTGTAAATGCTCTGGGCTATAAAGCTATGGAAGCCGCCTATACCAGGTGCGATGAGTGGCTTTCAGAGGCTGTCCAGGTGATTTACAGAAATCATCTGCTGTTAAAGGATTTTCTGAAAGAACACTGCCCGCAGGTAAAGGCAGCCCCGCTGGAGGGAACTTATCTCCAGTGGCTGGATCTGCGTTCTCTTGGCTGGACGCCGCAGGAGCAGGAGAGGATTATGGAGGAAGCCGATCTGTTCTTTGACGAGGGCAGTATGTTTGGCCCGGAGGGAGATGGCTTTGAGCGGATGAATCTGGCCTGTCCTCAGACTGTTATGATGGATGGGCTGTATCGTTTCGCTCAGGCGGTGAACGGACAAAATCACAGCTGTATGGCCAGACACCTGCGGTGATGATTCCTTAAATATGGCGGATACACTTCTTACTGCAGATGAGGTAGAATGAAGTTTATCCGCCGGATACAGATTAGCAAACAGAAAGAGGAGTATGAAAGATGAACAGAGAAAGATATAACAGGCTGACAGCAGTCGGGATCCAGATTGAGGAAGCTCTGGAACGCTTTATGGACAGCGAAGCCATGTTTGAGCGGTTTCTGGGAAAGTTTCTGGAGGACGAGACCTACAGCCAGCTGAAAGAGGTTCTTGATAAGGGAGACATCGAGACATCCATTATGAAATCTCATACCTTAAAGGGCGTAACGGGAAATCTTTCAATGAAAAATCTTTATCAGCTTACAAGCAGGCAGGTAGAGCTTCTAAAAGCTGGAAAGCTCTCCGAAGCCAGAGAACTGATGAGAAGTATTGACAAAGCCTATGAAGAAACAGTCGAGGCCCTGAAGGAGTAATATATGGTTAGACAGAACAGTGCAGACAGAAAAGGAAACAGCCATGGTGGAAAGCAGAGAAAACTGAAAGAAACTCTGCTGCGGACAAGGGAGAGCCTGATTCTGCTGGCTCTGTTCGCAGTCATTTCTGCCGCAAGTTTTCATATGATACGAAATAACCTGCTGGATAATGCCAGAGTCATGGGAGACGGACTTGCCCGCTCCTATTCTGTAGAGGAAGAGAAAAACATTACGGCATACCAGATGCTGATGAACATACAGGGCAGATATCTGGATCAGTTTCTGGAAAACAGTCCCAGTGAAACACAGCTGAAAGAGTGGCTGTCAGTTTTTTATAAAAATACCGGCGCTGCATTCGGTAAAAATTCGATTCTGCCTTACGCAGTCATAGACGGATCCGTCATTCCTGCTGTCGAGGCTATCAAAAATAAAAACTACGATCCTTCTGCCCATGAGTGGTATCGTCAGGCAGAGGAAGCAGACGGATCTGTTATTTTCAGTGACATGTATGAAGATTCCTGCCAGAAGATACCGGTTATTACCATCGCTAAGAAATGTAAAACACCTGAAACCTTTCTTGTATTCGATATTTTTCCAGAAAAATTCAGAATCAGCACAAACAATGAAGAACTGCCA
This sequence comes from uncultured Clostridium sp., assembly GCA_958442925.1. GTDB lineage: Bacteria > Bacillota > Clostridia > Lachnospirales > Lachnospiraceae > Otoolea. The sequence continues at coordinate 3,547 of CAUCIO010000112.1, read as the reverse complement.
AAAGGAAGCTCTTATTATCTCTGCGATAGAGCCGGAAATGTACTGTACAGCGAGACCTGTCTGGAAGTGGAACGAGTCGATCCTTATCTGAAACGAATCCTGAATGATATCAAAAAGGGAACATTGCCGGAAAATAATCCTTATGTAATTAATCCGAACGGCGAAAAAAGAGGCGTCTATTATGAAAAGATGGATAATGGCTGGATCTGTATTGTAACCATCCCCTACAAAGAACTGCTGGGAAGCTTCTGGAATGCAACACTTTGGTATGTGGGGCTGTTCAGCTTCTGTTTTGTTATGGCAGTGTTTATGGGCGTTAAAAGCTTTCTGCTCAGCAGAAAAATGAAGCGGATTAATGAGACGGTTCAGGTTCTTGGAAATTCATTCTATGCAGTCTACCGGATAAACTTTAAAAACGATACCTATGATATGATCAAAGGCTCGGATTATGTCCGTTCCCAGGTTCCTGAAAAAGGCAGCTACAGCGATTTCCTGAAAACAGTAGGAGCGGTAATTGAGGAAAAGGCCTATCAGGATTTTATTAAAAGCTTTTCACTGGAAAATATTAACCGCCTTGTGTCCCACAAGGTTCAGGACTATGGCGGCGATTTCCAAAGACAGTTTCAGGATGGCTACCGGTGGGTAAACGTCCGCCTTCTCTATGATGAGTCCCTGAATAAAAATGAGGCTGTGCTCTGCTTTCGCGAAGTGGATGAGGAAAAGAAAAACCAGCTTAAACATCAGCAGATTCTGGAGACAGCCCTGGACACTGCTAAAAAGAATGAGGATGCCCAGAGTCAGTTTTTCTCAGCTATGTCCCACGATATGAGAACTCCGTTAAGCGCCATTATCGGAATGACTGAGCTGGCGGAAAAGCATCCGGAAGATACAAAACAGGTGGAGGGATATCTGAAACGGATTGGAGCTTCCAGCCGTCAGCTTCTGGGACTGATCAATGACATTTTAGAAATATCTCAGGTCCGAAAGGGAAAAATCACCATTGAACATAATGAGTTTGATTTGAAAACAGCAGTCGGTGATTACACAGCTCCTTTTGTCATTCAGGCTGAACGGGAGGAAAAGAATTTTACCGCTTCCTTCCATCTCAAAAACAGGAAAGTAAAAGGCGATTCCTTCCGGCTGGGACAAGTAATGAACAATCTGCTGTCCAATGCTTTTAAGTTTACAAAGCCCGGTGATTCCATCGCTGTCTCTGTCGAACAGATGGTGGAACAGTCCGGGGATGTGTTCCGCATTATCGTCTCTGACACAGGAGCCGGAATGTCTGAGGAATTCTTAACACGTCTGTTTCTGCCCTATGAGAGGGAAACCAGATTCGGCGCGAAATACGTTGCCGGAACAGGCCTGGGAATGGCGATTGTAAAAAGTATTGTCAGCCAGATGGACGGGCAAATCAGCGTAAACAGTAAACTGGGAGAGGGCAGCGAATTTACTCTGCTGATTCCGTTCGAAATCCTGCCTGATACGGAAGCAGAGGGAGCGGATGAAAGTCCTTTTGAAAGTTCTGAAACAAGCGAGCGTCATGAGCCGGAGTATACAAGTCTGTCAGGGCTCAGAGTCCTGCTGGCAGAAGACAATGAAATCAATATGGAGATATGCAGGGAAATGCTGGGCATGGCTGGAATTGAAGTGACAGAGGCATGGAATGGCAGAGAAGCTCTGGAAATATTCTGCTCTTCTCCGGTTTCATACTTTGACGCTGTGCTGATGGACATGCAGATGCCGGAAATGGATGGCTGTGAAGCTGCATTGGCAATCAGAAATCTCAAACATGAACGGGCTGATGCAGAAACGGTTCCGATTATTGCCATTACAGCCAATGCCTTTTCTGAAGATATTGAGGCTACGGAAAAGGCGGGAATGAATGCTCATATTTCTAAGCCAATTAACTTCCCTGTTCTGTGCAGGACGCTGGAGAGGATGACAGGAAACAAGAAAAATTAAAAACTGTACCTGTAAAAAAATACATTTTTGTCTATTTAAACATGTACACTTCTGCTGTATACTGTTGAAAATGCAGAAAGGAGCTTAACATCAGTGAAAAAAGCAGCAGTGATTCATGATTTATCCGGCTTTGGGAAGTGTTCTCTTACAGCGGCTCTCCCTATCCTGTCAGTTATGGGAGTACAGGCTGTTCCTCTTCCCACAGCTATACTCAGCGGGCAGACGGGATACGGGGATTATGTCTGTGAAGATTTCACAGCGCCCATGGCTGCTGTCTCAAAGCTTTGGAAGCGGCAGGGAGTGCAGTTTGACGGCATTTATTCCGGCTTCCTTTTAAACAAAACACAGGCAGAGCAGATCCTTACGTTTATTCAGGACTTTTCTGAAGAAAATACAGTCATTGTGGTGGATCCTGTCTTAGGGGATAATGGGGAACGATACAGTATTTTTGACAGGCACATGGAGCAGGCTGTCAGCTGTCTGGCAGAAAAAGCCCATGTAATTACGCCGAATCTGACAGAGGCGCTTCTACTGGGAAGGCAGGCCAAAACATCCCTGCCAGACTGGGAATCTGTAAACATTCTCTGCAGGCAGGAAAAACTTGAGTTGTCTGAAAAACTGGGGACAATTCTAAAGGAAGCTTATTCGCTGAGGGGCGCTGTCATTACAGGCATTGAGTTTTCTGAACCGGAAAATGGGAAGATTGGAAATTTCGTTATTTCAGAAGATGGAAGCAGCCAATGGGTAGTTTCTCCCAAAACGGGAGGCAGCTATTCCGGAACGGGTGATATTCTGGCCTCGGTTGTTACGGCCTCTCTTATGAATGGATCTTCTCTTTTGTCCGGAGTCCGCAGAGCGGTGGATTTTATCGGCAAAGGGGTCAGGAGCGCTATGGAAGATGGAACAGACCGAAATGATGGAATCTGCTTTGAGACGTATCTCTGGGAGCTTGGAAAGGAGGCGTCAGGCTGTGAAACAGACGAATTATAAAACTTTTGACAGAAAACTGGAGCTTATGACCCAGGCGGCTGTCATGGCAGCTCTGACAGCCGCCCTGACTCTCTGGTTCCACCTGCCTACCGGCGTAAATGGAGGCTATATTCATTTTGGCGATGCAGTGATTTACCTGGCAGCCGCCCTGCTGCCCCGGCCCTATGCTATGGCAGCAGGAGCAGCGGGAGGTGTAATCGCAGATCTGTTGACAGCACCCTTATGGGCTCCGGCCACTTTTTTAATTAAACCGCTGATTGTTCTCCCTTTTTCAAGCAGAGGAGATCGGATCATTACCAGAAGAAACACCGTTGCTTTATTGCTGTCATTTTTTCTGTCGGCTCTCGGTTACTTTTTAGCAGAAGGTCTCCTGTTTGGCTTCCACACAGCCTTTTTGGCCTCAGTATCAGGAAGTGCGGTGCAGTCTGGAGGAAGTGCTCTGGCCTTTCTGGCTGTGGGAACTGCTTTTGATCGGCTGAAAGTAAAATACCGATGGCGGATTGGTTCCCAGGGATAGGATGCAGGAGAGAGAAGGAGGAGACTGTTGTGGCAGATATTGTGTACCGATATAAAAATCAGGTGTATTTAAATA
>CAUCIO010000111.1 GCA_958442925.1 uncultured Clostridium sp. | reverse complement strand
TTGTGTAAAAAAGTAGGCATTTCTAAGACCTTTTTTTACACCTTTTTTTCCTCGAAGGAAGAACTGGTATTGGAGGCGCTTCGTTATCAGCAGCCCAAATTGCTGGAATATGCCAGACAGCTGATGGAAGATCCTGCATTTAGCTGGCGGGAAGGTGTCCGGACGTTTTTAGAGTTATGTGTTTATGGCGAGAAAAGGGGCATCGCTGTTCTGTCTATTGAAGAGGAGCAGGAGGTTTACCGCTGCCTTTCCCAGGAAAATTTTCAGACGTTCCGTGGGGAACAGACCCGGTTATTCCGCGATTTACTTGTGATTTTTGGCATTCCGGCAGGCAGTATAGACTCGCGTCTGTTTGGTAACCTGGCCCTGTCTATGATGATGGTTTATAAGGCAGTTCCAGACACCATGCCATTCCTGTTTCCGGAGGTGGCAGAGGATATGGTGGAATTTCAGATTAACGCCCTGCTGGATGAATTGCAGAGGGTTAAAGAAACAGTTAATGGAGTGAAAGAAAATGCATAGAAAGAAAATGCACAGAAAGAAAATGCACAGAAAGAATGAGAACTTTCCTGTAAGGGGTCAATCTGATTCAATATTACAATTATGGAAAACGGCTGATTTTCTGAAAATGGCTGCTGATTCTGCGCGTCCTTTTGTGCCCTGCGTCAATCTGCCTTTGCGGCAGTGCGGCGTGGGGTTTTTTAGATCCTTACAATGCCCTGTATTGATTTATATGGCGGAAAATTACAAAGAGTAACCAGAAAGGAGAATATCTATGAATTTGCTGGAGCAGTGCCAGAAATGGAATGAAGATGGAGAATATCAGAAAATTATTGATGCTTTGGAGGCCATCCCTGCCAGGGAGCGCACCCCGGAGATGGACAGCGAGCTGGCCCGGGCCTGCGGCAATCTGGCAGAGCCGGGAAACAGGGAGCTTTTTGAAAAGGCCATTGCCTTACTGAGTCCCCATGAGGAGTATTTTAAAGGGGATCACTGCTGGAATTTCCGCATGGGCTATGCCTATTATTATCTGGATCAGGAAGGGCTGGCTCTGCGGTATTTTGAACAGGCGCTGGAGGCCCGGCCTGGTGATGAAGATACCCAGTTCTTTATTGACGACTGCCGCAGACGGCTGGCCCTGCCCCGGTTTGAGAAAAACTTCCGGGAGAGAACAGAAGAAGCCTGGACTGCCTTTACCGGAATCGAAGGGGAGCTGCGGGAGATGATGGATAACGATAGGCTGCAGAAACGGGGAGAGGAGCTGGTGGAAAAATGCGGCGCAGCCCTGGAGCTTGCCCTTACTTCCCCATCCTTTGAACTGGGCTTTAATGGGACAAAATATGAGTTGATTCTCAGCGCTGAGGGCAGCCGCGCCAGACTGTTTCCCCTGGTTTACTTCCAGCGTCATGCACCGGAGTCAGTGCTGGAGCATTGGAATATTCTGGTGGGGCGGCAAACCTCTGAAGAGTTCGGTTTCCGGGCAGGGGAAACAGAAATTCGGCCAGAGGAGGTGCAGGTCTGGGCAAAGAAGCAAGAAGACAGAGTCTCTCTGTCCTTATATGGTGATAAGCTGCTGTCACTGATGCAGGAAGATGAAGAACAAGCGTGGTGGCTGGCCTATACGCTTATCGATCAGGTGCTGGGAGAGGTGTCAGAAATTGCACTTATCAGTGAGCTGCAGCTGATAGAGAAGCCCAGGGAAAGCGTGCCCGCTGGCAAGCCTGCGGTACTGTCTGAGCTGCGCCAGACTCTTCAGGACATGGGATTTTGCCTTTGGGATGATGCCAGAGATTATCTGGACAACAGCTATATTAGCTATGAGCTGAAACCAGTAGAGGATTCGGACGCTGACTGGCGGCTGGACGTTTACACGGGATCCAGCCGCCTGCCGGTGCTGATCAATGAGTATATGAGCGCCGGGAGCGATATGGAGGACGAGTATCGCAAAGATGGCATTGCAGCTGGTTTCCTGTGTTATCCGCTGGATGGATTTGGAGGCGGGAACAGGGCTGAGCAGATTCTGCAATTTCGGGATACCCTGCAGGAGGCGATTCAGGAACACGCCGGATCGGATACAGTAACCTTTCTGGGGGGTGCCACTGGATTGTACTGTGGGTATCTGGACTTTCTTGCCTGGGATTTACCTGCCGTTCTGGATGCAGCCAGAGAGTTTTTTGCTGAGACCGATCTGCTATGGGGCGGCTTTCACGTATTCCGCCGGGATGTGGGAACGGTTCGCCTGTGGGAGCAGGAAAAAGAGCCGGAAGTGGACCCGGAGACAGGTTCGCTGCTTTCAGGAAAGGATATCGAGACGCTGGAATCCTTTGAGGATGGCGTGTCAGGTTATTTTGGACAAATGCTGCACTGGCTGGAGAATTTTATCGAGCAGGGAGCGCAGGAAGGAAGATTTACTCAGCGCCAGGCTGAGCAGGACCTTCAGATCGCCCTGTGGTATTCCTTTGCCTGCAATAATCTGGATATGTACCAGTATTATTACAAAGCGGCTCAGTGGATGAAGCATTCGGAGAAAAATGCCGGGGGATGCGCTATGTGGTACTACCGCTATTCAGTATCATTAATGTACTGCGGGCAGCTGGAAGAGGCGCTGAACTATGCGGAAAAGGGGATTCGGGAGGAGCCGGCTTACCCATGGATCTGGCTGCAGGCAGGAAAGCTGCGCAGTCACTTTGGAAATAAAGCCGGTGCCCTGGAGGCGGTAGCCCGCGGTCTTGCACTGGAACCAGGCGATTATGAGTTTCTGACTTTGAAAAAAGAAATTGAGGATGACGCGGCGCTGGAGCAGATGGAGTATCACTGGATCAATCCCGATGCGGATCAGATTCTCCAGCAGGGGCTGGATGAGGCTGCGGATGATAAATACCGCGCGATCTCCTGCATGACAGTCAATCAGGAAGGTCTGGAAGAATTCTGGACTGTCTTCGGTCCAAAGCCAGAACCGTACACACCGGCTGCCCCCTTTATCCAGTTCCCTTATATGATAAAGGAGCGATCGGTGGATCTGGTATTTCAGATGAATGAGGGAGGAATGTCCAAGCTGAATATGGACTGGCTGAAACAGCTGAAAAACAGACTTCAAGATGGACAGTGGCTGGAGCGGGAACACCCTGATGGCAGATCGGCCTGCCTGGATACGGTGCTGGTGGGACTGGATTATCACCTTGGCCTGCTTTATAAGCTGACAAAGACGGAGGAATACTTCCAGATTTCTTTCAATCCAGACGGAACAGAGGTGGAAGATTCCTTCTGGTCTTCAGGGGAAAGCAGTGAACCGGAGCTTTATACGAAGGAAGAAATGGATGCAGTAGAGCAGTATATTCAAAGGACTTTCGGAGAGTTTGGCCATGTGTTTCACGAGCTGGTTTCTCCTGATATCCATGTGGATATCTGCGTGATACCGCCTTCCGGGAAGCGGAATTATTACACACTGGTCACCATGGGAATGGGAGCCCATCCGATGAATGTACCGGATGAATTAGCGGAGTATCATCTGGAGCGGGCGGAACTGGCTGTCGCCCTGCCACCGGACTGGAAACTGGATGAAGAATCTATGAAAAATGAGCAGTGGTACTGGCCGATTGGTCTTCTGAAGGCGCTGGCCCGCCTGCCCATTGCGTCGGATACATGGCTGGGATGGGGGCACACCATGGATAAGCAAACACCCTTTGCAAAGAACACAGAACTCTGCGCTGCGATTCTGATAGAACCTCAAAATACAGAGGAGAACGGTGGTCTATGCCAGCTTCCCGGCGGTGAGGAGGTCAATTTTTATCAGGTTATTCCTCTGTACCGGGAGGAGATGGAATATAAGCTGGAACATGATGCAGACACCTTGCTTGAGAAAATGGCAGAGGTGGATTTTGTGGTAGATCCGGCTCGGCCCAACTGTATAAACAGGACTTGCAGGACGGAAAAGAAGAGCTGAGACTTTGCTTTAATATAATATACAGGGGGCTGCCAATACCAGGCAGCCCCCTGTAACATCAATCTTATTTTAATTTTTCTCCTGTCAGCATTTCGTAGCTCTGCAGGTATTTATCAATGGTTTTCTCCACGATTTCCTCTGGAAGTGTCCAGTTATTGTCTGGATTGGCAGTGAGCCAGTCGCGGGCGAACTGCTTATCGAAGGATGGCTGGCCATGGCCTGGCTCGTAGCCGTCTGCCGGCCAGAAGCGGGAGCTGTCTGGAGTCAGCATCTCGTCTCCCAGGACGATATTGCCGTTTTCGTCTAAGCCAAACTCGAATTTCGTATCTGCGATGATGATGCCGCGGCTTAAGGCGTAATCAGCACATTTTTTGTAAAGAGCGATGGTGTAGTCGCGAAGCTTTGCAGCATATTCCTCACCTCTTCCAGGGAAGTGCTTCTCCAGATGGGCAATGCTCTGCTCATAGGAAATATTTTCATCGTGATCTCCGATTTCTGCCTTGGTGGAAGGTGTGTAAATCGGCTCAGGCAGCTTATCGGATTCTTTCAATCCTTCTGGGAGGGTAATTCCGCAGACAGTGCCGTTTTTCTGATAGCTGGCCCAGCCGCTTCCTGTAATGTAGCCGCGTACAATGCACTCAATCGGAAGCATCTGAAGCTTTTTACACATCATGCTGTTTCCGTCAAACTGAGGCTGCTGGAAAAATTCCGGCATATCCTTCACATCGGCAGAGATCATATGGTTAGGAAGGATGTCCTTTGTTAAATCAAACCAGAACTTGGACATCTGAGTCAGCACGGTTCCCTTTTTTGTCACAATATTGTTCAGGATCACGTCGAAGCAGCTGATACGGTCAGTCGCAACCATAATTAAGCTGTCGCCGTTGTCATAAATTTCGCGGACTTTTCCCTCTTTGATCGGTTTCATTTCGCATACCTCGCTATCTTTGTTTTTATAAGTATCATATATAATAGATAAGCAGACTTTCGCCAAAAAAGCAATAGTTTTTTTAGAATTTCCCTATATTTTTTAAAAAACCCCTGTATTTTGCAGAAAGACTAATTTTCATATATAAGTAGTTCTTATTAAATGACTACTTTTCGTCTACCACCTGGAAGATATAAAACTTTAAGTAGTAGGATTCGTCGGCCGCCCACAGAATGGGGTGATCTGCTGCCTGGGTCCTGTACTCTACCTGTCTGAGCCGTTTGTGTACGTTTCCAGCTGCCTCCCGGATGGTTTTTGTAAACAGCTCCGGCGTCATAAAGTGGGAGCAGGAACAGGTGGCCAGATATCCGCCGTCTTTGACCAGCTTCATGCCTCTCAGGTTGATCTCCCGGTAGCCCTTGACAGCATTCTTTACAGAGTTTCTGGATTTTGTGAAGGCGGGAGGATCCAGGATTACCACATCGAATTTTTCGCCCTTCTGCTCCAGCTCAGGAAGCAGCTCGAACACATCGGCGCAGACGAAGGAGACACGGTCGGAAAGACCGTTTAGCGCGGCGTTTTCCCTGGCCTGGCTGACACCCAGTTCGGAGGCGTCCACGCCTAATACTTCCCTTGCCCCTGCGATTCCTGCATTGAGGGCGAAGGAGCCGGTGTGGGTAAAGCAGTCCAGAACGCGTTTGCTGGGGCAGAGTTTCTGGATGGCCAGGCGGTTGTATTTCTGATCCAGGAAGAAACCGGTTTTCTGTCCGTCCTTTACGTCTACCAGATAGCGGACACCATTTTCTACGATTTCCACCTTTGTATCAAATGGCTCTCCGATAAATCCTTTGGTCCGTTCCATCCCCTCCTGAAGGCGTACCTTGGCATCGCTGCGCTCATAGACGCCGCGGATGACAATGCCATCTTCAGCCAGCACCCTCTTTAAAATATCCACGATGGTGAGCTTCATCCGATCAATGCCCAGCGCCAGGGATTCTACTACCAGAACATCGGAAAATTTGTCGATGACAATGCCGGGGAGGAAGTCGGCCTCTCCAAAGATGACACGGCAGCTGGAAATATCGCCCACTGCCTTCCTGTATTCCCAGGCATTTCGAATTCTCATTTCCAGAAAGGCGTCGTCAATGACTGCGTCTTTTTTCCGGGACATCATACGCACTGTGATTTTGGAACGGGTGTTGATAAAGCCGTATCCCAGGCAGTATCCGTCGAAATCGCAGACTGTTGCCAGGTCTCCGTTTTCAAAGCTGCCCTCAATCCGGTCAATTTCATTGTCATAAATCCATGCGCCTCCTGCTTTTAAAGCTCTGGCGCCGCCTTTTTTAATATGTACAACTGCATTTGTATCCATGATGAATCTTCTCTCCTCTCTGTTGGCAAAGACTGCAGGGCTATTGTTTCACACCTATACAGCCAGGCAGGGACGTCGCTGCAGACAATGCCGCCTATGCACAGTATAACAGATGGAGAGCCGGCAGAAAACACAATTTCATTATAAAATTTTCACATTTCCATCACAAATCATTGATAGACTATGGCTGTAAACAAAGAGAAGACATCATAAAGTATTATGAAAGATAGATAGGAACAGAGGAAGGAGCAGCTGTTATGTATAATGAGAAAGACTGGGAGAAAAATCACGAACCATTAAATGGAGAAAATGATGTGGATATCACGGAAGGCTCCTATGTGGACGGCGTCCACACAGGCCGTCCGGAGGAGCGGAGCGCAGGCCGCCGCATGTACGGCCAGATTAGAAGGCCTTCAGAGGAAAATACAGGATACGGAACGTATCAGTATGGAAACAGCCAGAGCCAGGAAGGCAGAAATGAGAGCGGATGGCAGAGGGCGGAGAACAGCCGGAACCAGGAAGACGGCGGATCTCACAGAAGTGGAAAGAAAGGAAGCCGCCTGGCTAAGAAAGCGGCCGGGATCGCGGCGGCCGGACTGCTGTTCGGCTGCGTAGCAGGCGGAACGATGGCGGGAATCAGCTATCTGACAGGAGGAAGCCAGGGAGAAAAGACAGAGATATCAGCCCAGGCCTCCACAGAGGCGCCGCAGCCGGAAACTCAGGCCCAGGCAGCTGGAGGCACTGTGATTCAGGCCAGCACAGGAAACGATGTATCTGCTATTGTAGAAAAAGCCATGCCGTCAGTGGTAGCCATTAATAATAAAACTCTTTATACAACAGAAGACTGGTTTTTCGGAACTCAGCAGTATGAGGCGTCCAGCGCCGGTTCCGGAATCATTGTGGGAAAGAGTGATACAGAGCTTTTAATTGTGACAAACAGCCATGTTATTGCCA
>CAUCIO010000110.1 GCA_958442925.1 uncultured Clostridium sp. | reverse complement strand
ACTTCGATATCTCTCCAAACGTGCTCAGCTATTATATCACGCTGTTTTTCATTTGTCAAGAACTTTTTTATTTTTCTTTTTGAAACTTTTTCATTTCTCTTTAAAGAAAAATCTTTTTTGAAGCCGCCATATCAGGCTGTTTCTACTGTTCTCAGCTGCCGTTCTCGGCGGCAACGAAAAGTATTCTATCACTGTTTTCGACAGAAGTCAACTGTTTTTTTAAAGTTTTTTAGTTTTTTAGTTTTTTCTAATTCTTGCTTCTAAGCCAAAAATATCCCTTTTTTCTGTACCGTTCTGCCCGTCATAACTGAATAGAGAATCCATATCCAGAAGACATTTCTCCTGCACATAGATTCTCTGCTCAGTCAGTTAAATGGCCCCTCAGCTTTTCTTAAGGCATCCTCTCCAGAGACGATGATTTTCCTGTCGGAAGTGTCAGTGTAACGCTCTCTACGCAAAAAAGCCATAGCAGTCTCCCCGTTCTGCCACAATCTCATATCCAATTTCTTCCACCGAATGGCGCAGCCTCATCTTTTCTTCTGCTATATTGCTGTCCGGCTGCTGTCCATGACCGCCAGGACTCGAATGCAGATTCTGAATCAACACATTCGCTCCGCATAAAAGTCCCAGTTCCCGTCCACCTGAAATGACCGATTCCAGATGTTCCGAAACCGGAAGAAGTACACGGGGCAAAAGAAGACGCATAATCCCCATAAGGTACAGCGTCATTTCCAGGGCGTCCCTCTTCTCCTCTGCTGATACAGCACTGCAGTCAGGGACAAACGGTACGATCTCTACGATTTCTGGCTGCAGACTGTGAAGAAACATAAGCTCCTCCGCCAAACGCTCCGGACAGCGGATAAACAAATCGGCAGTAAGCCTCACTCCTGTCTGCCATCCGTCTTTCTTTAAAAATTGCAGATATGCTTTTCTCTGCTCTCCTTTCGGATCTGTCAGGCCCAGCAAGCCGCCGCATCCCTGTCCGGCAGTTTCAGAACGGAACAGATATCGATCTGCTCCAGCCTCGGAACACATACGAACCATTTCTTCCGGGTATTCTCCTGCTGCCAGAGTCACTGCACAGTCAGGGCAGACTGTCTTCATCTGTTTTATAAAATCTGACAGAAATGTATCTGCTCCCCTCTTTTCCTCCGAATGCACCTGAAGTACAAAGCTGCGAAAACCTGCCTGATACCCTTCCTGGCAGACTAAATGAAGCATCTGTTCCGTTAGATATTCAGGGTTCTCCCAAAGATTTCCTGTCCCAGAAAAAATGTCAGGCTCAACCAGACCTCTCAAAAATACTCTTTTTCCGTAAAAGCGTTCTCTTATTCGCCTAGCTGTCCGAAATAAGAGCGCAGCTGTCCTCTCTGTTCTTACCGAAAGGAGAATCTTCCATTTCTCTCTGGTTAAAACCTCTTTGCGGGCCAGTCCTGCAATCAGCTGACAGCAGGTTTCCTCCTGTTCCCGGCTGAAACAAGCAGAAAACACCTGTTCCGGATATTCTGTCCTGCCTGTTTTTTCCTGCTGGTTCTGTTTTTCTATTCTTTCGATTGTCCCCGCCCCCTCTCAGACCTTCTAACCCTCTGTTTCAGAAAGCGTTCTGTCACCCCGACGTTTTAAGATGGCTGCAGCCACCTCCATATCCTCCGGTGTTGTCACCTTCATATTTTCATAGGAACCTTCTACCAGCCGCACCGGTACCCCGGTCAGCCGCTCTACAACCATAGCGTCATCTGTCACTCCCTGCTGCAGTGACTCATCCTCCATCATAGCCTGGTAGGCTTTCCAGATTAATGCTCTGGAAAACGTCTGGGGTGTCTGCACCATCCACACTCTGGAGCGTTCCGGTGTGGAAGCCGCAAAGCCGTTTTCATCTGCAATTTTTACCGTATCTTTAGATGGCATACCGGCAGCGCAGGCCTGAAACTCCTCTGCTGCCCGGATCGTTCTGTCTATCATATCTGTATCTACAAACGGGCGCGCCCCATCATGGATCAGCACAATATCAGAAGAGGCCGACACCTGCTTCAACCCCTGGTAGACAGAGTGATAGCGCTCTGCTCCTCCTGCGACCACCGCCTTGACCTTGGAGAATCCATATCGTTCTACAATCTCCCGCCTGCAGAATTCGATTTCCTGTTCTCCAGTGACAAGGATGACCTGAGATACCCGGCTTTCCTCAAAGGTTTTCAGACTGTAATAAAGAACTGGATAACCGCCCAGATCCAAAAACTGCTTTTGAATTCTGCTTCCCATCCGTTTTCCCTGTCCTGCTGCCAGAACAATCGCGGAAACCTGTTTCGTCATGGCGTCACTCCCTTTCTTAAATCCCTACCGCTCCCCCAGCTTTAAGTTCGGGACTGCATTTAAATCCCATCCAGACCGGGCACCTTTCTTATATTCATAGTAAGCAGCTGTTCCGATCATAGCCGCGTTATCGGTGCAGTAAATCGGCGATGGATGATAAAAGCGGATTCCTTCCTTTTCGCAGGCAGCCCGCATTCCCTCCCGGAGAGCTGAATTAGAAGCCACTCCTCCGGCAATCGCCAGTTTGTCATATCCGTATTCCTTCGCTGCCATAATAGCTCTGGATACCAGGGACTCTACCACTGCATTCTGGAAAGAAGCAGCCAAATCCGGAACGTTTATTTCTTCTCCTGTCATTCTGGCATGATTAATGTAGTTTAATACTGCTGATTTTAAGCCGCTGAAGCTGAAATCATAGGGATTATCTCCTACCTTGGCACGCGGAAATTCAATGGCATGGGGATTTCCCTCTTTTGCCGCCTTATCCACCTTGGGACCGCCCGGATATCCTAACCCTACGGCTCTGGCCACCTTGTCAAAAGCCTCACCTGCCGCGTCGTCTCTGGTATGTCCGATAATTTCAAACTCTCCATAATCTTTCACAATGACCAGATGGGTATGCCCCCCTGACACAATCAGGCAGACAAAAGGCGGTTCCAAATCTGGATTTTCAATAAAATTAGCAGAAACGTGTCCTTCAATGTGGTGAACTCCCACTAACGGTTTCTTAGCCGCATAGGCTAATGCCTTTGCCTCTGCCACGCCGACTAAAAGAGCGCCTACAAGACCTGGCCCGTAGGTGACTGCTATAGCTGTAATGTCTTCCAGAGACACATTAGCCTCTGTGAGAGCGCTTTCAATCACCTGATTAATCTTTTCGATATGCTTTCTTGATGCAATCTCCGGAACCACTCCTCCATAAAGAGTATGGAGATCAATCTGGGAAGAAATCACATTGGAAAGCACCTCTCTTCCATTCTTCACCACGGAGGCAGCCGTCTCATCGCAGGAGCTCTCTATGGCCAGAATCAAAACATCTTCGTTTATCTCTTGTCCGTTCATCTTTCATTCTCTCCTAATTGCTAATCTTCGTCAAATCCCAGTTCTGCACTCCAGCCGTCCCTGGCCGCCTTACTGCGGGCAAAAATCGCTCTCGCCTTATCCACGTATTCATCCGGCCTTGTCAAAGACGGACTGTAATGTGTCAGCCACATTTCCTTCGGCTGGGCCTCCTTAGCCAGTCCTGCCGCCTCCTGGAATGTCATATGCTTGTATTCTCTGGCTTTGGCCTCCTTGCCGTCCTCTCCATACATTCCCTCGCAGATAAATAAATCCGCTTCCTTTGCATACTCTGCAATCACCGGGACCGGTCTGGTATCTGTACAGTAAACTACCTTAATCCCTCTTCTGGCAGGTCCAAGAACCATGTCCGGCGTAAAAAGGCGTCCCTCCTCTTCAATAGTCTCTCCCTTCTGAAGACGGTTCCAGAAACGCTGGGGAATCTCCTGTTCCCTGGCCCTGTCCACATCAAATTTTCCTTTTCTGGGAATAGACACCGCGTAGCCGTAGCAGACTACATTGTGGTTGACACGGTAAGCGTCTATTACATATGGCCCTATCTGGAGCTGCTCTCTCGGTTCTGTCAGCTCAATAAACCGAAGTTCAAACGGCAGTTCCGGAGCAATGGTTCTAAGCGCACCTACTACCCGCTCCAGTCCTCTGGGTCCTATCATGGTAACCGGCTCTGTCCGCTCTGCGTTTCCCATGGTCAGAAGAAGGCCCGGAAGACCGCTGATATGATCTGCATGATAATGAGTAAAGCAGATAATATCAATGGGTTTTGGGCTCCACCCCTTCTCCTTCAGGGCTACCTGGGTCCCCTCTCCGCAGTCAATCAGAAGATTGCTTCCATCACACCGCGTCATCAGGGATGTGAGCCACCGGTAAGGAAGAGGCATCATTCCTCCTGTACCTAACAGACAAACATCTAACATATAAAAAAATTCCTCTCTGTTTTCTTTTTTGGTTCTGCAGTTTTGATTTTATAGGAAATACGCTTTCCTAAATAAAGTGAAAAAGAACGAAGAACCCTGCCATGCAGGATTCTCCGCCTGATTTCCAAAATCATATCGCCTGGTTTTATTTTGCAGGCTGTTCCGGCATCATCGGCTGGTTTTACTACTGAAATTCCTTCCGCAGAATTTCCTTTGGCATTTCTATCTCACCTGCAATCGTATGTTCTGTCAACTCAGACAGAAGCTTGATTTTCTGATTCAAAACAGGACGCATGCAGTTTGGTACGTGCTCCTGATGCGCTCTGTGGATCGCTACACATTCTTTACAATTCCCATGGTAACGGCAGGCCTTTTTACAGGGACAGTGATCTTTATCCTTGTACTCCTCTCTGAATTCAGATGCAAACTCCTCCTGCAGTCTAAGTCCTTCTGCCCGGTTTCCCTTGTGAAATTCCGCCATCGCTGCAAGCTCCTTTGGATTGTGTTCAATAATCATCCCAGATCCTCCTATCCGGCAGTAGTTTCATCCTACAGTTCCTTCTTGTTTATCATATCACAAAGAAAAATTTTTTTCTATCCTGCAGCTCAGATTCTACAAAAGTTCCGTCTGCTCTTTCACCTGTACGGCAATTTTAAATTGGTTAATCAGCTCGTCATAACACGACTCGCAGAGATCAAAACTATGAATCTCTCCATCTTTTTCTGAAAAATAATTCCAGGTAAGCTCAAAATGAGCGCTTCCTTCCCGCAGGATCCCATTCTTTACAATCAGACGTTTCCCGCACCAGTTGCAGCACACGGATTCCAGTTCTCCATTGCTTTTGTATTTTTTCATGTTCCCTCACCTTTCTTCTATTGCCAAATACTTTCCTGCCAGGCGGTGCTTTTTTCATTTCGCAGGATAGTCTTTCCTTCAAAACGAAAAACGGGGCATCCGCAGCGGATACCCCTAAATTATAATCGTTCTTATGCCTTTTTTAAGTGGTAATTTCTTCAAGAACAGTAAAGCCACATGATAAGAGCATCTTCAACCGGATTCTCATAATAATTTTTTCTGACTGCTTCCTCCCTGAAACCATAGGATTTATAAAGCTCTATAGCCGCCCGGTTAGACGTTCTCACTTCCAGTGTAACTGCTTCTACCTCCTGCTCTCTGGCAGTTTCCGACAGTCTGTCCATCAGTTTCCTGGAAAGTCCCCTGCCGCGAAGTTCAGGATGAACTGCAATCCGCATCAATTCTCCCTCTCCGGCAATAATCCGCAGATTACAGTATCCAACCAGATTCCCAGTCCCGTATTCTCCTTCATTCTCCAAGCTGCAGCTTTCCTCTTCCTGTTCCAGGACCCACAGAAAGTCCAGTCTGCTCTCCAGACTTTCTCTTAAAACTGTTTCTGACCAGGGCACTGAAAAGCTTAACCGTTCCAGTTCTGACACCCCTGTCAGATCCCTTTCTTCCATGGGTCTCAGACGAATTTCCGCTTCTGTCATTCTCATATTCGTTGTTCCCCGCCTTCCTGTCCCTATATCCAGTTCTGTCTGCTATTCGTATTTCCGTTTTATCTATATCTGTTTTTCCACTACCTGAATACCAGCCGCCAGCTTATCCAGCTCTCCCTGACGCTCTGCCAGTTCCCGTTCTCTCTCCGCCTGGGATTTTCTCAGATAATCCGGCTTATGGTCCATAGCTGTTTCTGTCTTTCCCTCTGCCAAATAGGCGCAGCCCAGAGCTGCCACAGAAGCGCCTCTCTGGCGATTTACATGAGCAGGTGCAAAGCTGTACGGAACCTCTATCAGTTCCTCAATCACATCCTGGTAAGGAGGCACTCCGTCGCCCAGGAAAATCACACGCTCTCCCCGCTGATTTAATTCCTCCACCAGTTCTTTAATATCTGCCGGCTGCTGCTCCTTTACAATCTCAAATCCATCCTGGAAATGATAAAGGCCAGTATAAACCTGGTTTCTTCTGGCGTCCATAATCGGACAGATCAGGGCGTCTGTTCCATAGAGATTGTAGGCCATGGCGTCCACAGTAGGAACGTGAATCAGCGGCTTTTTCATGGCAAGGCCCAGTCCCTTGGCTGTAGCGGAGCCAATACGCAGACCTGTAAAGGAACCAGGCCCGCCTGATACAGCGATAGCGTCAATGCTCTCCAGCTCAATTTCCAACATACGAATTACTTCATCAATCATAGGAAGCAGAGTCTGAGAATGGGTTTTCTTTAAGTTTACTGTATATTCTGCTGTTAAAATTCCATCTGTCACAATGGCCACAGAGGCCACCAGAGACGAACTTTCAATTCCTAATACTCTCATCTTTTTCCTCCACCGTTATTTTCCGGTAATCAAATCCCCGTTCCAGATCCTTCTCAATCCTGATTTCAATGGCAGTTTCCGGAATAATCTCCTCCACCAGGGACGCCCATTCGATCAGGCATACGCCTTCTCCATAAAAACAATCTTCGTACCCTATCTCATCCATTTCGCTGATATCCCCAATCCGGTAGACATCAAAATGATAAAGCGGAAGACGTCCCTCCTCATACTGCTGAATAATTGTGAATGTCGGGCTGTTTACATCTCCCTGAATCCCCAGTCCTTTAGCAAACCCCTGGGTAAACACTGTCTTTCCCACGCCGAGATCTCCATTCAGACAGTAAACCTGCCCTCTCTCCGCCTGCTCCCCCAGCTGCTTTCCTGCCTGAAAGGTTTCTTCCGGGCTGTATGTTTCAATGATTTTCATAATCAGATTCCTTTCCTGTTTCTGTATTTTATCTTACTATTCTAAATGCCGGTATGTCAACCGGAACAGAAAGACAGAGCAGTACACTTCTTATGTTCATATAGTAAAAAAAGCAGGAAACCCTGCTGAACTGCTCCCCGTCAAGAGGACAGAGAAAAAATATAAAATTTTCCCGGCCAG
>CAUCIO010000109.1 GCA_958442925.1 uncultured Clostridium sp. | reverse complement strand
AGAGATCAATGATTTTTTTGCCGCCGACAACCTGTCACCGGAAGATATGGAGCAGATCTATAACTATCTGGAAGAGAACCATATTGACGTGGTTCTGGAGGCAATCGATGAGACTGCGCTCAAAGATGATCTGCTGATGATCGATGATGTGGATGACGACTTTATGAAAAACGGGGAGGAGGAGGACATTGATCTGGATGCCATTGACCTTCTGGAGGGAATTGGCACAGAGGATCCGGTCCGCATGTACCTGAAGGAGATTGGTACAGTTCCGCTTCTCAGCGCTGAGGAAGAGCTGCGCCTTGCCAAGAGAAAGGCAGAAGGCGACGTGTCTGCAAAGGAACGCTTAATTGAGGCCAATTTAAGGCTTGTGGTAAGTATTGCGAAGCGTTATACCGGAAGAGGCATGAGTTTTCTGGATCTGGTTTAGCAGGGAAATCTGGGCCTGATTAAAGGAGTAGAAAAGTTTGACTACACAAAAGGATATAAGCTGAGTACATATGCGACCTGGTGGATCCGCCAGTCTGTGACGCGGGCGCTTGCAGATCAGGCCAGGACCATCCGTGTGCCGGTGCATATGGTGGAAACGATTAACAAGATGTCCAAGATGCAGAGGAAGCTGACCCTGGAGCTGGGCTATGAGCCGTCAGTCGCTGAACTTTCAGCAGCTCTTGATATGTCGGAGGACAAGGTGATGGAGATCATGCAGATCGCCAGAGAGCCTGCTTCCCTGGAGACCCCGATTGGAGAGGAAGATGATTCCAATTTAGGTGATTTCGTGGCAGATGGAAATGTAGTAACGCCTGAGGGAAATGTGGAGTCTGTGATGCTCAGAGAGCACATAGACGCTCTGCTTGGTGATCTGAAAGAGAGAGAGCGCCAGGTGATTGTGCTGCGCTTTGGACTGGAAGACGGACATCCGAGAACTCTGGAAGAGGTAGGCAAGGAGTTCAACGTGACAAGAGAGCGTATCAGGCAGATCGAGGCCAAGGCCCTCAGAAAACTCAGAAACCCTGTGAGAAGCAAGCGGATCAGGGATTTCCTGTAGTGGAGCCTTACTTGCAGCTTTTATGCTGTTTCATGGAAGTTTGAACATCACGTACCATTAAAACGAAAAAGTGGGCCTCAGAAACGAGAAGGCCGTTTAGTTAGATGAAAAAAGTTAACATGGGCGAAATGGAGACTGCTGAAAGGATTTTTGGCAGTCTTTTTATTTCGATCAAAAGTTTGCTTTTATCAAAATAAGACGTCCCGAGAAAAGCGAAGAGACGGCAGACAGGAGACAAAGAGAATGAATGAAAATATGAATAAAATTTGCAAAACTTTCAATCAAAGCCTTGGCAGGAATAATAGGAATTTTCAGAAGGAAATGGATCGGCTGATTGAGAAAAATCAAAGGGAGGGAGTAGTCCCCACATTGTTTCTTCACAGCTGCTGCGCCCCCTGCAGCAGCTATGTATTGGAGTATCTTTCCCAGTATTTTAAAATTACAGTGTATTATTACAACCCTAATATTTATCCGCCGGAGGAGTATGAGGAGAGAACCATGGAGGTGGAACGGCTGATCCGTGAACTTCCGGCAGAACATCCGATTTCTTTTGCAGCCGGGGAATACAGGCCGGAACTGTTTTACGAGGCTGTGAAGGGGCATGAAACAGATCCAGAGGGGGGGGAACGGTGCGGTATCTGTTTTGCTCTCCGCCTTGAGGAGGCGGCAAGGCTGGCCAAAGAAGGTAATTTTGACTATTTTACGACCACGCTTACAATCAGCCCTCTGAAGGATGCTGCGAGACTGAATCAGATAGGAGAAGAGATGGGAGCGAGATATGGAGTCGCTTATCTGAATTCTGATTTTAAGAAGAAAAACGGTTATAAAAGATCTACGGAGCTGTCTAAAGAATACGCTCTCTACCGTCAGGATTACTGCGGCTGTGTGTTTTCCATGCGGGAAAGAGAAAAGGGAAATAAATAAAAATAAAATTTTCTATTGACACTGCTGGCTTACAGTGATAGAGTATTAGCAACAGATAAATACACAGCGTTGAAGGAGAAAAGTAGCAGGTTTAATCAGGTTCAGAGAGCTGCCGTCTGGTGCGAGGCAGTCCGGCTATCTTGTGAAAATCACCCCTGAGCTTTCGGCTAAACAGCTGGGATACCTTTCCCGGCCCAGTAGGTTTGAACGGCTGATAACCGTTATATTATCCCATATTGTTTGATATGTGGCGGAGCGGCTGGTTTTACCGGCAAGAAGAGTGGTACCGCAGAGGATTTTAACCTTTGTCTCTTTATGAGGCAGAGGTTTTTTTAGTTCATAGGACACAATTCCCTATGGCATAAGGGACTTCGCGGGACTGCAGGCTTCTGATTCTATTGCGCAGGCGCTGCAGAGCCTGGCAGAAGAGTGCTTCGCAGAACAAAAAGCTGTGTCTGAAAAAGATAACAGGAGGAAAGATTGAAAATGAAAGTGTTAGAAAAGATCAGTGATTTTTTTGGAACGTATATGGCGTTTATCGTGCTGGCTGTAGCAGCTCTGGCGTTGCTTGCGCCGGATACCTGCCTGTGGGTGCAGACCTCATGGGTGAATTACCTGCTGATGGTTGTCATGTTCGGCATGGGACTTACGCTGAAATTAGATGATTTTAAGCTGATATTCACACGTCCGAAGGATATCATTGCAGGCTGTGCGGCTCAGTTTACCATTATGCCTCTTCTGGCATGGCTGTTGGGAAAAGCCTTCCATCTGGATCCGGCTCTGATGGCCGGCGTGGTGCTTGTGGGAACATGTCCAGGCGGAACTTCCAGCAACGTAATTACCTATCTGTCTAAGGGAGATGTGCCGCTGTCTGTAGGAATGACAAGCGTCAACACACTGTTAGCGCCATTTCTCACACCGGCTATTACGTATCTGCTGCTGCGCACAACAGTCACAGTCGATATAGTCAGCATGTTCATGTCTATTGTGCAGGTAGTAATTGTGCCGATTGCCCTGGGCTTTATCATTAATAAGATGTTCGGCAAGGCGACACAGAAGCTGGTGAAGGTGCTTCCAAGCGTTTCCGTAGTTGCTATCTGTCTCATCGTAGCGGCCGTTGTTTCCCACAATGCCGGAAAGATTATGTCTACAGGAGCTCTCGTATTTGTGGTAGTCATCCTTCATAATCTGTTAGGATATGCCTGCGGCCTGGCTCTGGGACGGGCTTTAGGATTAAGTGTTCCAAAGATGAAAGCCCTCTCTATCGAAATTGGCATGCAGAATTCCGGTTTAGCTACATCCCTGGCAGGAACAGCGTTTCCGTCTCTGGCGATGGCCACTGTTCCAGGAGCTGTATTCTCTGTATGGCATAATATTTCAGGAGCTGTATTGGCAAACCTGTACAACCGCTGGGAGGAAAAATCTGCCGGAGAGCAGAAGGCAGGAAAGGCAGCCAGCCAGGCTGTCTAAAAAAGAAAAGTTAAGGAGCAGGTAT
This sequence comes from uncultured Clostridium sp., assembly GCA_958442925.1. Taxonomy (GTDB): domain Bacteria; phylum Bacillota; class Clostridia; order Lachnospirales; family Lachnospiraceae; genus Otoolea. The sequence continues at coordinate 3,826 of CAUCIO010000109.1, read as the reverse complement.
TTTTTGCGAATAGGGCATAAAGGGCGGCGGTCTGATTACAGACCGCCGTATGTTTGTATATACTGTATCAGGGTATCCATATTTCTGGGAACCTTTAACCCCTGCTTTAAAAGTCCTTTTTGGCAGAGCGTTTCAAAAAGTGTCAGAACTGCAGGCTGTTTCAGACAGGCAGCGCTTAGCAGATCTTTATTTGAAAAGACAGATACAGGATCCCCCTGGCTCAGCACACGCCCATCCTTTAAAATGACGATTTCATCAGCCCAGGAAAAGGCATAATCTGCGTCATGGGTAGCCATCATAACTGTGATCCCCTTTGCTGTCATTTGATTGACAGCATCGTTGACAAGAGAAGCGTGCTTTGGATCAAGGGCAGAAGCAGGTTCATCCATAATAATGATTTCCGGTTTCATTACAAGGATATCTGCAATGGAAACCTGTTTTTTTTGTCCTCCCGACAGGGCGTGAACAGGTTTATGACGGTAAGGCGTGATTTCCATCTGTTCCATGACTGCCTCCACCTGCCGGGCAGCTTCTTCTTTTTGAATTCCCAGATTGAGAAGACCAAAAGAGATTTCCTGATAGACGCTGGCAGAAAACAGCTGATTATCAGGATCCTGAAAGACAATGCCCACCTTTTGTCTCAGCTCCAGAAGTGATTTTTTTGTATAGGATACAGGCTTTCCCTGAAAAGAAAGGCATCCTGCCGAAGGTTTGTGGATACCGTTGCAGCATAGGAAAAAGGTGGATTTTCCGGAACCATTAGGGCCCAGAAAGGCCGTCCTGCTCCCCTTTCTGATTTCCAGAGACAGGCCGTTCAGGGAAAGATTTTGTCCGTCATCATAAGAAAAACAGAGATTCTCAGCTTTTAGAATTATATCATTTTCATTCACAGGCCGCCTCCTTTCAGGCAGTCAGCCAGAGGATGCACAGGGCTGACAACTCATATGAAATAATAAAGAAAAGTTCCCGGATCCTGGGACGCTGTTCTTCTGACAGGACGTTCAGGCTTCCGTCATAGCAGCGTGATTCCATGGCGTCAAAAAGCAGGTTAGAGCGTCTGACTGCCTGGATAAACAGGGCAGATATCAGGGCAGAAAAGGAGCGCAGAGAGGTTTTGCAGTCTCTGTTTCCAAGCCGGGCTTTCTGGGATACAGAAATACTATGGGCGCAGTCCATCAAAATGAAAATAAAACGGTAGATGAGCACCATCAGTTCGATGAAAAGAGCCGGAATGTGGAGGCGCTTCAGAAAGACAATGAAATCTGTCATAGGCGTACTGCAGGACAGGACGTACAGGCAGGACACAGACGCCATAGCAGTCAGAAATACCCGGACACTGTAAAGTACAGTTTCCCGGCTGGCAGTCAGATACCACCGTCCAACTGGATATGCGAAGAGTTCAAGCGGTTCCTGGCGGACGGCAAGCCCTAAAATAAGAGAATTTGTTCCCAGAAAGAATAATGGAACAGACAGCAGCTGTAAGTATCTGAAAGCCGGGATCCTGCCCTTCCAGACTGTCAGGGACCCGGCAGTCAGAAATACGTAGACAGCCAGCGGAATGGAACGGCTGCCTGCGCAGAGAAACAAAGTGAACACAGAGAAGAAGAATTTTTCTCCTGTGTTCACAAAACGCAGACGGGATTGATAGCTGAGTCGATCAATGATGGGCATCATCGGCCTTCCTTTCTGCGCGTCTTTTATGAGAGAGTGCAGCTGTCATCTTCTGTATCCTTCATCCATTTTCTGCGCTCCACAAAGCGTCCCATAATAAAGGCGATTACGCCGACCCCAATGCCGGTCTGCACACAGAACAGCATGCTTTCTACTTCTCCAGGCAGCTCTCCGCCAAGGATTACCTCAAGGACAGGGGAAGCCCAGGGCTCATAGTCCGGATCAGTGGTTTCAATTAATGTATTTCCACGGTCGTCGGCTCCGCCGAATTCGGCGTCTTTCAGCATAAAGAGAGGGGAGAAAGAAATCAGCGCGGCGATAGCCAAAAGAGTGATAACCAGGGAAACATTGCTTTTTTTCTCTTTCATTCTTAACGTCCCTCCTTTAAGAAGCCGATGGCTCTGAGTTCCGGTCTGGCATAGGATTCCAGGCCAATGATGACGACTACAGTGAGAATTCCCTCTACTACGGCTAAGGGAAGCTGTGTACCGGCAAAAATAATCATATTTTCCCGAAGAGCTGCAGAAAAACTGGTAGCTGAATTGTGAGCCATGGCAAGCTGGAGAGCAGTGACACAGTAGGTAAACAGATCGCCAGAAAATGCCGCCAGAAAAATGGCAGCCTTACGGTTTACAGGCAGTTTTTTTAATAAAATAAATAAAAAATAAGATACAAAAGGACCGGCTATGGCCATGGAAAATGTGTTGGCTCCCAGGGTGGTAAGTCCGCCGTGAGCCAGTAAAACAGCCTGGAACAGCAGCACAATCAATCCCAGAATGGACATGACTGCAGGGCCGAACAGAACAGCGCCAAGCCCGGTTCCCGTCATGTGAGAACAGCTCCCGCTGACAGACGGAATTTTTAGGGAGGAAATTACAAAGACAAAGGCTCCCGACATGGCCAGAAGAGTTACAGCCCTTCTGTTTTCACGAAGAACCTTCCTGACAGAGAAGAATCCGGCTGTCAGAAATGGGAGACTGATAAGCCCCCAGGCGACGCAGTAACCGGCGGGAAGAGCGCCTTCCATAATGTGCATCGCATTTGCCGTGAAGGAAACTCCAAGGCAGGCCGCCAGCATAAAGGCTGCGGCAGTGATCTGTTTTTCATGTTTTGTCATAAAGACTCCTTTCATTCTTTGTGGAGCCCATCTCCACAGTGGTCTGTCCTTGCGATGAGATAAATTTGTAAGGCAGACTGACGGCAGGGCATAAGCCGTCCTGCGTACCGGTCTTCCATGGGGCCGGCAGGCAGATGGATTATGGCGGGCAGTTCTTCTGACTCAAGCGTCCTCATTTCCTCTCGCCTTCCCCGGTATAAAACTCAGTGGCATAAAGAGAGGAAACTCTTCTTTTACAGCGGCGTGACCGTGGAGGAATCTCACCTCGCTTCTCTATTCTTCTGCGGAATGAAAACGCAGATACCGCGCCATAGATGAATCGAATTTATTATAGGGAAAATGGGCTGGAAAGTCAACTGGAAGGAAACATATGAATACCTGTAGAAATGTTAAAAAGATTGAAACTTTTTTTATTTTGGAATATGATAGACAGGATTCGAATAAAAATGCAGCGTTACTTACGGAAAGGAGAATGACTTTATGTACAAGCTCTGTATTTTTGATTTAGACGGAACCTTATTGAACACACTGACGGCTCTTACCTATGCGACGAATCTCACGCTTCATAAGTTCGGACTGGGAGATATCACAATAGAAGACACAAAGCGCATGGTAGGGGACGGCTATAAAACCCAGATGCAGCGGGCTCTCAGCCACTTTGGCCGGGAAAACATGAAATATTATGAACAGTCGCTCACAGAATATATGAAGAATTTTTCTGCAAACTGTATGAGGGGAGTGGAGCCCTATGACGGAATCCCTCACCTTCTTTTATTTATGAAGGAACGCGGGATCAGGGCAGCGGTATTTTCCAATAAACCTCATAATCAGGCAGTGGAAAATATTGAGACCATTTTTGGAAAAGACGCTTTTGATATGATCCTTGGCCAGAAAGAGAACATTCCCAAAAAGCCTTCCCCGGAGGGGGCGCTTTTTATTTGCAGGGAGCTGCAGGTACAGCCGGAGGAGTGTCTGTATCTGGGAGATACTAATACGGATATGGAAACGGGAATTGCAGCTGGCATGGATACGGTAGGC
>CAUCIO010000108.1 GCA_958442925.1 uncultured Clostridium sp. | reverse complement strand
AAAATTGCAGACGCTCTGTCTGTCTCTGTCCGCTTTGTTGGAGAAGAACCCTTCAGCCAGGTGACGGGGCTTTACAATCATATCATGGTTCAGGAGGCTGAAAAAGGCGGCCCTCTCTCCATAAAAGTCATTCCCAGACTGGAACAGAATGCCCGCCCTGTCAGCGCTTCCCTGGTTCGGAGCCTGATCCATGACGGCCGTATGGAAGAGATACGTCCTCTCGTTCCGGAAACCACCTACCGCTACTTCATTTCTGAAGAAGCGCTTCCCGTCATCCAGGCCATTCAGAACTCCGCTCAGGTCATACACTATTAGAAGCAGAAAAAAAGCAGATAAGATTTCCAGCGACTTTCAGTGGAGCAAGGAAATCTTATCTGCTTTTATATTATTTTTACAACTCTCTTTTAATCTCCCAAAACATTGACAATCTTCGCCGGAGTACGGTAATTCCACCGGGAAATCTTGATTCCGCTGCTTGGGTTGGAGGCGTGTACAACCTGCCCGTTTCCAATATAGAGGGCTACGTGGTTAATCGTACCGCCGCTGTTCGTATAGAATACCAGATCGCCTGGCCGCATCTCAGAAGAGGAAATCGCTCTTCCTGCATTAGCCTGAGAACCGGAATGATGGGGCAGTCCTACTCCGAAATGTGACATAACCGCCATGGTAAATCCAGAACAATCCGCGCCGTTTGTAAGGCTGGTACCTCCCCATACATAAGGATTGCCCAGGAACTGAGTCGCATAGCTTGCAATCTGGGAACGCTTGGAGGAACCGCTTCCAGAGCTTCCCTTACTGCCGGAGCTGCCTTTTCCGCCTGAACTTCCCTTTCCGCCAGAGCTGCCTGTGTCGGAAGTCTCCTCCACAGGAGTAAATTCAATAGCCTCATTCAGCGCATAACGGACGTCCACATAGTCAGTAGCTACGTAAGCAGATGTCGTATCTAACTCAATCTCTACCCATCCGTCCTGCTGGCTCAGCACATTATACCGCTCACTGTTGGAAATCTGTGTCCAGATAGGAGCTTCTGTGTTAGGTTCCGTTCTGGCGTTTAACCGATCTGTAGATACAATGGCCATCAGCTTGGCCTCCTGCAGGGCCTCGTCCTTGGCCGCCTGGCCAGTCAGGATATATTCAGAGCTTACATATCCTGTTACAGGGCCCGACTTAATCTTGTGCCATTTTCCGTCTTCCGTAGTCTCCAGAATTTCACCGGCTGACTTGCTGGTCATCTTTCCGATGATCTTTCCGTCCTCCTTTGGCTCCTTGCGGATATTCAGGTAGTTGTTTACATTGGAAATACCAATGTTGTCATACATGTTCAGAACCATAGTACGCAGATCCAGCTTTCTGGCCTCATTTAAAGCGTAGCGTTCCTGCACATACTCAGAGGAAATATATCCGTCCGGAATCTTAATCCAGTCTCCCGCTTCTTCCTCAATTGTATAGCGCTCATTTCTCAGAACCTGCTCCAGCACCTGAGCGTCCTGATTTGGTTCACTTCTCACATTCAGTTTGTCAGCTGTAATAACAGCCATCTGATCTACCAGGTCAAAAGCAGCCGTCTTAGCCTCGTCTCCTGTCAGCACATACTGGGAACTGATGTAGCCCGTAAGGCCGCCGGAAGTCACCTGATACCATCCCTCCTGAGAGTCGTCTAAAATCTCACAGGCGCTCCCATTTAACATCTTTCCGATAATGTCGGCGTTCTGATCCGGATTCTCCCTCATATTCAGATAGCCGGTTACCTGTACGATTCCCAGATTTTCATAGGACTCTACTACTGCTGCCTTCTGCTCGTCAATCTTTCTCAGTTCTTCATCTTCACCCATCAAATCGCCCTGTGCCGGCTCTGTACTTCCTTCGCTTTCAAATGCGCCCTCTATCTCAGGCCCCTTTCCGGCTCTGCCTGCGCCCAGGTCAATTCTGCCGCCCTTTGCAAGCTTTCCCGCCAGCACAATAACGAGAATCACTATCACGCATCCAGCTGCAATCAAAAAATATTTAAGCGGATCCTTCCCGTTTCGTCTTCTCCTGGCTTTCAGCAGTCTGGCTGCGTAATCGTCTGGTTTATTAATTCCCATTTTCATCGCTCCATTTACTGTAATCTCTCCAGCGCCAGCTGTTCAAACCCATACCTGCAGTCTGCTGACACTGTCCTGTCAAAACATACGTAGGAAATTATAGCACATTTTGTCGATAAAATCGACTGAAAAAAAGTAAAATTATTATAAACACGCCTTTCTCAGGCCGCCGTCTTAATCTCCCAGCATATTTACAATACGGTACGGCGTTCTGTAATTCCAGGTCGATATTTTGATTCCGCTTCTACGGCTGGCGGCATGGACAATCTGCCCGTTTCCGATATACATGGCCACATGGTTGACTGTACCGCCTCTGTTCGTATAAAAAATCAGGTCGCCAGGCCTCATCTGGGAGGACTTGATCTGCATTCCCTGTCTGGCCTGCTCTCTGGATGTTCTCGGCAGCGAAACTCCTGCTACATGGCTGTAAACATATTTGACAAAGCCGGAACAGTCTGCTCCTGTGTGAGGATCATTGCCTCCCCACACATACCGGTTTCCTACGAACTGAAGACCATAGTTTACCATTTTATTTCTCAGAGACTGATTCCCGTCCAGAGGGCTGAATTTTACCGCTTCCGGAAGGGCATACCGCACGTCCACATAATCAGTAGACACATAGGCTTCCGATGTATCCAGCTCAATACCTACCCAGCCGTCCAGCTGTTCTGTGACAGGATATCTTTCATTATTGGAGATCTGTGTCCAGATCTTAGATTCCTGGGTCGGCTGCTCTCTGGCGTTCAGGCGATCTGTTGACACAATTGCCATCAGTTCCGCTACACTTAAAGCTTCGTCCTTAGCGGCCTGGCCTGTGAGAATGTAGTCCGCGCTGACATAACCAGTTACCGGCCCCGACTGAATCTTATACCATTTACCATCCTCGCTGGTCTCCAGAATCTCTCCTGCCGACTTGCTTGTCATCTTTCCGATGATTTCACCGTCCTCGCTGGGTTCTTTTCGGATATTCAGATAGCTGTCCACACTGGAAATACCAAGGTTATCATAAAGGTTCAAAACCATAGACCGCATATCCAGTTTTCTGGCCTCATTCAGGCCATAGGCCACTGTGGCATAGTCGGCAGAAATATAGCCGGAGGAAATCTGAATCCATCCATCTTCCTGACTCTCTACCAGATACCGCTCATCCTTTAAAGCCTGTCCTACCACTTCTGCCGAAGTACTGGGTTCCTTTCGAATATTTAAAGAATCGGCTGTAATCGTCGCTCTGAGAGCGGTCTCTTCCATAGCTTTTTCTCTGGCTTTTTCACCTGTAAGTACATACTCCGCACTGATATACCCTTCAATTCCGCCGGAAGAAACGTGATACCACTCCTCTGTAGAATCTTCCAGAATCTCGCAGGCTCCTCCGTCCTGCAGCTTTCCAATAACGTCTGCGTCCTGACTGGCAGTTTCGCGCACATTCAGATAGCCTGTCACTTCCACAATACCGAGATTTTTATAGGAATCTACTACTGCCTTTTTCTCCTCCTCTTCCCTGGCAGCCTTTGCCTCCTCCTGGGAAGCAGTTTCCTCCGCAGCCTTTCCTTTCGCATTTATCGCCTGATTCTCTTTTTTCCAAAGAAACCGGCTGCCTGCGAAAATCACTCCAGCTGCAACTGCCAGAATCAGAGCTGCAATCGCTGCATATTCCTTATACAGTCCCTTGCGTTTCTTCCGTTTCGCCGGAGCCGCAGCCCTGTCCTTCTCCACATCGTGCAGCACAGTTTCTCCTGTCTGCAAAAGGGCAGATTCCTCTGTCTGCTGATTCAGTTCTTCTGCATCTAAATCCAGCAGTTCCAAATCCTCTGTATCCATCTCGTCCAAGTGTTCTAAGTCCTGTTTTTCTTTCATGCAGTTTTCTCCACTTTACTCCATCTGATTTTATTTTTCATATATCGCCGCCTTGGCAATTCGTTGGGTATGATTATAGCATTATTCAGAAAAAATGCCAATAGAAAAAAGAGGCAGAGTTTCCCCCGCCCCTTCTGTCTTCTTATTCTTTTTATCTGGCCAGCATCATTCTGTCGTTGGCGAACTGTCCTCCGCTGGCCTGCTCAAATTTGCGGAGCAGATCCTCTACCTTCAGGTTTTTCTTTTCCTCTCCGGCTACATTGTAAATAATGCGTCCTTCGTGCATCATGATCAGACGATTACCGATGTGAATCGCATCGTTCATGTTGTGGGTAACCATCATGGCTGTCAGCTTCTGGCTTCCCACAATCCGCTCTGTCAGATTTAACACCTTAGAAGCAGTCTTAGGATCCAGAGCCGCCGTGTGCTCGTCTAAGAGGAGCAGCTTCGGCTTCTGCAGCGTTGCCATAAGAAGCGTCAACGCCTGTCTCTGGCCTCCGGAGAGAAGCCCCACTTTACTGGTCATCCGGTTCTCCAATCCCAGCTCCAGCTGAGTGAGCAGTTCTCTGTACTGCTCCTTTTCCTGATTTTTAATGCCCCAGCCAAGACCCCTTCTCTGTCCTCTGCGGTAAGCCAGCGCCAGATTTTCCTGGATCTCCATATTTGCCGCTGTTCCCCGCATAGGATCCTGGAATACTCTGCCAATGTACTTGGCCCTTTTATACTCCGGCTCCCTGGAAATATTAACTCCGTCAATCACAATTTTTCCACAGTCAATAGGATATACGCCTGCAATCATATTCAGCATCGTAGATTTTCCGGCTCCGTTTCCGCCGATGATTGTACAGAAATCTCCCTCGTCCAGATGGAGGTCAATGCCGTTTAACGCCTTCTTCTCATTGATGGTTCCCTTATTAAAGGTCTTCTTCACATTGGAAATCGTCAGCATTACTCCTCGCCTCCTTCTGTGTACGCCATTTTCTGCTTATATCTGGCTGCCATAACCGGTACAGCCAGAGCAATTACCACGATCACTGCCGTCAAAAGCTTCATGTTATCTGAATCAAAGCCCAGCCTCAGTACTACGGCTCGGATAATCTGATAAATCACGGAACCTGCCACTACGGCAATCAGCTTCCAGTAGAATGGAATCAAACGTCCCATCAGTACTTCCCCGATAATAATAGCAGCCAGACCGATTACGATAGCGCCGGTTCCCATCTGAATGTCAGCGTAATTCTGTCCCTGGCATACCAGACCGCCGGAAAGACCTACCAGTCCGTTGCTGAGCATCAGAGCCAGAAGCTTAATCCGGTTGGTGTTTCCGCCCAGAGCCCGAATCATATCCTCATTATTTCCAGTGGCACGCATGGCGCTTCCAAGCTCAGTTCCAAAGAACCAGTAGAGAAATACGATTACAAGTACCGTCACCACAAGTCCTGTAATAATCATAGCCTGATTCTGGGTCAGTCCGAACCCCTCTTTCAGCCAGGAAATCGGAGTCTCTGCCTTTCCCAGGTTCATATTGCTCTTTCCCATTACCTTCAGATTAATGGACCAGAGGGAAATCTGAGTCAGAATTCCCGCCAGAATGGCAGGAATCTCAAATACTGTATGGAGAATTCCCGTCACCGCTCCGGCCGCCATACCGGCCGCCAGACAGATAACAAGAGCCAGCACAGGATTCATGCCCTTTCCTGCCACCAGAGCCGCGCAGACGCTGCCTCCCAGAGCAAAGCTTCCATCTACCGTCAAATCTGCAATGTCCATCAAACGGAAGGTTATGTAGATGCCAAGTACCATAATTCCCCACAGGACGCCCTGGCCTACGGCGCCCTGCAGGGAGGAAACTATTCCTGCCATTATTCTTCCTCCAGAACAGACATATCGAGTCCTAAAGCTGCCGCTGTGTCTTCGTTAATCTGAAGCTCGCAGTCAGCGTCCTTCATATAGCCGATAGGCATGGAAGCAATATCAGCTCCCTCTGTGAGAATCTCAACTGCCTGTTCTCCTGCCATGCGTCCTAACTCGTAGTAATCAACTCCGTATGTCACAAGGCCTCCCTCATCTACCTGGCCGCTCTCTCCGCATATGGTGGGGATCTTATTCTCTGTAGCAACCATGGCAACCGTAGCGTAGCCGGAAGCAATCGTATTATCAGTAGGTGTGTAAATAGCGTCTACATTTCCAACCATGGACTCAACGACTGTCTGAATCTCATTTGTACTGGAAACTGTGTACTCTTCGTACTGGATGCCCGCATCCTCTAAGGCCTCCTTTGCCATCTCCACCTGGATTTCGGAGTTAGCTTCCGCAGTACTGTAAAGGATTCCTACCTTCTGAGCATCCGGAAGAAGCTTCTGAAGCAGATCCATCTGTGCTTTTACAGGGGTTAAATCAGAAGTTCCCGTAACATTGCGTCCCGGTTTCTCGTTGGAATCTACCAGTCCGGAATCAGCCGGATCCGTCACAGCGCTCACTACAATCGGAATCTCCTCTGTCATACCCGCTACAGCCTGGGCTGCCGGTGTGGCAATGGCGAAAATCAGATCGCTCTCGCTGTCTACCAGCATCTGGGCAATCGTCTGGCAGGCAGACTGATCGCCGGAAGCATTCTGCTGATCCAGCTCAGCCTGAATGCCGGAAGCTTCAATCGCCGCCACAAAACCTTCGTTTACCTTGTCGAGAGCTGTGTGCTGAGTCAGCTGAAGAATACCGATTTTATAGGAATCGCCGGAAGCCTCTGCTTCTTTGGAAGCTCCCTCTGCCTGTGTGCTCTCAGCCTCTGTCTTTGCCGCCTCTGTCTGCGGATCTGTGTTTCCTGAACAGCCCGCCATGGAAAGAACCATAATTCCTGCCATTGCCGCTGCTGCAATTTTACCTGTCTTTTTCATTCTATCCCTCCACTGTATCCATTTTCCTTTTTTAGCATCCTGAATCTATGAGACGCTAAATTTTTATTAACGCCATCTTACTACACTTTTTCCTCCTCGTCAATTTCATTTCTTTAATATCCCACGAAATCAACGCGTTAAAGTGAAAAATCGTCAGATTGCACAAAAATCAAAACACAAAATTGTGCATTTTTCCTTTTCTCGTTTTTTCTTTCCTCTCCTGCTGATTTTTGCATTTTTTTAACAACAATCTTCTTTTTATTTGAATTTTTTCTCGCTTTCTCCTATAATTATTTTATTATAACTGTTATTAAGATTTTATTAACAAAGGAGGTTTTGCTTTTATGAAACCCAAAGTCAAACAAGTTCTGGAAGGTCCTCTTGCCAGAGCTCAGCTGCTGATTTTCGGCACAGCCTTTTATTTTGAGGTTATTGCCGCTGTCTGTATTATCATCGGCCTTATCATAACCTTTTTGGGCGTTCCAAAGCAGATTATCATTCTGGCGGAAACCGGCGCTTTCATCGCTTTTCTGACTTTCATGTTCAACATTGTAATCGG
>CAUCIO010000107.1 GCA_958442925.1 uncultured Clostridium sp. | reverse complement strand
GCGGCTGATGGCCGGTTTTCACGCCTCCCAGCTGGGAGAGGGACTTTCTACTGCTATCCTGCTGTGCTGCGTGGGAACCATGTCCATTATAGGCCCGATTGAAAGTGCCGTATATGGGAACAATACATATCTGTATACAAACGCCACCCTGGATTTTGTGACATTTATCGCCCTGTCCTCCACCTATGGCATTGGAATTGCTCTGGCTGCCGCCGTTTTGTTCTGCTGGCAGGGTTCGATTTATCTGGGAGCCAGCGCGCTGGCTGGATTTTTATCAGAGCCGCTGATGGCGGAGATTTCGATTGTGGGAGGCGTGCTTATTGCAGCCTCCGGCCTGTCGATTTTAAAAATCAAGGACTGTAAAACCATGAATATGCTTCCGGCTCTTTTAGTTCCACCAGTCTGGTTTCTGCTTTTAAAGGTGCTTGGGAGTGGGGCCGGATTGTAAATCAGTGATTTGGGATAAAAAGGGTTGAGCACGCCGCTGCGGTTTGGTTGGGGAATGAGGGTTTGGCAGGGCGTGCTCACGAGGAATATTCAAATATAAAGGAACCGGTTTTGGGGAAAACCGGCTTTGATAAGCTGGTTGAAGCTGCCGGCCGCCTGAATCAGACGGAAGCAGCAGGCATCCTGATGGAAGCAGGCCACAGGGCCTTTCCGCCAAAACGCCGTAAGTTTGAACTGTAATAATTTGCAAAACAACTTTTATGCTATGCCTTGATTATATAACAGGGTTCGTATATAATCAAATTCATATAGAAAGATAATAACTATTAATTTTTAATTATAGGAGAGAACATGTTTGACGGAAAAGAATATGTGTACGCGGTCTATGAGGAGAAGAGTTTTTCCAAGGCCGCTCAGAAGCTCTACATCACCCAGCCGGCTTTAAGTACGGCAATTAAAAAGGTGGAAAAAAAGATAGGCAGCCCTATTTTTGACAGGAGCACCTCACCCATCGGGCTGACGCCCAGCGGGGAGGTTTACATTGACGCTATCGAGAAGCTGTTCGCTCTGGAACAGAACACCATCAACCAGCTGAACAATCTAAACGGTCTGTTAGCCGGAAAGCTGACGATTGGAGGGACCGTTTTTTTGACCTCCTATATCCTTCCCAGCCTTCTGGCGGAGTTTTCACGCAGATATCCTCAGATCAAGATTGAGCTGGTAGAGGGAACCACGTCCCAGCTGACGGACAAGCTGTTTTCCGAGGAGATAGATCTTCTCATCGATAATTCGGAGATGGATGATAAGAATTATGATAAATACTACTACAGTACGGAACGGATTGTGCTGGCGGTTCCCTCTGGATTTGAGATTAATCAGGAGCTGAATCAGTATAAGCTGAGCCGGGAGTCCATTGAAAGCGGAGCTTACCAGTCCAGGGAGTTTCCGGAGCTGCCGCTACCTCTCTTAAAGAAGACTCCGTTTATTTTCCTGAAGGAAGAAAACAGCATTTACAAACGGGGAGTAAAAATGTGCAGCCGCCAGAATTACACTCCGAATATTATCCTGAAGCCGGATCAGGTGATCACAGCCTTCAACATGGCCAGCAAGGGAATGGGAGCTACCTTTATTCCAGATGCCTTAGTCAGCAGCGTTCCTTTTGATGTGCCGCTGTGCTACTACAAGATGGACGACGGCCTGGCCATCCGGAACGTGTATTTTTATAAAAAGAGAAATAAATATATGACAAAAGCCATGGAGGAGTTTCTGAAGGTGTCCCTGGGTAAGAACGGGGCAATGCCGGTTCCTGTGCCTGCCGCAGAACGCCCGGCAGGAAAGGATCACGCAGGAAGAACGAAGGAAGCATAGGCCATGGAAGAGAGAAAACAGCTGAACCTTCAGCTGATAATACAGAAAAAGGAGAAATTATAAGATGAAATATGAAGGAATTGTTTACCGTCCGCCCAGCGAGGCGAGAAGCTTAATTGTGCAGGTGACTATTGGCTGTGCCCACAATACCTGTACCTTCTGCAACATGTACAAGGCCAAGGATTTCCGTGTCAGAAGCATGGAGGAGATTATGGAGGATCTGCAGGGAGCCCACGACAGCTACGGGGCTTATGTGCAGAAGGTATTTCTGGCAGACGGAGACGCCCTGGTACTCCAGACAGAGAAGCTTCTGGAGATTTTAAAAGCAGTCAGAGAGCTGTTCCCCAACTGTACCCGTGTGGCCTCCTACGGGACGGCTCAGGACATTCTGAGAAAAAGTGAGGAGGAGCTTAAAAGCCTCCGGGAAGCAGGACTTGGAATTGTCTATGTAGGAGCTGAGTCAGGAGACGATGAGATTCTTAAATCCATCTGCAAAGGAGTAACAGCAGACGAATTAAAGGCAGCAGGACAGAAATTAAAACGCTGCGGAATTCAGACGTCTGTTACCCTTATTTCCGGACTTGGAGGACGGGAAAAGGTAGAGGAGCACGCCCGCTCCTGCGCGGAGCTTATCTCGGCTATGAATCCGGAGTACGCTTCCTTCCTGACACTCCGTCTCTATGAGGGAACACCTATGTATGACGATGTGGTAAAGGGGCGGTTTGAGAGGATCACTGCAGATGAAATTGTGGATGAAATGAAAATTTTTCTGGAAAATGTGGATTCTCCAGGAACAGTATTCCGCACCAACCATGCCTCCAACTATGTCGTTTTAGCCGGTAACCTTAACGAAGATATCCCATCCATGCTGGCCCAGCTGGATGAGGCGAAAGAAACCCACCATTACAGAAGATTCCGGGAAACGGGAGACTTATAGAAACATCAAAAGGCGCTGCAAGATGGCTTGAGGAATACAAAAGGCTGGATTGCAGCGCCCTTTTGTCATGGGGCAGGATGTGCAGTGGAAAGATGCAGGGGAGACTGACTTCTGCCTTTACATGAAATTTCAAGAAATACAGAGGAAAGAACAAAAGAACCATGATTATTCTTACTTCAATGCTTAAGGAACCGGGAGAACTGTCAAAATTTCAGACCTTGTATGCCCTATACAGCGGTTCGATGTACGCAGCTGCCTATAAGATACTGAATCAGACAGAGGATGCGGAAGATGCAGTCCAGCTGTCTCTGATTAAAGTAATCAAAAATCTTGATCGGGTAACAGCTGAGGAGATGAACGATATCAGAACCAAGAATTTCCTGATGACAATTACCAGAAATACAGCCATTGATATATACAGAAAGAGGCAGAAACAGCCGTTTTCCTGTGAGGAAATTGATAAATCAGTCATGCCTCCGGCTCCCAGCACAGAGGAGGTTTTCTTTGACCGTGTCTCGGTAAGCGATCTGGCGGCAGCTATCGGGCAGCTGAGTCAAAAGTATAAAGACGTGCTGAGACTTTATTATATTAACGAACTGTCTTCAAAGGAGATAGGGGAACTGTTAAATTTAAGCCAGTTTACTGTGAACTCACGGCTCAGAAGGGCGAGAGGAAAACTTAGCGAGATTATAAAGGAAAGGGAGGGAAGCGTTTGAAAACAAGAGAAAAGCGTGATGAAATGATCCTGACGCTGGCCCTTTTAGAACAGCTGGAAAAGGACGAGGAGCTGAAGGAATTTGAAAAATATGAGACCGGGGAGGGGGCTGCAGAACCTGATAGGGAAATTCATGAGTTTTCAAAGCGCCATAAGGAGAAAATGGAAGAACTCTTCAAAATGGCTGCCCAGGAAGAGCAGAAGAAAAAACGCCGCCGCCTGATGAAACGGACAGCTGCCGGGCTGGCAGCCTGCCTTGGCGTCACCATATGTATGGGTTTTACCTCCTCTGCATTCCGCAGGCCTGTGCTGAACTTCTTTACAGAGGTAAAGGAAACCTACAGCGAGCTCCTGGTGGATAAAGGTGAGAGCACCAGCGTAACAGAGAATTTCCAGGAGTATGAGCCGGAGTATGTGGTGAAGGGGTTTTATGTAGTTACGGTAAAAGAGAAAAAAGGGGAATGCTTTATTTCATATGAATCAGAGCAGGGACAGTGGTATGATTTTTACTATTATTCAGAACCACACAATTCTCAGATTGATACAGAAGAGCTGACAGAGACAGAGGTGGAGATAAGCGGACGGAAGGGGATGCTGTATCAGAAAAAGGATTACAATCAGACCGTAGTTCGCAGTACAGCCGGCCAGTTCGGCGTAGTGGGAAATATTTCCGCTGAGGAGGAGAAGAAGATTCTGGAAAGCGTGAAAATCCAGGATATCGAATTAAAAAATAAAAATTTTTATTAAAAACTGCACTACAGAGGGTATTTCCATCGTGTTATATATAAAAAGGAAAGATGGAGGTATTACCATGAAACACAGAAAAACAGCAGCACAGTTACTTTTAGTGATCGCAGCCATTTTGAGTCTGACGATGACTGCCTTTGCAGGACCCAGAAAACAGATGGATCCCAGGTGGACCCACTTTACAACTGTAGTAGGGGATCTGGATATCACCAGCAGCGGAAAAGCGACTGCTCTGGCTACCGTCTCTGCCAATAAAAGCAAGGTAGATAAGGTAAAGGTAACCTGTAATTTACAGCGATTTGAAAGCGGCTCCTGGAAAACAGTAAAATCCTGGTCTGAGGAATCTGATGCAGATGCTCCACATGTTGTAATGTTGCAGAAAACTTATTATGTAGCGGAGGGCTACAGCTACCGGATTGAGGTGAAATCCAAAGCGTACCAGGGAGGCGTTCTGCAGGAGAGCATCACCAGTACTTTTGATTACGGCTATTTCCACTAGCCTGTTTCCGTCTGCTGAAAGGCAGTCAGTTTGTTAAATAAAGAGAAATCCAAGAAAAAAGAAAATGAACGCCAGACGCCCCGCCGCAGGTTACACGCGGCGGGGCGTCTGGCGTTTAAAAACTGCAGAAACTTAAGAAATAACAATAAATTGAAAAAATCACGTATTCGTGATATGATTGGATTTGCGAACAAATTCGCAAGGAGGGAAACATGGCAGTTACATATAAAAAATTTTTTCATCTGCTAATTGACCGTGGAATTGCAACCTCTGAGTTAATAGAACAGGCAGGATTTAGTGCGAATATTTTAACCCGTATGAGAAGAGAACAATATGTGTCATTAGAAAGTGTTGAAAAGATATGTAGTGTACTTAACTGCAGAGTGGATGATATTTTAGAATTTACCATGGATTGTGTGGAGGAAAAAGAATGAATATGCAACAATTAACATTTGAACTATATAGTAATGAACCACATACAGCAGAAACAGCTTTACCCACACTCTCCAATATTTCTACAGATCATTGTTTTTTTGATTTTCAGAGTGTTTTTATGGATAAGATAAATTTTGAAGAAACTCATAATCATAATTCTATGGCAATTTTGGGGGATTGTTTAGATGTTTTAAAACAGATGAAAAGTAATTCAGTTCATTTGATTTTTGCAGATGCACCTTATAATATCGGTAAGAATTTTGGAAATAATATGGATCACTGGGATACAGTTGATTCGTATATTTCCTGGTGCAAAGAATGGATTGATGAATGTATGAGAGTGTTAAAAGACAATGGAACAATGTATTTTATGACTGCAACCCAGCATATGCCGTATTTGGATATATATGCTGCTGAAAAGTACAATGTACTATGCAGAATTGCATGGATATATGATAGTTCGGGGGTACAATCAAAAAAAATATTTGGTTCTTTGTACGAACCAATTTTAATGATAAACAAGAATTCTAAAGCAAAGTATACATTCAATCATCAAGATATTCTTGTAGAAGCGAAAACTGGTTCTCAGAGGAAACTGATTGACTATAGAAAAAATCCTCCACAGCCGTACAACACGGAAAAAGTTCCTGGTAATGTTTGGGAATTCAGCAGGGTTCGTTTCAAGATGGAAGAATATGAAAACCATCCTACTCAAAAGCCGGAATCCATGCTTGAGCGAATTATTAAAGCATCTTCTAATCCAGGCGATATTGTGCTGGATCCATTTTCCGGTTCATTTACAACCTCTGCAGTTGCAACTAAATTGGGCAGAATAGGAATTGGTATTGACATGAATGAAGAGTATTTTGAAATTGGTATCAGACGCACTGGTATTGCATCTGAGTACAAAGGCAAAGCCCTTGTTAAAGAAAAAGTAAGAAAAACGAAGGCTAAATCTAAATATGTCAGAGGAGAAAAATAATGAAAATCACAGAAAGTTTTGTTGCTGATATACTAGAAGAAGAATTCCCTATGGAATTTCAGAAAATCTACGATAATAGCCATCTTTTGCAATATCTTGATAAGAAAATGAAAGCTGTCCATGGAAACAGCAAAACTCGACGGAGCCTTGCCAGCATTTATGCAATCTATTCTATTTTGCATTTTTATCAGACAGATTTTTATCAGGATAAGGTTACATATAGAGCGTTTGATGGTTATGATTATATGTGTCTGTTTACCTATTATAGAAGTCTGTACGGTGGGAGCAAGCTTGAAAATCATGCCCTTAACTCAAGAGTAAATGGTGAGTTTAGAAATAAATTTACAGATGTTACGAAGGACTTAATTATTGCTAACAATGGTAAATATCTGATTCATATTGACTATATCTATGTAGAGGATCAGGATATTAGTAAAGTATGTTGTAAGATTATTGAAAAATATGTGGAACTGCTTATTAAAAAGGATCACGCATTAATTAGTATTCTTTCCAAATTGCAGGAAATGACAGATTACGATAAGAAGAAAGCAAAGATAAACGAGTTGTTAACTGAAGATGCGGAAGCCAGAATTTTTGAAATTATTAGTTATTCTATTTTAAAAAATCATTATAAAAATATTACAGTGTATTTTGGGTATTCGAGGGATAACATCGAGGAAGTTCAGCTACAGCTATATAAAACAGGACGTACAAACGCAAATGACGGAGGCATCGATTTTGTAATGCGTCCAGTGGGGCGTTTTTTCCAAGTAACAGAAGTCAATAACTATGACAAATATTTATTAGATATTGATAAAGTCATGCATTTTCCTATTACATTTGTTATTAAAACTAAAGCGACTAAAGAAGCAATATTGGCTGATTTAGAGCATCATATTGCTGCAAGAACGAGCGGTATGGCAATTTTAGAAGAAAGGTACAGAAAGGCTATTGAGGATATTATTACCATCAATGAGCTGCAACAATGGACTGATGAGTTAGATGGAGAAGATATTGATAGGATTATCCGTGATATTGATGTTTATTACAAGCTTGAAATGAATATGGATGCTGAGGATGAGGCATAAGAAATTTTTTGAAAATACTCTGCTTGCGGGCTTTATTATTTTATTTCATGCAGATAAGTGCAGAACCAAAATAGAGGAAGCTATTGAAAAGAAGTCTGCGGTGACTTTAGTGGAACCGGCAGACTTCTTTTTCTGTTTGCGCGCCATGGGCGCGCTCTAACGGGTGTAAGTCCCGAAC
>CAUCIO010000106.1 GCA_958442925.1 uncultured Clostridium sp. | reverse complement strand
TTTATGAAAAATTTAGGTTATTACAATGGAACTTTCGGCCCTCTTGAGGAAATGACCATTCCCATGAACGACAGAGCCGGTTATTTCGGAGACGGCGTGTATGAAGCTACGCTGGCCAGAAACGGAAAAATTTTCGCCCTGGAGGATCATTTAAACCGATTCTACAACAGCGCCGGTTTAATCAGGATTCCTGTTCCCTACACCAGACAGGAGCTGACTGATATCCTCTACTCCATGCTTGAGAAAATGGACGATTCCGAGATCCTGGTGTACTGGCAGCTGACAAGAGGAACAGCTATCCGAAACCATATCTTCCCGGACGCTTCCGTAAAGCCTAATCTGTGGATTACCATGAAGCCAGGAAAGAACTCTGATCCAGACCGTGCGTTAAAGCTTACCTCCACCGAGGATACCCGCTTCCTTCACTGCAACATTAAAACTCTGAACCTTCTGCCCAATGTTATGGCAGCGCAGAAAGCCGAGGAGACAGGCTGCGGCGAGTGTATCTTCCACCGCGGCGATATTGTCACAGAATGCGCTCACAGCAATGTTTCTATTTTAAAGGACGGGGTTTTCATCACCCACCCGACGGATCACTACATCCTTCCCGGCATTTCCAGAATGCATCTGATTCAGGAGTGCAAGCGGCTGGGAATTCCGGTGGACGAGACTCCATTTACCATGAAAGAACTTTACGAAGCTGATGAAATTATTGTATCCAGCTCCACCAAACTGATCGTGAGAGCCTGTGAACTGGAAGGAAAACCAGTAGGCGGAAAGGCTCCTGAGCTGTTTAAAAAACTGCAGGATGCCTATTTGGAGCGTTTCCAGCGAGAGACCGGAAATTAATTTTCGAAAAACAGAAGCTGTGCTGAACTGGTAAAAAGACGGCAAAAAGGATGTCTTCCTGCTTGGGCTGCCATGCAGGAAAACATCCTTTTATCTTTACTGCTGTAATCGTCTTACATCTTTTCAATGATATCGGCGGCTTCATCCAGCCATGGAGCTTCTACATACTCTACGACACCCTGATCTACACTGTCTGCAATCTTTGGATCGATGGGAAGCTGAGCCAGCATGGGAATGCCATACTCCTTAGCCACCTCTTCTGCCTTACTCTCTCCAAATACAGAAATCCTGCGGCCGCAGTCCGGGCAGAGCAGATAGCTCATATTTTCTACCAGGCCGATAATCGGCACATTCATCTTCTTCGCCATGTTCACTGCCTTTGCCACAATCATGGAAACCAGATCCTGTGGAGAAGTCACAATGATGATACCGTCTAAGGGCAGAGACTGGAATACAGTGAGAGGAACATCGCCAGTTCCCGGAGGCATATCTACAAACATGTAGTCAATATCCTTCCAGAGAGCCTGCCCCCAGAACTGCTTAATCACTCCTCCTACGATGGGGCCTCTCCAGATAACCGGATCCGTCTCATGCTCTAAGATAAGATTGGAGGAAAGCATCTGAATTCCCGTCTGGCTCTCGCAGGGAATCATCAGTTCATCCTCTGTCACGCCCACTGTCCCATGTACGCCGAAGGCCTTGGGGATAGACGGCCCTGTAATATCTGCATCTAAAATTCCCACTCTGTGATTCCTCGCCCGCATCTTACATGCCATCAGGGAAGTAACGAGGGATTTTCCCACGCCGCCCTTTCCGCTGACTACTCCAATCACCTTCTTAACTGTACTCTGTGGATTTAAAGGTTCTAAAAAGCTGGCCGGCTGCCTGCTGGCACAGTCAGCGCTGCAGCTGCCGCAGTCATGATTGCATTCGCTCATAATACTTCTCCTCTCCCTATCTGTTTTATTTTCAAAAACACTCCTGCAGTTTTATTTTAAGCAGAAAATCGTTTTGATTATACCACGCCTCCAACCGTTTGTCCCGTTCTTTTTCCAGTGCATAAAAGTCCTCTGAAAATTTTTCCCTTTTAAGCCCTTCTTATGCTTTCCCTGGATGGCCGAATTTCCGGATTGCCCGTACCAGTCCAAAATCCTCCAGCTTTTTCGCTATAACGAAGAAGAGAAACGAATCTATGGGCCACATCACTATATTTTTCACAAATCTCGGTCCTATCAGCACAGACATTCCCTTTCCGTACAGAATGCTCAGACACCAGGTATTCAGCAGCACATTGCAGATTAAATCCACACAGAGCGTAACCGCCAGCACCCTGGAGAAGGTGAGAGGTCTGCGGTAGAGGAAAGTTCCGTAAATCAGCGCCGCCAGCATAGTGACCATGGTAAATCCAGGAAAAAAGGCGCCTGTGGGCTTCGCTGCAAATTTCACCAGATCCAGCAGGCACCCATAGACCACTCCCAGGACAGGGCCAAACAGATAGTAGACAAACTGATTGGCTATACTTCCAAAGCCAATTTTCAGATACGGTCCAGCTTCAATCGTGAAATATCCCAGAACTACTGACACTGCCATAAACATAGCCGCTGTAGTCAGAGAACGCACATGTTTGACTTCCCTCCAGGACTGAACATACACTTCCGCCAGTTTTTTCATAAAAAAATACCTCCTTTGCGCAGAATCTCAAACCGCACCAGGAAGGTCTTTTCGCGCCGCCCTGTACGAAACAGGGCAGCAGTATATTCCGAGGATGCAGCGGGATGCGGGGAACCGACCGCAAAGAAACTCTTTTTCGTCCAGCTGGCAACTCCCTGTCCAGCCGGCACTTAACGCCTGATCCCCTACTCTGCTTTCTTGTTGTTTTGTACTCTCAGTATATCACACAAATGGTACTTTTCAATCCCTTTATTTACAAACCATGCAATTAAAACTCCCAGGGATGCTCGGCCTAACACATCAGTAGGAAAATGCACAAACAGATACATTCTGGAAAGTCCGATTAAGACAGCAAAGGCCAGAAAAACTGTTCCCCATCTCCGGTTGACAAGGAAAATACTCGCAGCAGTCTCAAACGCGGCCAGAGTGTGCCCCGATGGGAAGGAATAGTCATGGGGAACTGGAATCAGCAGCGGCACGGCTGTGTCTGTCCAGCAGGGTCTGGGCCGCATAATCAGATTTTTCAGACACAGATTGCCCACAATCAGCCCGCAAAGCAGGGACAAAAGCACTGCAAGCCCTGCTCTGCGGGTTCTGGGAATAAGAAAGAGCACAGTTCCCAGCAGGATAAAAAACCAGCCCTTGTCCCCCAGGTGGGTGACTGTCTCCATCACCTGATCTAAAACAGGGCTGTGAAATTCCTGAAGCCAGTACAGAAGCTCAAACTCCATGTCAAGCATTTTCATTTTCCTCAGTCTCTTTCTTAAATTCCCGGAATGCCTTGTCCATCTCAATATAATTGCGTTTCAGGGAAACAGGATTCCCGTCCCTGGTCAGGAAACAGTGGCGGCTCTCTCCTACGCAGCGCACCTGGCCTGTCTCACAGTCCAGCACAGTATACTCAATGGTCATCCTGATTCCATTATATTCCTTCAGATTCGTAATAATCCTCACGGTCTCTCCGAAACGGGTCATACTCTTATACTCGCAGTGTATGGAAATCACAGGACTGATTACGCCTGCCTCTTCCATGGCGTCATAGCCCATTCCCATCTGCTCCATCATATGGACTCTGGCTTCCTCAAACCAGCGGATATAATTGGAGTGATGAATGATTCCCATCTGATCTGTCTCGTAATACTGTGTCTTGTGTTCATAAACTTCGTATTTCATATCCATACCTCCTTCACTGATCGCAGCTTTGCAGGCTTTTTCTTCACACGAGCGCGCATCCTGAGCGGAATGTTTTTTATGTCACAGGATACGCCTTCCTATGACATAAAGTAAAAGTGTGCGCCTCGCTGCGCACACTTTCATACCCATATAAAATGGAATTATTTCTCGCCGAGTCCGCTCTCAATCGCTGCGGAGAGAGCTTCCATCGCTGCCTCCTCGTCCTCGCCGTCGCAGATCAGGTTAATCTCTGTCCCGCACTTGATTCCTGCTGCCATAACATTCAGCACACTCTTTGCAACGATTCTCTTCTCGCCGCACTCAATGATGACGTCACTTTTGAATTTCATCGCTGCCTGGGATAAAACTCCCGCTGGTCTTAAGTGCAGACCGGACGGATTCACAACTGTCAATTTCTTAGATAACATAAGCTCGTCTCCTCTACTGTTTCGTTTCCTGGGAGTGTCTTAACTCCTCGTCTGATATAGAAAATTCTATTACAATTTCCCTTTTCTGTCAAGTAAACTTTATTTGTCCTTCTGTCTGAAAGCCGCTCTCAAGCCGCCTGTTTTTTGTGCATTATGCAGTGTTATTTTCCTGTCAGTTCTGTCTTTTTTATTTATTTTCTCTATTCAATTACCTTCTGCGCATAGTTGACAGAGGCCATAGCGTCTCTGCAGTAGGAGTCTGCCCCTATGGACTGTGCATACTCTGCTGTCAGCACAGCTCCCCCCACCATAATCCTGGTCCAGGGAGCTTCTGTCCTCAGGAGTTTAATGGTCGCCTCCATACTGGGAACTGTGGTAGTCATGAGAGCGCTGAGTCCCACCAGCGGAGCGTGACGCTTCACTGTCTCCTCCGCAATTCTCTCCGGCGGTACGTCCCGGCCCAGATCCACCACCTCATAGCTGTAGTTTTCAAGCAATACCTTTACAATATTTTTTCCGATATCATGGATGTCTCCCTTGACAGTAGCCAGGATAATCACACCTTTTTTCTCCTGTGTCTGTCCCGTTCCTGCCATAGCTTCTTTTATTACATCAAAAGCTGCCTTAGCGGCTTCTGCGCTCATTAAAAGCTGTGGAAGAAACAAGGTTCCCTTCTCAAACCCTTTCCCTACAGTGTCCAGCGCCGGAATCATACAGGAATTAATAATCTCCAGAGAATCTGCTTCCTTTAAAGCCAGGGCAGCCTGCTCTGCAGCCTGTTCCTTTAATCCCCTGATTACGCTTTCTCTGAGAAGCTCCCTGGGCTTTCCCGCTGCCTTTTCCGCCTGCCCGCCTGGTCGTAAAGAAGCTGAAAGCGCGGCCTGGCTGTTCTGGCTCCCATATCTGCCAATGTAGTCTGCACAGTTTTCATCCAGCGCTGCCAGAGCCCGGAAGCTGTACAGGGAGCGCATCATGGCTTCGGAATTGGGATTGATAATCGCTGCATTTAAGCCGTTCATCAGTGCCATGGTAAAGAAAGAGGCATTGATAATTTCTCTCTGGGGCAGTCCAAAGGATATATTGGACACGCCGAGAATAGTTTTTCCGCCCAGCTCATCCCTCACCCGGCGCACTGCCTCCAAAGTAGTAAGCGCTCCCTGAGGTTCTGAACTGACCGTCATGCAGAGGGGATCGATGATAATGTCTTTCTTATGGATTCCATATTCTGCCGCCCTCTGGTAAATACGCTCTGCCACCGCAAGACGTCCGTCTGCTGTGGCTGGAATGCCATTTTCATCCAGAGTCAGAGCCACAACCACGCCTCCTTACTTTTTCACCAGAGGGAACACCGTCTCCATACTCTCTTTCTTCCCGTTTACAGAGTTGACCAGCGGTTTTCCATTATACACTCTCAATGCCCGCTCCAGAGCATTCCCATCTGCTGTATCAATCTGAAGAGGCAGATCAATAATGCTCTGCAGTTCCCGCACTGCCTCCTCCATCATGGCAGGTTCGTCAATCTCTGGAAGGCCTACATTGACGTCCAGAATCTGTGCTCCGTTCTCCTGCTGAAGCACTCCCTCCCTGAGAATGTATTCCATGTTGTGAGTCCGCAGAGCTTCCTTAAACTTAGATTTTCCTGTAGGGTTAATCCTCTCTCCGATTACTGTCGGATTTTTTCCAATCTCCACAATCTGGGCATAGGAAGCGACCACTGTTTCTGTCTTTTCCTCAGGAAGTTTCTGCTCCTTTTCTCTGCACCGCTCAATCAGCCTTCTGATGTGATCCGGAGTCGTTCCGCAGCAGCCTCCAGCTATGGAAATACCCAGATCCACCAGTTCTTCCATAGCCTCTGCAAACGTTTCCCCATCAATGTCATAGACTGTTTTTCCGCCTTCGCTCCGCGGAAGTCCTGCATTGGGGTTTACGATAATGGGAAGAGAAGCGTATTTAACATATTCCTTTACAATCTCCTTCATCTCCACTGGCCCCAGACCGCAGTTGATGCCCAGAGCATCCACGCCCAGACCTTCCAGCAGCGCAATGACAGAGCGCGCGGTTCCTCCTGTCAGAAGCTTCCCTTTTTCGTCAAAAATCACGGTAGCAAACACAGGAAGCCGATTCTCCCCTGCGATCCGTCCCTGGCTCTCCAGGGCCTCCTTAGCTCCCAGAACCGCTGCTTTCAGCTCATAGCTGTCGCTCATGGTTTCAATAAGAATCAGATCTGCTCCTGCCTGTATTCCTATTTCTGCTGCTTCACGGTACAGAGCCGCAGCTGTCTCAAACTCCAGGTCTCCCATAGGCTTTAAGAGCCTGCCTGTCGGCCCCAGATCCAGAGCAACCCAGCCGTGTCCTGCCTCCCGGACTGCCTGTCTGGCGTTTTCTGTCGCCGCTGTTATGATTTCCTTCAGCGTAAATTCTGTGTGTTCGTTAAATTTCAGGCTGTTGGCTCCGAACGTATTGGTCTTTACCATATCGCAGCCTGCATTCAGGTAATCGCGATGGATTCTCACCACTTCCTCCGGGTGGGTGATATTCCATGTCTCAGGCAGCTCTCCTGCCTTCAGGCCTGCCGCCTGCAGAAGGCTTCCTGTGCCTCCGTCAAAAAAGAGAATTCTCCTTTCAAGCTCTGCCAGCACTGCAGGTTTTCCTGTTGTTTTCTGTTTCCCTCTGTCCATCTCTATTTCCTCGCACTCTCTGTTCTCTGTTTTAACGAAGTATTTCTTCTTTGCAGTATTTTTCTGCCTGCCATGGTTCCCGGTAGAGACAGTCTGTTTTGCTGCAGGTCCGGCATTTACTGTCTGCTGCTTTCACAGCTCTTTCCCCAGAACACGCCGCTTCCTCTTTGACGCCAATCACCGCTGTCACTGATTTGGAAGGCATCATGAGAAATCCTTCCGTCAGGGTAATACCCACCGTCTTCTCAAGCTCCAGGGCCAGCGCAAATTTCTCCTGGAACGCCAGAGGAAAGTCTCCATAGCCCGGACTGAATCTGGGACAGAGGATCTGCCTCTTTTTTCGGTATTCTTTCTCCAGGCGGCGGTTCTTCATGTTACAGTAGGCTTCTATCATGGCCGCTGAAGCTGCCTGCATCACAGCGGCCCGGCTCATATCTAAAACCGCGTATCTGCGAAGCAGGAAATCCACGCCTGCCCCCAGCGTTGCCCCAAACAGAATAACAGAATGACAGCCCTCCAGGTTCTTCTTTAAATCCCTGCTTTTAACACGGAAACAGGAGAAAATAAGCTCCCCCTCTTCTGTCATCTGAAGAGGATATGTCCTGGAAAAAAAGCGGGGAGAAA
>CAUCIO010000105.1 GCA_958442925.1 uncultured Clostridium sp. | reverse complement strand
TGCGCCTGCAAATTTCTTTTTCATCCTTTTCTCTCCTTGTAAATATCTGTGTAAATCACCTGAAGTACATACTGTCTATCTCATTTATTCTTTCTATGTATTAGAAAGCTGTTTCTGCTAGGATAAGGTCTCCAGCAGAGCCTCCAGCCTGGTGGCAATCTGTCCCTGATCGGACTTAGAGTAATCTGTCTCGATCATCAGGTACGGGATTCCTTCTGCCTCCACGGTGCGCTTCACAAAATGAGCCTCAATATTATAGGTATGGCAGGACTGGAGAATAATCTCCACTACGCCGTCTACCTGGTAATCGTGGATCATCTCCTTAATGTAGCCCTGGCGGCTGTCATTCGGGCTCATAACAGAGCAGTTGATATTCAGGTATTTCTTAGCCAGTGCGTCGAATACCGGCATAGTCTCATCTACTTCCTCCACCTTTTCCCTGGTGCCGCTGCAGGAATCGAAAGCCACTACATCAGCTCCCATCTCCTCCACCGTCTTGATAATCTTATCGCGGACTCCTCCGTTAGGACATCCTGTGATGAGAAGTCTCGGACGTTTGGATGTTTTTCCCTTGTAATTCTCCTCCCAGTCCTTTAACACTTCTTCTGTCCGTTTCTCCACCAGGCGGATTCGATCCTCCATGTCAAAGTTAAAGCCAAGAGAATCAGCTACTGTGCTGATCTCATATCCTGAAATAGGAGATGGATACAGTTTTCCAAGCTCCATAAATTTCAGCATGGCCTTCCTCTCTCTGTTCTTCAGCTGGATAGCCTTTTTAATGTCTTCTTCTGTAATCTGAATACCATAGAAATCTTCCAGTTTCTCCTTCAGGGCAATGATCTCCTTTTTCCAGAGATCCAGTCCTCTCTCATTTCTCTGAGCCGGCAGCTGCATTACATAGGTTTCTTTCAGCTCATTCATCAGCTCAAACATTTTTTTCTTGCCGTCGCAGGTAGTCTCTCCCACAATCAGATCAGCAAAATAGAAGTAAGGACAAGTGTCTGTCAGCGCAAAGCCGTAGCTGGCTTTAATTAACGGGCAGAGATTTCTCGGCAGCTTCGTCTCAGCTGCTGGAATCGGCTGCTCACTGGACGCGCAGAGGGAAGCATTGACAGCTCCTCCGGCCATCAGAATCTCCACTGGGACAAAGGAACAGAATACGCCTACTACCCTGGCGCCGTTCTCCTTCAGTTCCTTCATCTTCATGAATCCTGCTTGCCTTGCCTCATCGTAAGTCACAAAATTTTCCGGCAGATTTATCATTTTTCTTTTCCTCCTGAAACAACATCGCTTCTGCACTGTATGCACATTCGTTTATTTTATCACAAGTTCCAGGGGAATTCGAGAGCCGGGAGAGCTGTCTTTTATTTGTTTTTTCAATAAATCAATATAATGTATAGATATATTCTATGTGGCTTCCCTGCTGCCCTAATCCAGCTCCAGTTTTCCTGTATACAGCTGGTAATAGATACCTTTTTCCTTAATCAGCTCCTCATGGCTGCCCCGCTCCACGATTCTGCCGTGTTCCAGAACCATAATCGCATCACTGTTTCGGATCGTAGACAGTCTGTGGGCAATGACGAATACTGTTCTGCCCTTCATCAGGTTGTCCATTCCCTGCTGAACAATCTGCTCCGTTCTGGTATCAATGCTGGAGGTGGCCTCGTCGAGAATCAGAACCGGCGGATCCGCCACTGCGGCTCTGGCAATGGCTAACAGCTGCCTCTGTCCCTGGGACAGTTCCTCGCCGTCGTTGGTCAGCATGGTATCATAGCCCTTTGGCAGCATTTTAATAAACTGATCCGCGTGGGCCAGCTGCGCCGCCGCGTAAATCTCCTCGTCTGTGGCGTCCAGCTTTCCGTACCTGATATTATCCATAATCGTCCCTGTAAACAGGTGGGTATCCTGAAGTACGATTCCCAGAGAGCGGCGCAGATCTGCCTTTTTGATCTTGTTGATGTTAATACCGTCATAGCGGATTTTTCCATCCTGCACATCGTAAAAACGGTTAATCAGGTTGGTAATAGTCGTCTTTCCGGCTCCTGTCGAACCCACAAAGGCCAGCTTCTGTCCCGGCTTTGCGTAGAGTGTCAGATCGTGAAGTACCATTTTCTCCTCTGTATAGCCAAAGGTCATATCGAAGAAACGGACGTCTCCTTTCAGCTCTGTGTAGGTAACCGTGCCATCCGACTGGTGGGGATGCTTCCAGGCCCAGACGCCCGTTCTCTCCCTGCACTCAGTCAGATTTCCGTTCTCATCCTTCTTTGCATTCACAAGAGTTACATAGCCCTCGTCTAACTCCGGCTCCTCATCCATCAGGCGGAAAATCCGCTCCGCACCGGCCAGTGCCATAATAATGGAATTAAACTGCTGGGCAATGGACATAAAGGGCTGGGTAAAGCTCTTGGTAAACTGGAGATAAGAAGCCATAACTCCCAGGGTAATGCCGCCAATTCCCATAACCGATAAAAAGCCGCCCAATACAGCTGTCAGTACAAACTGAAGGTTTCCGATATTTCCAATAACTGGTCCCATCATGTTAGCAAAGGTATTGGCCCTGGAAGCGCTGACAAAGAGCTTTTCATTGAGCTTGTCGAACTCCTCCTCCGCAATCTGCTCATGGTTAAACACTTTGATGACTCTCTGGCCTGCCATGTGCTCTTCCACAAAGCCTGTTACGCCTGCAATATCCAACTGCTGGCTTAAAAAGTATTTTCCGCTGTTGCCGCCGATCGTCTTTGTCACAAACAGCATGACTCCAATCATTACCACTGCCAGCACTGTCAGAAGCGGGCTTAACACCAGCATGGAAATAAAGGTGACGGTCACTGTAAGGAGAGACTGCAGCACCTGCGGAATTGCCTGGCTGATCATCTGCCGCAGGGTATCCGTATCATTGGTGTAAAGACTCATAATAGAGCCGTTGGTATTCTGGTCAAAATACCGGATGGGAAGCTTCTGCATATGCTCAAACATCTCATCCCGGACCTTTTTTAACACTCCCTGGCCAATGTAGACCATGAGGCGGCTGTAGATAAAGGTGGCGATAACCCCGCACAGGAAAATCGTGCCCAATACAGCCATGGCCCGGTACAGCTCCGTATAGTTCGGATTCTGCTTTCCGATCAGCGGGATGATAAAGTCATCCAGCAGAAATTTCAGGGAAAGAGATACCGAAATAGACGCAACAGAGCTTATCAGGATACAGAAAAACACTCCGATAAAACGCAGCTTATAGTCCCTGAGAACATATCCCAGCAGGCGTTTTCCCGTAGCCAGAGTATCCCTGGTCACTCTTGGCTTTCTCTGCTCATTACTCACAGTCCTCACCTCCCTTTACCTGTGATTCATATACTTCTCTGTAGATTGCATTTGTTTTCAGAAGTTCCTCAGAGGTTCCCACTCCGTTTACTCTTCCGTTTTCCATGACAATAATCATGTCCGCGTCTTCTACAGAGGAAACTCTCTGGGCGATTATAATTTTCGTAGTATCTGGTATCTCCTCCCGGAAAGCCTTCCGGATCAGTGCGTCTGTCTTGGTATCCACTGCGCTGGTAGAATCATCGAGAATCAGAATTTTCGGCTTTTTCAACAGTGCTCTGGCAATACAGAGTCTCTGCTTCTGTCCGCCGGACACGTTGTTTCCGCCCTCCACGATCATAGTATTGTATCCGGCCGGAAACTCCTTGATAAAGCTGTCCGCCTGGGCCAGACGGCAGACTCTCTGAACCTCCTCATCGCTGGCATTTTCGTCTCCCCAGCGGATATTGTCATAAATGCTGCCTGTAAACAAGACATTTTTCTGAAGTACCATAGATACCTGATCCCTTAAAGCCTCCAGGCCATAGTCCCGTACATCGATTCCGCCTACCCTTACACAGCCCTCTGTCACATCGTAGAGACGGGGAATCAGATTGACGAGGGAAGTTTTCGAGCTTCCTGTACCGCCGATAATTCCCACTGTCTGGCCTGATTTAATGTGAAGATTCACATCCTTTAAGGACAGGTTTCCTTCCTTTCCGCCGTAGCTGAAAGATACGTGTTCAAAATCAACCGCTCCGTCTGGAACCTCTGTCACAGCGTCCGCCGGATCCTGCATTTCCGGAACCTCGTCAAGCACCTCGCTGATTCGCTCTGTGGAAGCCTCGGCAATCATAATCATAACAAATACAAAGGTTACCATTGTCAATGAAACCAGAATCTGAATGGCATAGACAATAACGCTTGTCAGCTCTCCAGTCTCCATGGTCTGGTTAATAATGCTTTTTCCTCCGATAGAAACCATCAGAAGAATAACGCTGTACATGAAAAACTGCATGGTAGGCGCATTCCAGGCCACAATCTTCTCTGCCCTGGTAAACAGATCGTATACCAGCTTTGACACGCCGTGGAATTTCTGAATCTCATACTCCTCCCGCACATAAGCCTTGACAACTCTGGAAGCGTTTACATTTTCCTGAACGGAATTATTTAAGACATCATACTCATCAAACACCCTGATAAAATGAGGATGGGCCTTCTTGGCAATAAACATCAGAAGCCCTCCCAGAACCGGCACCAGCACCAGCAGAATCAGAGAAATCTCCCAGTTAATCGTGAGAATCATAATCAGGGAGAGGATAATCATAAACGGAGCTCTGGCTAAGAGGCGAATACTCATCATATACGCCATCTGCACGTTTGTGATGTCCGTGGTAAGCCTTGTGACAAGGCTTGAAGTGGAAAAATGGTCAATGTTTTTAAAAGAAAAGTTCTGTATCTTGTAAAAAATGTCATGGCGCAGATTTTTGGCATAGCCGGCCGCCGCCACTGCCGCAAACTTTCCGGCCATAGCGCCGAAGAACAGAGCGATCATGGCCATAGCTACCAGAATGACGCCCATGCGGACAATATAGGGCAGGTCTCCCTGCGCGATTCCCACGTCGATGATTTTCGCCATCTGAAGCGGAATCAGAACCTCCATCAGAACCTCCAGAATGACAAATACAGGGGCCAGAATAGACTCCCGTCTGTACTCTCTGATGGATTTAAAGAGTTTTCTGTTCATGGTTTCCTCCTTCTGTTTTACTTAACTGTCATGTCAGGCGGCATTCCTGCTCTTTACAGTCCTGCTCCTTACAGGAAAGATTCCTGGACATCCGGGCCAGCACCTGTATGCAGACATCTAAATCTTCTTTGCCGATTCCCTGCAGCATCTGCTTTTCCGCACTCCTGAGGGACTGCATCACCCTGTCTCTCATAGCCAGGGCCTTGTCTGTGGGGAGCACCCGCTTTAAGCGTCCATCCCGTTCCACGCTCTCCCTGCGGATAAACCCCTTCTTCTCTAAAAGCTGAAGACTCCCTGTGGCTGTAGACTTTCTAATCTGAAACTCTGCCTCCACATCCTTCTGAAAGATGTCCTGATGCATAGAGCCTACAATAATAAAATGAAGCATATGACGCTGAAGCATTGTCAGCTCATTGCCGTCATCCGGAACTAAAAAACGCCGCTTCAGCTGGTTGGACAAAATATTCACCAGCCGTCCTGCACTTTTACAACAGAGCTCACCGCTTTTCTCTGCCTCCGTACACATCTTATCACCTCCGCCTGCGCTGATTCCCAGTCTTTTGTCCCTTTTCTCCTGGTCTGAGCTGGAAGATTCAGAGCTTTTTTAATAGTTCGCTGCCTAACTTTTAAAAGTATAGTCGGAAAATTTTTTATTGTCAAGACAAAAAAATGACGGAAAAATCGTCTGAACAGCCTGTGATTGGGTGAGAAAAATATAGATTTTGCGGAAAAAATACAGGATGTTTTTTATTGTGGCAAAGATATGGAATTGATATAATACAGCTATAAAAAAACTGAAAAATCGAAATTGTGGAGGATGTGGGTATTATAAAAAAAGTTAAATTGATATGTACAATTGTCGTTAGTGTACTATTTATTTCTATAGTGGGCTTTATGCTCTCCATCCCTGTTGTCAATGACTGCGTTGCGAATAAAACGGCGAAGTATGTCGAAAGAATAGAATTACCAAACAATACGCATTATATTGAAACATTTGCAAAAGCGGGAAAATTAATCGGCAATGGAAATGGTATGCAGTATATCGGTGGGATATTGATTAAAAGCGAATTATCATTGCAAGAGCTGAAATCGTATTATTCTCAATATGCAACAAATGACTGGGAGTGTATAGTGGAAAAGCAGACAGACAAGCAGATATCGTTTATTGAACATGGGACTATTTCGTTTAATAGTGACATAAACGGCGATAACTATTATGTGGTATATTCATGGAGAAGTACTAATTCGATTTTTAGTGAATTGGATTTAAGAGGGCACTAAGCAGAGTAAATCGACAAATCCCAGTTTACCAGCATCCTATTCTGCAGACAAGCAGTTCTCCCCCAGGTGAACTGCTTGTCTGTTTTGCACGAGTTCCCTTATAATTTACTGCAGCGCCACCCCTATGGCCAGATTCGCTGCCCCGCACAGGCTCATGACGAGAATGGGGTTCCATTTCCTGAATCTTAGCAACAGGAAAGCCAGAAGGAACAGCCCTGCGCTGATAAAATTCAGATGTTCAGGCGCTGCTGCCTGGCCGTCAAACACTGATGTACCCAGCATGGAAAGTCCCGCCGCAGCTATCAGCGCTACCACGGCAGGGCGCAGAGAGGCCATGACAGTGCTGACGAAGGAAGCTCCCTTATATTTATAGTAGAGAAAGGCCAGAAGAGACACAATGATAAACGACGGGAAAATACATCCTAATGTGGCGCTCACCGCTCCTGGAAGGCCTGCAATTCTGATTCCTACAAAGGTGGCTGCATTAATGGCAATCGGTCCAGGCGTCATCTCTGCAATGGTTACCAGATTGGTAAACTCATCCATAGTCAGCCAGCCGCAGTTCTCCACCGCCTGGCTCTGAATCAATGGAATAGCCGCATAGCCTCCCCCTACGCTGAACAGCCCTACCTTTAAAAAGCTGAAAAAAAGCTGTAAATAAATCACAGAGAGCCCTCCTTTCCTCCAGCTGCCCTGTTCTCAAACACAGCCCGCAGAATACCTGCTCCGGCAACAGCCATAATAATATAAATAACATTCACACCCAGAAAAAAGTCAGCAGCAAAAGCTCCTGCCAGAATCACGCTCAGATACAGACTTTTTTGTCTCATCACGCCTGCTCCCAGATCACAGGCCACATCCAGAATTACCGCAGCCACTCCTGCCTGCATGCCCTTGAGGACAAGAGCCACAAAGGGATTAGATGCAAAGGCGCTGTAAAAAAATGAAATCACAGTCAGAATAAGCATAGGCGGAAGAATCGTACCCAAAACCGCTGCCGCCATCCCAATGGCTCCGCAGACCTTATATCCTACCAGAAGCGCCGCATTGACGGCAATCGCACCGGGAGACGACTGGGCCAGCGCCGTAAAATCCAGCATTTCCTGTTCATCAATCCAGTGAAGCCTGTCCACAAATTTCCTCTTCATAAAGGTAACTATCACAAAGCCGCCCCCAAAGGTAAAGG
>CAUCIO010000104.1 GCA_958442925.1 uncultured Clostridium sp. | reverse complement strand
CTTTATTAAACTTTTCAATATCAGAGCGTTTTACCAGGTATCCTGTGACGCGCACCAGGTCGGAATCTCCGGAATAGAAGGAGAGGTATCTGGCTCCTGTGGAGAAAGCGCCCTTTAAAATGTCAAGCAGGTACTGAGGATTGTTTTCCACTGTGTGATCAAACGGGAACAGCTCTCCGCAGCCGGCATCGCAGCCCTTATGCATACGGGTAAAATGCTGAATCTGAAGCGGAAGCTCCGGCTCCTCTCCAATAGGAATTCGGCCGCCTGGAGTGGACTCTGTATCCTCCATTACGCCTACCTGGGCATGCAGACCGTACTTTCCGTAGGCTGCAGGCCGTTTGTCAATCTCTGCACGGATGCGGTCCATAATCGCCTCGCCAAAGGCGTCTGCTTTTTCATTATGTCCGTAGCGCTCTCCCGGTTCGGTCAGGCCCAGAGTCTTATTGACACATTCAGCCAGTCCGACAAAGCCAAACATTCCTACCATGTAGTCTTTCTCTTTGCGAATCAGGCCTTCATGGTAGAGGAAGTTATTTTCGTAATAATGGCACTCATCCACGATAAAACGGCAGCGGCTGTCAATGGCGTCGCAGACAGCTGTTACTGCGTCAGGGATGACACGGTCTAAGAGATCTTCCGGACTTTTTGCCAGCTCTGGAAGACGGTTCATATTCAGACGTACCAGAGTCAGGCCGCAGCCTCCGATGGGCAGAGTATTATAGCAGCTGACAACTGCATAGTCTCCCATTTCTTTCCGGTACATTTTATCATTGGCAAAGCTTGGCTTGGCTGCTGCCATGGCTGTGTCCAGGGCTGCCAGCATAAAGCTGTCCGGTGTGTCATCTCTGTAGAGAAGCGTCATATTCGGGCAGGGCCGCTGCATTTCTTTTGTCAGTTTTAAGACAATGCGTCCGGCTTTTGTATCCTCCGGTCCCAGGTTTGCATGACAGAAAGCGTTGGAAATCGTTCTGTCTACATGGACTAACAGAAAACGAATCGCTTTCTCAGCTTCAGCCTCATCAGTTACAAACGGCTCCAGAAGAGTTCCCAGATTTCCGATGTAAACAGGAAGCCCGCCGTCTGCCGGGATGTTATGGTACAGGCAGAGGAGATTTCCCACTGCGTCCCAGATATCCTTAGGCGGCTCCAGCATAAGAAATTCGCTGCCCTGTTTTAAGAATTTTTCGTAGTCCGGCACGCAGTAGCGTGTGCGGTAGGGAGTTTTTCCCTCGAACATATCCATCATGGCGCCGTTTGCAAAGTATTCCTTTGATTTTTCGGTATACTCTACCAGCTCGATGGAATTTTCCGCGATCTTTGCCATATCCTTTAATCTCTGGTTAAAGGTAACCTTAGGATTTTTGATGGTGTACAGGATATCGTTTGTCATATCAAAAGATGCCATGTCAGTCCTCCTTTTTACTGTTTGAGCGCTTATGCTCGTTTCATTTTTCTGCAGGCTCTGATAGAGAAGACAGCCAGACCAATGAGGGTTGCACAGTATGGAATGGTCTTAACCAGGTCGGACGGCCATCCCAGGGTTGCCACTGCATTTGACAGGGCGTCCGCCACACCGAACAGGAGGGAGGTGGCGGCTGTGCCGACTGCGCCTCTCTGGCCCATGGCTTCAGCTGCCAAGGCAATCCATCCGCGGCCGCTGACCATATCTCTGGAGAACCAGGATACATAACCCATGGACATAAAAGCTCCGCCAAGGCCGCTCATAACGCCGCTGATCAACAGTGCAGCTGCCTGAGTCTTCATCACACTGATGCCCACAGAATCCGCTGCCTCTTTTTTCTCTCCGACTGCACGGATGTGGTATCCAAGTGATGTTTTCTTCAGAAGCAGGTAAGTAAATACCACTGCCAGAATTGACAGGTAGGTAAGTACGTTGTGGCCGGATATGGCCGGTCCGATAATCGGAATCTGCTCGATAATCGGGATATTGATGTTTGGCAGCACCTTACTGGTGAGGGCTACGCTGGTACCCTTGTCATGAGCCACCAGATAGAGGAAGAAAATGGTTCCTCCGCTGGCCAGGCTGTTAATGGCAATGCCGCCTAAGATAATATTGGTTTTGTAGTACAGAGTAAAGAAGGCCAGGATTCCTGCCGCCAGCACGGCAAAGAGAATGGCGAAAGCCAGTCCGGCCCAGGCACTTCCAAACAGGTAGCTGAAGTACATTCCCGCAAAAGCGGCGATCAGCATCATGCCCTCCAGGGCAATATTGGGAACACCGGCCACGTCAGACACAACTGCGCCCATAGAGGCAAACAGAAGGGGTGTGGCTACACGAAAAATGGAGTAAAAAAAGTCACTGGTAAAAATCAGGTCTGCAAGCGCTTTCATCCCTTCACCTCCTTCTCAATCCAGTTCTGTTTATATTTGTGCAGGAATCGTTCTGCTGAAATTAAGAGAATGATAATACTCTGAAGAATCGCTATCATCTCTGTAGGAATATCAGAGGAACGGTTCACAAGGTCTGCTCCGATTCTCAGGTAGCTGACAAAGAAAGCCGCCCCGATGACACCTAAGGGGTTATTTCCGGCCAGCATGGCGATCATGGCTCCGTCGAAACCGTAGCCTGGAAGAGCTGTCCACTCGAACCGTTTGTGCATACCGATGCACTCGATCAGCCCTCCGGCTCCGGCAATAGCGCCTGCTGCCAGATGGACGATAATAATGACTTTTGTTACATTAATTCCGGAATAGCTGGCAAATTTAGCATTATTTCCAGTCATACGGATTTCGTATCCCCATTTACTTTTGAACATAAACAGATATACTAAGACAGCGCATAAAACTGCAATCAGGAAGCCGGAATGAATTCTGGTTCCAGGTACAATATTGGAAAGAAGGGCGTTGGAACGGTATTTGTAGGATACCAGGGACGCTACCTTCGGATCGCGCATCACATTGTTTAAGAGATAGAGTCCCACTCCCAGAAGAATGTTGTTCATCATCAGAGAAGTTACCATCTCGTTGGCACCGTATTTTGCCTTCAGGACACCGGGAACCAGCATAATTATCATACCGGCTAAAGCTCCTGCTGCAATGCAGGCAATAGGAAATACGATGGGAGGCATTTTCAGCCAGATTGCCAGGAAGGATCCGGCGATTCCGGAAATAAAGAAGACGCCCTCTCCGCCCAGATTAAACAGGTTGGCTTTAAACATGACTGCCATAGCCAGACCAGAGAAAATAAGAGGAACAGCTGTTTCCACAATATTTCCCAGATACCGTTTAGAAGAAAACGGCGCTAACAGGAAGGTTTTAATGGATTCCACCGGCTG
Source organism: uncultured Clostridium sp. (assembly GCA_958442925.1). Classification (GTDB taxonomy): domain Bacteria; phylum Bacillota; class Clostridia; order Lachnospirales; family Lachnospiraceae; genus Otoolea. Next base: position 4,224 of record CAUCIO010000104.1, on the reverse strand, counting down.
GTCGCTGACTAACAGAATGATGACAAAGGCCACCAGGATTGCTACCAGCATGGAAACGGCGGTTCTTATGATGTTAAAGGAACGCTCTCTGCTCATCCTTCTGCCCTCCTTATCTGTTCTTCGCTGTGCTTTTCCAGTCCCAGCATGTAAAGTCCCAGCTTCTCTTCGTTCAGTCCTTCTGTATTATCGAAATAAGCCACAATTTCTCCTTCATACATAACGGCAATCACATCGGAGAGCTTTAATGCCTCGCTTAAATCAGCAGAAATTAAAAGCACCGCACAGCCCTGATCCCTCAGCTCCATCATTTTTTTATGGATAATGTGGGCAGCACCGATATCGACACCTCTGGTAGGCTGTTCTGCAATCAGAACTTCCGGGTTGTGGCTGCACTCTCTGGCTACGACTACCTTCTGCATATTTCCGCCGGACAGCATTCCCACATTCTGTCCCGTGCCGGAACAGCGTATTTCGTAGGATTTAATGCGCTCCTCTGCAAATTTTAATATCTTCTTATAATTCAGGAGGCCTCCGCGGCAGAATTCCTTGCTGCTGTATCGATTGGAAACCATATTTTCTGCGATGGATTCCTGGCCTGCAATACCCTGCTCCATGCGGTCCTCCGGCACATAACCGAACTGCATTCTGCGGATCTGCTCAATGGACAGATCCTTTACCGATGTCCCGTTCAGAAGGATATCGCCGTCCTTAATCATTCTTTTTTTCGTCATCAGTTCCACCAGCTCCACCTGGCCGTTTCCCTGGACGCCGGCAATTCCAAAAATCATGCCGCCCCTGACTCCGAAATTAATGTTGTTCAGCAGTTTAACCTGGTTTTTATCTGTGTAGGACAGGTTTTTAACCTGAATTTTCACATCGCCTGGCTTGGGGACTGTCTTCTGGATGGAAGTATCCATTTCGCAGCCCATGATCATGGCTGAAATCTCCTGCTCTGTCACATCCTTTGTCTCGCAGCAGCCTACAAACTGGCTGGCTCTCATGACAGTAATGCGGTCGGAAATCCGTTTGATTTCCGGAATTTTATGGGAAATGAACACAATCGTGTGTCCCTGCTTTTTCAGATTGATGAGCTCGTCGAAGAGCTGGTCTGTCTCCTGGGGAGCCAACACAGCAGTCGGTTCGTCCAGAATCAGGATCTCTGCGCCTCTGGCCAGAGCCTTCAAAATTTCAATTTTCTGTTTTACGCCTACGGGAAGGGTCTGGGTAACCGCTTCCGCGTCTACTTCCAGATTGTATTTTTTACTGATCTCTTTTGTGAAGCGGACTGCTTCCTCTTCACTGACAAAAAGTCCTTTTTTCGGCTCCATGCCAAGGATAATGTTCTGAGCCGCTGTAAAGGATTCTACCAGCATAAAATGCTGATGCACCATTCCGATTCCATGAGCGATGGCATCCTTGGAAGAGGAGAACCTGACAGGTTCTCCCCTTAGGATGATCTCTCCTGAGGACGGCGGTTCCATTCCGAATAAGATTTTCATCAGGGTGGATTTTCCAGCTCCGTTTTCTCCTACCAGAGCATGAATCTCTCCCTTTTTCAGATTGAAATTGACATTTTTATTCGCTGCAATCCCGTTGCTATAAATTTTTGAGATGTTGTTCATCTCCAAAAGATACTGTTCCATCAGGATACCTCCGTGAACTATGGGCGTACAGCCTCGCGGATTTCATTCACTTTCTCTGTAGTAATTCCAGTAGTTGGAGTCATTTCGATTTCTCCGGCAACTACCTGTCCCTTTAACTCTTCGATTTTCGCTCTGTCCTCCTCAGACAGTAAAGCTTCATAGAATTCGTTCTCAGCGATTCCAACAGCGTCCTCAGCGATTCCGAATACCTCTCTTGTTCCGTATGGGATTTCTCCCTTCATAGCTCTGTCTACTGCTTTTACTGCATTCTCCGGAATGTTCTTGATAGCAGAGGTGATGATAACACCTGCCATTTCCGGCTTTGTTTCCTTTAAAGCCTCTGCCTGGTCAGAGTCAACACCGATGGCAAATTTGTTCTGGGCTACCGCTGCGTCGATTACGCCCAGACCAGACTGTCCTGCTGCTGCGAAAATAACAGAAAGACCGGAATTGTAGAGAAGAAGAGCGTTTTCTTTTCCCTTTGCTGTATCAGTAAAGCTTCCAACATAGGAGGCTGCTACCTTGATATCCGGATTCACTGCCTGAGCTCCCTCAATATATCCTACTAAGAACTCGTTGATTCCAGGGATATCCATACCGCCTACGAAGCCAATCTTGTCCTCACCCAGCTCTTCTGCCTTGAGGGCTGCTGCTGCACCGGCCAGGAAACTCATCTCATTATTTTTTGTTCCCATAATGTATACGTTTGCAGGCGGATCGGTCAGCTCATCGTCCAGATTGATAAACAGCTGATCCGGATACTCCTCTGCTGCCTGAACCAGGGCGTCATCGTTGTTGCTGGAGATAGTTAAGATTAAATCATAATCAGCTTCGCACATATCTACGAGAACCGGATAATATTTGGATGTGTCAAGTCCGGCCTCCACGTAGTCTACAGTTACGCCAAGCTGCTCCTCAATAGGCTCAATGGCGCGGAAGGAAGCGTCAAAAAATGATTTGTCTCCCAGGTTTCCTGGAATCATAAGGGCTACCTTGTAATCGTCCGGGTTTGCTGCCTCTGCAGTTTCCTGCTGTGCTGCTGCGCTTTCAGCTGCCTTAGACGGAGCTGCTGTCTCCTCTGGCTCCGGCGCGGAACATCCTGTTACCATACTTGCAGTCATGCATACGGCAAGGGCCGCTGCTGTCAGTTTCTTCATAGTGATTGTCCTCCTCATAATCGTTTTCTCTATCGAAAGCCCTCTGGCTTTTGATTAAAATAAAATTAAAAATACTGCTCCAGAATCTGGAAGAACCTTTCGGTATCCACATGACTGGCAAATAACAGGCGGCCTTCCTCTGGGGCATCAATTTCATAGTAATTAGAAAGGCTGACCAGAGTTCCCCTGGTCAGGGAACCGCTTAGTTCTACTGTGTAACTGCCCCTCTGCAGGGAAACCACCTCCGGATCCAGCAGACAGGCTGTTAAAAGCACATCGTGGAAGGTGACGGGAAAACCGGTGGTTTTCTGAAAGAGGGAAACACCCTCCAGAAAGTAATCCATAACCGGATCGTTTCTGTCTTTCCAGCTGCCAAGCATCTGGGGGGTAATTTTCAGATACTTTGTCACATCAAGTCCCATCATAATCAAATTTTCAGACTGTTCCATCACAAGTCTGGCTGCTTCCGGGTCGCAGGCAATATTCCACTCTGGTTTTGCGTCAAAAAAGGCGCCGCCCATAGCAAGAATTTTTACATGGCGCATCAGCTCCGGTTCTCTGAGAAAGGCCATGGCAAGATTCGTCATGGCTCCCATGGCAAGTATCACCAGATCAGGATTGTCTCTGACACACTGAAGGATTAAATCCTCCGCCGGCATATTGGTAAGAAGCTTTGGCCTGTTTTTTAAAACAGGATACTGGATAGGTTCCGGCCCGGCGTTGTGGTCCCGTTCAATCAGGGCTTTTCCATGGCCGGCTGCGACAGGAATATCATCTTTTCCATAGAGACTTAAAAATTCCAGAACCATCTCAGCGCGTTTTTCTGTGTCTCCAAACACCGTGGTGACTGCCGCAATGTCCAGCCTTCCACAGGTAAGCGCCAGTCGGAAAGCTGCTGCATCATCGGTATCATCACCGAAATCAGTATCAATTAATATTTTTGTTTTGTTCATAGCTGTATTCCGTTCATTAATATGTAGCAAATTTATGTATTTTTTACAAATTCATTATATCGGGAAAAAAGAGGGAAGAAAAGGACAGTTGTCCTTATGTTGGTCGTGTTTTGTAAGTTTTTGTAAATTTTTCTTGTCACAATTCATTAATATTAGTAAAACTAATGAAAAATAATTAATAGTATTAATAGAATATGAAAAAAGGTGAACGAAAAGTGATAAAAGCCAGCCCGTTAACAGGCTGGCTTTTATGAGCTTGTTTTCTATATGCAATTATATGAAGCAGGCTACAGCCCCAGCTCTGCTTTCAGTTTTTCCAAAGCGAGATCTGTGTCTGAGGAACTGGAAGAAGCATACTTTTTCATCAGGTCTTCCTCCTCTGCGTCTGACTGGCTGGTACTCAGGGCTTCTGCTGCTTGGGCTCTGGCCAGTTCTCTGTCCGCTTTTTCCTCCATTCTGGCAAATGCGTCA
>CAUCIO010000103.1 GCA_958442925.1 uncultured Clostridium sp. | reverse complement strand
TTTTCGCCAGAATAATAATGTGGTTAGTCGGCATTTTCCGGATGGTCTCCACGCTCATCCGGCTGTGCTCGTTTAGCTGAGTCAGATTTTCAATGCCCCGCTGTTTTAACATTTCCACGAATTTCACGAAAATTTCTGCTGTGGCCCCCGCGTCGTCTACTGCCCGGTGGTGGTTTTCCAGGGAAATTTTTAATTCCTTGGCAACGGTATCCAGCTTAAACCGGTGAAGATTAGGCAGGAGGAAACGAGCCATGGAAACCGTATCCAGAATCGTAGGCTCAAAGCTCTTTCCCTGAAGCATGGCATTATGCTTCATAAAGCTCATGTCAAAGGAAGCATTATGGGCCACCATAACCGCATCTTTGCAGAATTCCAGAAATTCAGGCAGCACCTGTTCAATGGTAGGCGCATGTAACACCATGTTGTCGCTGATGCTGGTCAGTCGTTCGATCTCAAAGGGGATCGGAACCTCTGGATTGACAAAGGTGGAAAATTTGTCTGTAATTTTTCCGTTTTCCACTTTTACTGCACCAATTTCAATTATTTTATTTTTTAGAGGGCTGAAGCCAGTGGTCTCAATATCAAACACAACGCAGGTATGATCCAGAGACTGCCACTTTTCATCCTCTGCCAGCTGTTTCATGTCATCTACCAGATAGCCCTCTACTCCGTAGAGAACCTTAAAGCCGTCTCCCTTTTCCACTGCATGGTTGGCGTCAGGAAAGGCCTGGACACAGCCGTGATCCGTCACTGCGATAGCGTCCATTCCCCATTTTTTTGCCCGTTTAATCAGATCCTTTACTTCAGAAACGCCGTCCATATCGCTCATTTTCGTATGGCAGTGGAGTTCTACCCGTTTTACCGGGCTGTTATCCATGCGTTTTCCCGTAAAATCCTCACATTTCTTGATTCCTACAACCGATCCCAGAGTCAGCTCCCCATCAAAGCGATCTATGTTGGCCACGCCTTTTAACCGGACGAACTGCCCTGGAGCTGTGGCAGCTTTCAAATCGTCAACTGCCTCCTCCTTGGCGAAGATTTTCACTCCAATGGTATCAGTAAAATCAGTGATAGTGAAAATAAACAGCTGTTTTCCGCTTCTCAGTTCTCTGACTTCGCAGGTCAGGATCTTTCCGCGGATCGCCACCTCTCCAATCTCGCCTTCGATCTGGTGAATTTCCACAGTTTCATCGTCAAACCCCCGGCCATAAAGCACATCCGGATCCTCTGAACGGCGGTATCCTCCGAAGCGGCCGGATTCTCTCTTTTTGAATTCTTTTTTGCCAAAGTCCTGCTTTACTGCTTTCCTGGCAGTTTTCCCCTCTGCTGCGGGAACTGCTGCTTTCAGCTGGCCGGCCGTTCTTTCTGGCTCAGCCGGTGGAGCATAAACAGTCCCGTCATAAAACGGCACTGTCTCTTCCTCTGCTCCGGCAACTGCATCTCCCGAAGCCGCCACGGCATCAAGGTAAGCGCTGCAGCCCGTATCCAGTGTTTTTTTCTGAGGAATTTGGTACTCCTCATGGATTTCCAGAGGCAGGCCGCACCGCTCCGTAAAGATCTTTTCCAGCACCCGTTTAAGCTCAAACGTCTTGTCCCTGGCGATCATGGTATCTTCCAGAATCATCTCCATCACATCCTGTTTCGGAAAACTGCACTCCGCCTTGCGGAACATGTTGTAAAGAAGAATACTGTAATTTTTCAGCTCCATTAAAATACTGTCTTTATAGACCATCAGAAGCTTCTTTGGAGTGTACTGGCCGGATAGTTTAAACTTTTCCTGGATTTTAATAGTAACTCTCTTGCCTGGAAAAAGCTGATCCTTGATTCCCTTTTCCAGCCCGTAAATATTCTGCTTGTGGATCAGTCTGGGACATACAATATAAACACGAATAGAGCTTCTGTCCCTGGAGGCGGTGACACGTTCCACCTCCACCAGTTCTAAAAGCTCTCGCAGGTTATCTGTAATATGTAAATCAGGAAACACTTCTAAGAAAGGCTTCATTCCTTCTCACCTGCATCCACAAGCATTTGATCCAGCTCTGCCTTCAGGGCGTTTAACAGTTCTGCCTCAGGAACCTTGCGGATGATCTGTCCCTTCTTGAAAAGAAGCCCCTCTCCGATTCCTCCGGCAATGCCAAGATCTGCCTCTCTGGCCTCTCCAGGGCCATTGACGACACAGCCCATAACCGCTACCTTAATGTCCAGCGGGTATTCCTGCACCATGTTTTCCACCTGGTTTGCAAGACCAATCAGATCGATCTGGGTTCGTCCGCAGGTAGGGCAGGAAACCACCTCCACACCGCCTGTTCGGAGGCCCAGGGTTTTTAAAATCAGCTTGGCGGATTTGACTTCTTCCACAGGATTTCCTGTCAGGGAAACACGGATAGTATCTCCGATGCCCTGATTTAAAATCAGTCCCAGGCCGATGGCAGATTTAATATTTCCAGAAAGCACAGTTCCGGCCTCTGTGATTCCCACATGAAGCGGATAAGGCGTCTGTCTGGCAATCAGCTCATGGGCTTTGACGCACATCAGAACGTCTGACGACTTGATGCTGAGCACCAGATTGTCATATCCCATACGCTCAATTAAAGCCGCCTTGTCAAGAGCGCTCTCCACAATTCCCTCTGCCGTCACACCGCCGTACTTTTCAATCAGATGCTTCTCCAGGGAACCGCTGTTGACGCCTACCCGGATAGGGACTCCGTATTCTTTCGCCTTATCCACAACCGCCTGTACCCGTTCTTCAGAACCGATGTTTCCAGGGTTAATCCTGATTTTATCAGCTCCGCATTCAATGGCTGCGATAGCCAGACGGTAGTCGAAATGAATATCAGCTACTAAAGGAATGTGGATAGCTTTTTTGATGGCTTTCAGGCTTTCCGCCGCCTCCATAGTAGGAACAGCTACCCGGATAATATCACAGCCAGCCCGCTCCAGTTCCAGAATCTGGGCAATCGTAGATGCACTGTCCTCGGTCTTTGTATTGCACATAGACTGAATCAAAACAGGATTTCCGCCGCCGATGATGCGGTTTCCGATTTGAACTGGTTTCGTTGAAGCTCTGTATGTCATAATAGATTCCTCCGATCACAACAGATTTGCAATATCATTAAATAAGATCACAACCATCAGCACCATGAGAACTGCCATGCCTGCCATGTGAATCATGCCTTCTTTTTCCGGATCCACAGGCTTTCCCCGAACCGCCTCAATCAGGATAAAGACAAGGCGTCCTCCGTCCAGCGCAGGAATGGGAAGCAGATTCATGATACCCAGATTGGCACTTAAAACCAGGCACATATTGGCCAGGGTAATCAGAACAGTCATGATTCCATAGCTGCTGCTCTCCTCCACTGTCTTGTCAATCATGACCACAATGCCCACCGGGCCTGCCACATCCTTTCTGGATACCTGGCCGGTAACCAGCATTTTCAGGCTCTGGAACGTCAGATTTACCAGGTAGCGGAATTCATAGACACTGTACTGAACCGTCTCAAACAGAGATTTTGGCGCTCTGGGAATTCCACCGGCAATGCCCATCAGATAACTTCCTTCTGCCTCAGAGTAAGCCGGAGTTACTGTCGTTTTGTGGAGTTCCTCTCCTCTTCTGTACTCCAGATTCATGGTTTCGCCGGGATGGAAGGTGTTCTGCATGGCCACCTCCTGATAGAGATGCACTTTTTTTCCGTTGATCCTGGTAATTACATCCCCCGGCTGAAGGCCTGCCTCTGCTGCCGGAGAACCTTCCTGAACCTTGAAAATTTCCGGCGGCTGGCATCCCGCATAAGCCACCACGGCAATTCCGCAGGCGAGAGCCAGGATAAAGTTAAATACTGGTCCCGCCGCAATGGTAAGAAAACGGGTGAACACAGATGCCTCGTGGAAAGCCAGGCCTCTCACCGGCGTGCCGTCCGGCGCATACCGGATGGGGATTCCACCCTCCTGCTCTGTCTGCCGGATATCCGACTCCAGCGCGCTCTCTGCCGGATCTGTTTCATCTTCAGAAGAGATGGGTTCCTCATCCTCTCCCAGCATCATACAGGATCCGCCGAAAGGCAGAAGCTTCAGCGAATATCTGGTATCCCCTCTCTTAAAGCTGAGCAGTCTTGGCCCCATTCCAAGAGAAAACTCCAAAACGCAGATTCCCCCCAGCTTTGCAAATAGAAAATGGCCAAATTCATGGAACAGAATAATCAGTCCGAATACCAGAATCGCCGCAAGCAAACTTAACAATCTACCACCTGTCCTCTCTTTTATTATGGTTTATACAAAATGATGTCTCAAATATTCATAGGTTTCCTGCTCTGCGCCTAAAATCTGCTCCACAGAAGGATTTTCAATTACTTTGTGATGATCCATAGCAGCTTCAATCATATCTGTAATCGCCAGATAGCTGATTTTTCTGTCTAAAAATGCTGCTACTGCCAGTTCATTAGCTGCGTTAAACACAGTCGGCAGCGAGCCGCCCCGCTTTCCCGCTTCTCTGGCCAGAGCCAGGCCGCGGAAATTTTCATAATCAGGCGCCTCAAAGGTAATCTGCCCAGGTTTCGTAAAATCTAACCGCTCTCCAGGCAGAAATCTTCTCTCAGGGTAGTACAGTGCATATTGAATAGGAAGCTTCATATCCGGGGTGCCCAGCTGAGCAATCACAGCTCCGTCCTCGAATTCTACCATGGAATGAATTACACTCTGGGGCTGAACTACCACCTGCACCTGATCCATAGACACTCCAAACAGCCACCTGGCCTCCATCACTTCCAGTCCCTTATTGACCATAGTGGAGCTGTCAATGGTAATTTTTCTGCCCATAGTCCAGTTAGGATGCTTCAGTGCATCCTCCACCTGAATCTCCTTCATCTGCTCTCTCGTCCTTCCACGGAAGGGGCCGCCAGAAGCAGTCAGAAGAATCTTATGTATTTTATTATGTGTTTCTCCATTTAAGCACTGGAAAATCGCGCTGTGTTCACTGTCTACCGGCAGAATCTTCACTCCAGTCTGTTCTGCTAACGGCATAATAATATGTCCGGCTGTTACAAGGGTTTCCTTGTTTGCCAGAGCAATATCCTTTCCTGCTTTCATGGCTGCAATGGTCGGGCGGATTCCAATCATTCCCACAATAGCCGTCACCACAATCTCAGCAGACGGTTCTGTGCAGACGTCAATCAGGCCATCCATTCCGGACCGGATCTGAACGTCCAGATCCCTTACTGCATTCTTCAGCGTTTTTGCATCTGCCTCATCCCACACAGCCGCAAGCTTTGGCCGGAATTCCCGGATCTGCTGTTCCAGAAGCGTAATATTTTTTCCCGCTGCCAGAGCTGTCACCTCAATGTCACCGTTATTTCTCACCACTTCCAGTGTTTGTGTTCCGATGGAACCGGTGGAACCCAGAATTGCAATTTTCTTCATGTCTTCCTCCGTATTCTGAAAAATTATGTATCAAACTCCCGTTTAAGTTCTTGTAGGATTCTAGCCTAACAGCGTCAGGGCAAAGAAAATGGCCGGAGCTGTAAAAATCATGCTGTCAAACCGATCCAGCACACCTCCATGGCCTGGAATCAGACGGCCATAATCTTTCACATCATGATTTCTCTTAATGGCAGAAGCAGCCAGATCTCCGATCTGTGAAATCACTGCCGCTATAGCACAGGCTATGGCGCAGAGAACAGCAGGACTTACGATTTCCTCCATCTGTCCGCCGAATAAAGCGCCGAAAATCATTCCCAGAAGAGCAGCTCCCAGCACGCCTCCCACTGCGCCTTCTACCGTCTTTTTCGGGCTCAGCACAGGTGTCAGCTTATGTTTTCCAAACATTTTTCCGGCACAGTAGGCAAAGGTATCGCAGCCCCAGGAGCTTAAAACGATCAGCCATACCAGGTATTTTCCATCAGCCATGGAGCGTACCTGATACAGGTAGGACAGCATGACAGCCAGGTAAAAAATACCAAAAAACGCTACGGTTACCTGTTCCGTCTTATAGTGGGGAAAGGTAACTACATAGATAGCCATCAGCACCATAAGAGCCATAATGGCCATCAGTACAATATATTCCTCTTTGTGAAACCACAAAAGGCCATAATAAAAAATCCCGGCTGCATACCCGGCAATGCCAGGAGCCTTTTTTTCTATCTGCACCACCCGGTACAGCTCAAACATTCCAATCAGAGACAGGGCTGCCGTAACGGCAAACAGAAGGGTTCCGCCAGTTCCGACAATTAAAATAGCCAGAATTACAAGCACAATTCCGCTGATCAGTCTGGTTGTAAACATGACACTTCCCCCTCTCTGCTACTTCGCTCCGCCGAACCGCCGTTCTCTTTTGTTGTACTGGGCAATGGCCTTTACCAGCTCATCCCGGTTAAAATCTGGCCACAGGCAGTCAGTAATATAAATTTCGCTGTAAGCCAGCTGCCAGAGCAGATAATTAGACAGGCGGATTTCTCCACTGGTGCGGATTAAAAGATCCGGATCCGGAATTCCCGCCGTATCCAGATAAGAATCCACCGTATCCTCTGTCACCTGATCCGGGCTGAGAATACCTGCCTGGGCATCCCGCATCATGCGGCTGACTGCCCGGCGAATTTCATCACGGCCGCCGTAATTCACGGCAATGACAAAAGTCATCCCGGTATTGGCTGCCGTCTCCTGCTCCAGCCGGTTAATGCCCTCAATAATATCGCTGTCAAAACGTGTTCTGTCTCCAATCATTTTAACACGGACATTATTTGCCTTGGCAATTTTTAAAAGTCTTTTTAAGTAGTAACGGAACAGCTGCATCAGGGCGCTGACTTCCTCCACAGACCGCTTCCAGTTCTCTGTAGAGAATCCATAAACAGTCAGATACCTGATTCCAAGCCTGGCAGCATCCTCTACTGTTTTCTCCACCGTAATACAGCCCTGCTTATGTCCGGCTGTTCTGGGAAGGCCTCTCTTTTTCGCCCATCTTCCGTTTCCATCGAGAATAAGAGCCACATGAGCCGGAATTACCATTTTAGAAGTATCTGTTTCCATCATATCCTCCCACCACGAAAAATAAGGGGCAGGAGTTCCTGCCCCGGTAAATTTTATACTGTCATGATCTCTTTTGTCTTAGTGTCAACAGCCTTGTCGATTTTGTCGATCATCTTATCGGTCAGCTTCTGGATTTTCTCCTCTGCATCTGATAAATCGTCCTCAGAAATCTCGTTGGCTTTCTCCAGCTTCTTAAAGGTATCATTGGCGTCACGACGGATATTTCTCACAGCAACCTTAGCGCCCTCACCCTTCTTTTTTACATCCTTAGCCAGCTCTTTTCTGCGCTCCTCTGTAAGCTCCGGGAAAATCAGGCGGATAATAGAACCGTCATTGTTTGGGTTAATGCCCAGATCAGAAGTCAGAATTGCCTTCTCAATGGCTTTGATCAGACTCTTCTCCCATGGCTGAATCTGAATCATTCTCGGCTCCGGAACAGAGATATTAGCAACCTGCTGAAGCGGTGTCGGCGCTCCGTAGTAATCTACCTTTAATTTATCTAATACATGCGGATTGGCACGTCCTGCGCGGATGGAGCTGAACTCATTTAATAATGCGTCATAGGATTTCTCCATCTTATCCTCAAATACTTTCATTCTCTCCTGCATAAAAAA
>CAUCIO010000102.1 GCA_958442925.1 uncultured Clostridium sp. | reverse complement strand
TTTGCACTAGAAAAGGAGCTACGCACTAATTACTTAGTGCGACAGCCCCTCTTTTCTCCGTTCAAGTCACATCTGCTTCACAGAGGACTGAATCTTATTTGATCTTATTTGTTGTTCAGAGCTGCCTGAGCTGCTGCCAGTCTTGCAATCGGAACACGGAATGGTGAACAGGACACATAGTCCAGACCAATCTTGTGACAGAACTCTACGGAAGACGGATCTCCGCCGTGCTCGCCGCAGATACCTACGTGGAGCTCCGGACGAACCGGCTTACCTAACTTAATAGCCATCTCCATCAGCTTGCCTACGCCGTCCTGATCCAGCTTAGCGAATGGATCGTTCTCGAAGATCTTAGCGTCATAGTAAGCGTTTAAGAACTTGCCAGCGTCGTCACGGGAGAAGCCGTATGTCATCTGTGTCAGGTCGTTTGTACCGAAGCAGAAGAACTCAGCCTCTTTTGCGATCTCGTCAGCTGTTACGCATGCTCTCGGGATCTCGATCATAGTACCAACCTCGTACTTCAGATCAACGCCTGCTGCTGCGATCTCAGCGTCTGCAGTCTCAACAACTGCCTTCTTAACATACTTTAACTCTTTTACATCGCCTACAAGCGGAATCATGATCTCCGGCTTAACAGTCCAGTCAGCATGTGCCTTCTGTACGTTGATAGCTGCGCGGATAACAGCCTTTGTCTGCATCTTTGCAATCTCTGGATATGTCACTGCCAGACGGCATCCGCGGTGACCCATCATCGGGTTGAACTCATGTAAGGAGTCGATGATTGTCTTAATCTGCTCAACTGTCTTGCCCTGAGCGTCAGCCAGCTTCTTGATATCCTCTTCCTCTGTAGGAACGAACTCATGTAACGGCGGATCCAGGAAACGGATAGTAACTGGGTTGCCCTCAAGAGCCTCGTATAACTTCTCGAAGTCTCCCTGCTGTACCGGAAGGATCTTCTCAAGAGCTGCCTCTCTCTCCTCTACTGTATCGGAGCAGATCATCTCACGGAATGCATCGATTCTGTCGCCCTCGAAGAACATATGCTCTGTACGGCAGAGACCGATACCCTCAGCGCCTAACTCACGAGCCTTCTTAGCGTCAGCCGGTGTATCAGCGTTTGTACGAACTTTTAATCTTCTGTACTTGTCAGCCCAAGCCATGATTCTTCCGAACTCACCAACGATGGAAGCGTCTACAGTCGGGATAACGCCGTCGTAGATCTTACCTGTGGAACCGTCGATAGATAACCAGTCTCCCTCATGGTACTCTTTGCCAGCCAGAACGAACTTCTTGTTAGCCTCGTCCATAGCGATCTCGGAGCAGCCGGATACACAGCAGGTACCCATACCACGTGCAACTACTGCTGCGTGGGATGTCATACCGCCGCGGACTGTTAAGATACCCTGAGCAGCCTTCATACCCTCAATATCCTCTGGGGATGTCTCAAGACGAACCAGAACTACCTTCTCGCCCTTTAATGCCCACTCCTTAGCGTCCTCAGCTGTGAAGACAATCTTACCGCATGCAGCGCCTGGAGATGCAGCTAATGCCTGAGCAACCGGAGCAGCCTCCTTTAATGCCTTAGCGTCGAACTGTGGGTGAAGCAGTGTATCCAGGTTTCTCGGGTCGATCATGGTAACAGCCTTCTCCTCTGTGATCATGCCCTCGTCTACTAAATCGCAGGCAATCTTTAAGGCAGCCTTAGCTGTTCTCTTACCGTTACGTGTCTGGAGCATATAGAGCTTCTTATCCTCGATAGTGAACTCCATATCCTGCATATCTCTGTAGTGGTTCTCAAGAGTATGGCAGATGCCTACGAACTGCTCGTAAACCTCCGGCATAACCTCCTTTAACTGGTCGATCTTCTGAGGTGTGCGGACACCTGCAACTACGTCCTCGCCCTGAGCGTTCATTAAGAACTCGCCCATCAGATGCTTCTCGCCTGTAGCTGGGTCACGTGTGAAAGCAACACCTGTACCGGAAGTCTCGCCCATGTTTCCGAATGCCATCATCTGTACGTTTACAGCAGTACCCCAGGAGTATGGGATATCGTTGTCACGACGGTATACATTGGCACGTGGGTTGTCCCAGGAACGGAATACAGCCTTAACAGCCTCCATTAACTGAGTCTTCGGATCAGTTGGGAAGTCCTCGCCGATCTTCTCTTTGTACTCAGCCTTGAACTGGTTAGCCAGCTCCTTTAAATCATCAGCAGTGAGCTCTACGTCCTGTGTAACGCCCTTCTCTGCTTTCATCTTATCAATTAATTCCTCGAAGTATTTCTTACCTACTTCCATAACTACGTCGGAGAACATCTGGATGAATCTTCTGTAGCAGTCCCAAGCCCAGCGTGGGTTGCCGGACTTATTAGCCAGAACCTCTACTACTTCCTCGTTTAAACCGAGGTTTAAGATTGTATCCATCATACCTGGCATGGAAGCTCTAGCACCGGAACGAACGGAAACGAGGAGAGGATTTTCCTTATCACCGAATTTCTTTCCTGTGATCTCCTCCATCTTGGAAATGTGATCCATGATCTGACCCATGATCTCATCGTTGATCTTTCTGCCGTCCTCGTAGTACTGTGTGCAGGCCTCTGTAGTGATTGTGAAGCCCTGCGGAACCGGAAGGCCTAATTTTGTCATCTCCGCAAGGTTAGCGCCCTTACCACCTAACAGGTTTCTCATGGTTGCATCGCCTTCGCTGAACAAATAAACCCACTTGTTTGCCATAAGTTGTTTTCCTCCTATTGTTTTGCGGGAATACCCGCTGAATTGTAAAACAGATTGTGACTGCGGCGGAGACGATTTTCAGGCATTTGCCCATGATTCTTCCGCCTTCGTGAATATTATAACATAATCTTGGAACTAGTAAAGGGGGTTTCTGCAAATCTTTCCAATTTATGCAGTTTTTCTTCCCTCTTTCAGCATGATCAACGCGCACAGAAGAGTCAGACACTCTGTGGCTGTCATGGCAGCCCAGATTCCATTCACCCCAAAAAACATGGGAAGCAGGAAAACAAACGCCCCATTTAATATGATTCCTCTCAGCATACAAATGGCCATGGCAAATCCCGGTTTCAGCACAGACTGGAAATAAGTGGCGAACAAAACATTGGCTCCCGCAGCCAGAAAGGACAGAAAATAAATGCGGACTGCCGTCACTCCCATGGCTATAATCTCCTCTGTAGGCTCTACAAACGCGTATACCAGAACCTGGGGGCAGAAAAGTCCGATGGCAGTAAATAAAATGCCTGCCGCTGCCGCTGTCTTTAAGGCCCGGCGCCTGGTCTCCTCCACCCGTTCCCTCTTTCCGGCTCCAAAATTAATCGCCATGACCGGCTGGGCCGCCTGGGAAATTCCGTTAAAAATGGAGGCGGCAATGAGAGCGCTGTTTGACACAATTCCATACACAACCACTCCCAGATCTCCCACATAGCTTAACAGCTGTCTGTTAAATAAAAAAATAACAATTCCGCCTGTCATCTCCACCAGAAAGCTGGAAGCGCCATTCACTGCCGACGCCCTCATCTCGCGGAGGCCAAAGCGCCTGGTGAGCTTTAAGGTATTGGCTGGAGAAACGAAATGTGTCAGGAGAATCACAACAGTAATCAGAGAGCCGATCACAGTGGCCGCAGCGGCTCCCGCCATGCCCATTCCCATCGGAAAAATAAATACATAATCTAAAATTACGTTGGACACTCCTCCGGCAATCACCGCAGCCATGGCCCTCTTAGGCTCTTTGTCATTGCGGACAAAGGCCTGGAAAAAGGAGGAGCAGACAAAAATCGGCGCTCCGGCAATCAGAATCCGTCCATACTGGCGCACAAACAGGTCCATGCTCTCATTTCGTCCTAAAAACGCTGTCACCGGTTCAAACCAGATCTGGAAAGCCGTTCCATAAAAAGCTCCCACTAACAGAGCCAGCATAAGGGCTGCCGTAAAATACCGGCGGCACATGGTTTCCTCCTGTCTGCCTCTGGAAATGGAAAAGAGGACGCTTCCTCCTACGCCGAACATCATTCCCGTTCCAAAAAACAGGCTGAACACCGGTAGCAGCAGGTTTAAAGCTGCAATTCCTACCGCTCCCACGCCACGGCCAACCATCATCGTGTCAGCTAAAATATAAATGGAAGTCACCAGCGTGGCGCTGATAGACGGAAGCAGGTATTTTCCGTACAGCGTCTTAATTGGATCCTCCAGAAGATTTGCAGTATTCTGTCCCATCACTCAAGTCATCCTTTCATCCTTTTTGAGTATTTCTTACTCTTTTGTTTTCGTATTCTTCTGTCCTGGAACATTCCAGGGCACGCCCTCTATTCTATCTCAACTGTTCCATTCTGTCACCTGTTTCCTCTTTTTATTCCCTCCTGTATTTTCTCTTGACATTTTTCTTAAAAAAGGTACAATATGTGGCAGGAAAATAGTTCTAAAAAAAACTTTTTTTCAAGGAGGACATACTATGAAAAGCCGCACTGAACTGCTTTTAGGGCTCCGCCGGATTGTCAAATTTTATGAGTTCTCCATGAAGCCGGTGGAAAACCGTTTCGAGCTTTCCCATATGGAAACGGAAATCCTGGCATTTCTGCACAACAATCCCGGTCTGGACACAGCCAGCGATATTGTAGAGCTTCGCATGTTTAAAAAGGGCAATGTTTCCCAGGCTGCAGAAAATCTCTGTAAGCGGGGACTTCTCAGCCGGCAGCGGGATCCGGATGATCGGCGGAAAAGCCACCTGCATGTAACAGAAGCCGCGCAGGACATTCTGGAAGAAATTGGAAACGCCCGCCTGGCGTTTCAGACCCGGCTTTTTTCCGGATTTTCAGAGGATGAGCTTTCTCTGTTTCAGTCCCTCAATTCCAGGCTCTTTGACAATGCTCTGGCCGGGCTTGAGGAGAAAACAGGACATACTAAGGATAAATCGAATCGTTTCAATTTAAAGGAGGGAACCGTACATGACAGAAAATAAAGATTTTCTGGGAACAGAACCTGTGGGAAAGCTGCTTCGCAATCTGGCTCTTCCCACTGTAGCTGCCCAGCTTATCAACATGCTTTACAACATCGTGGACCGTATTTATATCGGCCATATTCCGGGAGAAGGTTCTATGGCCCTGACAGGAGTCGGCGTCTGTATGCCTATCATTATGATTGTATCTGCCTTTGCAGCCTTAATCAGCAGCGGCGGCGCTCCCAGAGCCTCTATCGCTATGGGACGCGGAGATCAGAAATCTGCAGAACACATTCTGGGAAACTGCTTCTGCCTCCAGATTCTCGCGTCAGCTGTGCTGACTGCTGTGCTGTTCATCTGGAACCGTGATTTTCTCATGGCTTTCGGCGCCAGCGAAAATACTATCAGCTATGCGGTCAGCTACATGAATATCTATGCCATGGGAACCATCTTCGTCCAGCTCACTCTGGGCATGAACGCCTTTATCACTGCCCAGGGCTTTGCCAAAACCGGAATGCTGTCTGTTCTCATTGGAGCTGTGCTGAATATTGTGCTGGATCCCATCTTCATCTTCGGCCTGGGAATGGGTGTCCGCGGAGCTGCGGCTGCCACCGTACTCTCCCAGGCGGCTTCCTGCATCTGGGTGCTCTCCTTCCTCCTGGGAAAGAAAACCGTTCTGCGCATCCAGGCCAGATACATGCGCCTGAGCCCGAAGGTATTTCTGCCCTGCATGGCCCTGGGGCTGGCTACCTTTATTATGCAGTCCAGCGAAAGCGTTATTTCCGTCTGCTTTAACTCTTCTCTGCTGACTTACGGAGGAGATATTGCGGTGGGAGCCATGACTATCCTCACCAGCGTGATGCAGTTCGCCATGCTGCCTCTGCAGGGTCTGGGACAGGGAGCCCAGCCCATCATCAGCTACAACTACGGTGCAGGAAATAAAGGCCGTGTTAAAAAGGCCTATTTCCTTCTCCTAAAGAACAGCCTCCTCTATTCCTGCCTCCTGTGGGGAGGAATCATGCTGTTCCCTGCCGGATTCGCCGGTATTTTCACCTCGGATCCCCATTTAGTGGAATTCTCTGCCATGGCTCTTCGAATCTACATGGCGGTTATGTTCCTGTTCGGCATCCAGATGGCCTGCCAGATGACTTTTACCTCCCTGGGAAATGCCAAGGCGTCCATCACCGTAGCAGTCGTAAGGAAATTTGTCCTTCTGATTCCTCTGATCTATCTGCTGCCGCGTATTCTGCCTATGGATCAAACGAAAGCCGTTTATCTGTCAGAGCCCATTGCAGATACTCTGGCTGTAACTTTCACAGCCATTCTGTTTACATTCCAGTTTCGTAAAGCCCTTCGGGATCTGGATCAGAAAGCTTAACAATAATACGAAAACCGCTCCAGTCAGACGACATCGTCCGGCCGGGGCGGTTTTTATTTCTAACTGGTTTCTAACCAGCTTCTGATTTTTCAAATTAAACAATCCATGAAATCTGGGCATATATCTGATGCATCTTCCCATTACCAGCGACAGAAAACGGAAATCCAGCTTCCCCCTCTCATCTCTGCGGCTGCTTTCGTCTTCAGGCCTCCCTGAATCCTTTTCTATCTTACTCCTTTTTTGTAAAATCCACATCCTTTTTTATGTAAAAATCTGGAAAAATAAACAGGGTCTGCCTCCTTTCCGATCTGTTATCGTAAGGCGGCAGACCCTTTGTCTGTCCGGTTTTCTGTCTTTAAGGCTCTCTGCTCCTCAGCGCCTAGAAGCGGAATTTATCCTCCAGGTAGCTCTTAAGCTCTGTAATCGGCACTCTCACCTGCTCCATAGTATCGCGGTCACGGACTGTAACTGCGCCGTCTGTTTCAGAGTCGAAATCATAGGTAACACAGAACGGAGTTCCGATTTCGTCCTGTCTTCTGTATCTCTTTCCGATATTTCCTCTGTCGTCAAATTCGCAGTTATAATACTTGGAAAGCTCTGCGTAAACCTTCTCAGCGCCCTCATTTAACTTCTTGGACAGCGGAAGCACGCCTACCTTAACAGGAGCGATAGCCGGATGGAAATGAAGAACTGTTCTCACATCTCCCTCACCGATCTCCTCTTCATCATAAGCAGCGCAGAGGAATGCCAGAGTCACACGGTCAGCTCCCAGAGACGGCTCAATGACATAAGGAATATATTTTTCCTTCTTCTCATCGTCAAAGTAGGTCATATCCTGTCCGGATACGTTCTGGTGCTGTGTCAGATCGTAATCCGTTCTGTCTGCGATTCCCCAAAGCTCGCCCCAGCCGAACGGGAAGAGGAATTCCAGGTCTGTGGTAGCCTTGCTGTAGAAGCACAGCTCCTCCGGAGAATGATCGCGGGCGCGCATCTCATCAGGCTTAATGCCCAGGTTCTGCAGCCAGTCAATACAGAACTGCTTCCAGTATGCAAACCACTCTAAGTCAGTGCCAGGCTCGCAGAAGAACTCTAACTCCATCTGCTCAAACTCTCTGGTACGGAAGGTAAAGTTTCCAGGGGTAATCTCATTACGGAAGGATTTTCCAATCTGGCCGATTCCGAACGGGATTTTCTTTCTGGATGTTCTCTGAACATTCTTGAAATTCACGAAAATACCCTGGGCAGTCTCAGGTCTTAAATATACTGTATTCTTAGCATCCTCTGTTACGCCCTGGAAGGTCTTGAACATCAGG
>CAUCIO010000101.1 GCA_958442925.1 uncultured Clostridium sp. | reverse complement strand
AACGCCTTCAGAACTTCTACAGAAGAGTCATGAAAAAGCTGCTCCGCCATAAGGGGCGGGTAATGGCCGTCTCGGCAGCAATGCTGGCAGCGACATTTTATCTGGCGTCTGGAATGAGGACAGAGCTGATCACTGCAGATGATACAGGCCAGATCAGCATCGAGATAGAGACGCGTCCTGGACTGCTTGAGGAGAAGACAGACGATGCCCTGGCCAGGATTGAGGAAGTGGTATCTTCGGATGAAAATGTAGACTCGTATATGCTTCGCTATCAGAATCAGAGCGGTTCAGTCACAGCGTATCTGAAAGACGACAGAACAGAGGATACGGATCAGCTGGCAGAACAGTGGCAGCAGGAACTGTCTGACATTGAAAATGTCAGCGTAGAGGTCACAGCAGGCAGTTCTATGAGTTTTATGCAGAGAACGCGGGGATATGAGACAATTCTGACAGGAACGGACTACGAAGACCTGAAAGAACTGAGCGATAAGATTGTGTCAGAACTAATCAGCCGTGACGATGTGATCAACATACATTCTTCCTTTGAAAATAACGCTCCCATTGTATCCATTGACGTAGATCCGCTTATGGCCAGCAAAAAAGGGCTGACAGCCTCTTCCATCGGCTCTGCTGTGAATCAGACGCTCAGTGGAATGACAGCGGCAACATTGACTGTAGACGGAGAGGATCTTGACGTAAAGGTGGAGTTTCCGGAAGGAGAGTATGCGACCATTGATCAGATGAAAAATATAATTCTGACAGCGGGAGACGGAACGGCCACAGCCCTGACAGACGTAGCAGATATTGTGTATAAGGACAGTCCGTCTTCCATCAGCAGGGAGGACAAAGCATTTAAAGTAACGATTACCGGAGAATACACAGGTGAGGATACATCAGCTCAGATAGACAGTGAGGTGATTGCCCCTAATCTGACAGGAACCATAAAAAAGGGAACCAACAGTATGAACCGTATGATGAATGAAGAGTTCTCTTCCCTGTACCAGGCCATTGCAGTGGCAGTATTCTTGATTTTTGTCGTTATGGCGGCCCAGTTTGAATCAGTGAAGTTTTCGTTTATGGTCATGACAACCATCCCATTCAGTCTGATTGGCTCATTTGGATTTTTGAAGCTGACAGGAGTGTCCATGAGCATGACTTCCATTCTTGGATTTCTGATTCTGGTGGGAACGGTTGTCAATAATGGAATTCTTTATGTAGATACAGTAAACCAGTACCGGATGGATATGGATATGGAAATAGCTATGATAGAAGCCGGGGCTACCCGTCTGCGTCCAATGCTGATGACAAGTCTTACAACCATTCTGGGAATGCTTCCAATGGCCGCCGCTATGGGAAGCAGCGGTTCTACAACCCAGGGCCTGGCAGTAGTAGATATAGGAGGTCTGACAGTAGGTCTGTTTGTAGCTCTGTTTATGCTGCCGGTGTACTATGGACTGATGAACCGGAAGCCCAAGGAGCTCAGCGAGGACTGGGATGTAGACTAAAAAGCAGAAGGAGTGAAATGACAATGAGAAAATGGCGGATAAGGAAAATGGCAGTTCTGGCGGCAGGATGGATGGCGGTTTTAGATACCTTCGCTCCGCTTCAGGCCTGGGCAGCCAGCCCCCCTTTTGCTTATACAGAGGAGGAGTGGGCTGCGATCCGTGACAATAAACTGGAGTTTACAGAGATTGACAAGCGGATCCATGAATACAATACTACGGTAAGGCAGAATGAAATCAGCTATAAAGATTATCAGGGGAAAGACAGCAGCGAAATCACCCAGGAGTATTATGATGCAGCTGAGGAGATTTATGACAGCCAGCCGGACCTGGATCCGGACTCTGCCTCCTACGCATCAGATTTGGCCTCCTACATCAGTAATGAGCAGAGAGCAGAAAGCCTGAAGGAATCGGGAGACGCCAGCGTGGAGGACGAAGATACCATTAAATGGGGTTATACCCAGGCAGAAAAGAAGCTGGTCAGTCAGGCACAATCTCTGATGATTTCCTATTGGAGCGGTGCAGAGAAGCTGTCGTCCTTAGAGCAGGAGCTTCTGGAGGCGGAGAGAAGCGAGGAATTAATAAAGAGAAAGCTTGCAGCAGGAATGGCTGTCCAGTCTGAGGTGCTGACAGCAGAGCAGACTGTACTGAACGTAAGAGCGGAAATTACTTCCGCTGAAAGCAGCCTGAATGAGACAAAAACCAGCCTCATTCTTATGCTGGGATGGAATGAGGGAGATTCAGTAGAAATAGGAAATCTTCCAGAGCCAGATACTGCTGCCATAGCAGCTATCAGCCTGGAGACAGATATCGAACAGGCACTGGAGAACAATTATGACTTGAAAATCCTGAGCAGGCAGCTTCAGAATGCACATTCCAGCACAACAGAGGCATCAGTCAGGGAAAAACTGACAAGCGG
Source organism: uncultured Clostridium sp. (assembly GCA_958442925.1). Taxonomy (GTDB): domain Bacteria; phylum Bacillota; class Clostridia; order Lachnospirales; family Lachnospiraceae; genus Otoolea. The sequence goes on along the minus strand of CAUCIO010000101.1, from coordinate 5,397 downwards.
ACGCCAGGCCGTCCGCTCTAATGTAACGGCGGCTTATCAAAATCTTCTCCTTGCGGAAAAACAGTATGAGCAGGCTGTCAAGGCACAGTCTCTTCAGAGCCAGTCTTTAGAAACAGCCAAAAGGAAGCAGGAGGCCGGACTTATCAGCTCCAGCAGTCTGGAATCTGCCGTCAGCGCCTGCGAAACGGCTGAATCGTCGAAACAAACAGCTGCTTATCAGCTTCTTTCTGCCAAACTGGAATACGACTGGGCGGTGGCTGGATTGGCAGCGATCTCCTGATCTTAAAAAAGCGAGGAGGAATGTTTCATTGAAGAAAAAACAGAAAATACGCAGCAAATGGCTGACAGGCAGTCTGATTTTCCTTACCCTGACTGCCTCCTTTCCCGCTCAGGCGGCCAGGTCTCCGGAAGTGACAGAGACAGAACTATTGCGCTCCGGGGAAGGGGACGAGGCAGAGCCAGAGGGACCGGGATTGGGGGAAAATGCAGGAGAAAAAGGTACAGAAGAGGAAAGCATTTCTTTTACAGAGGAGGAACTGGCAGACTCTATGATAGAGTATGAGGAACTGGAGGAATTGCTGAAACGCGGAAACGCTGCTGTGAAATCGGCAGTCAGCCAGTATGATACTAATCTGGAAATTTATCAGGAGGCGTTAGATGCCCTCTCATCTGCAAAGCAGGAGATGAAAGAAAATGCAGAGGAACTGGAGGATGAGAACGGAAGCGCAGAGCTGATTGCCCAGTATCAGATGAATGAAAGCCAGCTGGGAGTTTCTGTGGCGCAGATGAACCGCACCATCAGAAAGCTGACAGGGGTGAGCGGAACGAAATCTCTGCAATCCTCTGTCAACGCCATGGTAAAGACAGCTCAGACAGTAATGTGCAGCTACAACCAGATGAGAGATCAGAGACAGCTGGCAGAGAAACAGGAGGAAAGCGCCAGGGCTTCCTGTGAAAAGGCCAGGACAATGGCAGAAGCGGGAATGATCACAGAGCAGGAACTCCTGGAAGCAGAACAGAGTCTTCTGAGCGCTCAGATTTCCCTTCAGTCTGCAGAAAAAAGCGAATCCTCCATGAAGGCGCAGCTGGCTCTTTTAATAGGGAAAAATCCAGATGAGACAGAGATTGGGGAGGTTCCGTCAGCCAATGCCGATTTTATTGATACAGTTGTTCTGGATGATGACAAAAAACTGGCAGTTACCAGTGATTCAGAGATTCAGGCTCTCAGAAGAAGCTCCTCGTCAGGCAGCGCTGAAACAGAGCTGAAATCACGTCAGACAGCAGAGGCGAAAAGCCAGAAAAATCTGGAAATGGATACGCTTTACAGTGAGATGACTGCGAAACGCCAGGCTTTTTGGGCAGCAGAAAACAGCTATGAAGCGGCAAAGAAAAATTACAGCGCGCTTCAGACAAAATATCAGTCAGGTCTTCTCTCAAGGCAGGATTATCTCGAAGGGGAGGTTTCCTATCTCCAGCAGGAAAATTCCTTTAAGCAGGCCAATCGGGACCTTATTCAGGCGATTGCGGCTTATCAATGGGAAATAAAAGGTGTCTGAGAAAGTATGGAAAACAAAAAACACACTGTCGGGAGTTTTCCTGACAGTGTGTAACTGCTAAATATCAAGTTAAAATCAAATCTAATTATCACTTCCTGCAAAGGCAACAAAAGTTTCCTGAAGTTCTTTCAAGCCCTTTTTCATGCTTTTGCTCTTATCAGCTTCAGAGGTGTCCAGAATAAAGGTATCGCTTCCACAGAATCCGAGAACAACGTAATCCTCCAGAGAGGAGTAGCTGTCGTCCCCGTAAACGGAGATGGAAAACATAAAGCCAGATCCATCGTTCTCATAATCATCCTGATCGTACACTTCCAATCCCTGTTCAGTGGGGAGTACGACACATTTCCCAGTCCAGCGCTCCGGAACCACAAAAGAAAAGTCATCGGTGACAATTTTAGAGCCAGTCATAGGGATTGCTTCATTGGAAGCGGCCTCCACAACGTCGGAAGAGAGCGTCTGCAGAGCAGTCTGCGGTTCAGCTCCAAAGGCTGTAACTGTATAAGAAAGAGTCAGCGCAAGAGCGCAGGCAAAAGTTTTCAAACCCATAGTAAGAACCTCCTATCTATCTTTATTCTATCACAGGAAGGAATATTTGTCATTAAAAAAATTGTAATCAAATATTCACAGAATATTCATAAACAGAAGGAAAAGAACTATGCCATTTCCCTGGAAGCGGCTGTTTCCTTTGCCTGTTCCCTTTCCAGATTCTTCTGGGCTGTGGCTAACATCAGTTTAATCCGGTTCAGCTGATTGACTTCACTGGCGCCGGGATCATAGTCTACAGCGATGATATTTGCTTCCGGATAGGAAGCCCTCAGCTCTTTAATCACGCCTTTTCCTACAATGTGGTTTGGCAGGCAGCCGAAAGGCTGGGTGCAGATAATATTGTTCGTACCACTGTGAATCAGTTCCAGCATTTCACCTGTCAGGAACCATCCCTCGCCAGTCTGATTGCCCAGGGACACATAGGATTTAGCCATGGCGGCCAGATCGTGAATGCGGGCAGGAGGCGTAAAGTGGACGCTCTTTTCCAGTTCTTTTCTGGCTGTGCGGCGGAAGTATTCCAGAAGCTGGATTCCAACATTGCAGAGCCAGGCTGTGGACTTCTTTCCACCCAGATTTTCAGCCTTAAAGTTCGAATTGTAGAAGCAGTAGAGGAGGAAATCCAGGAGATCCGGCATAACTGCCTCCGCTCCCTCGCCTTCCAGCAGCTCGACCACATGATTATTGGCCAGAGGAGAGAATTTTACAAGAATCTCTCCCACAATTCCCACTTTCGGCTTCACTACATTTTTTCTGGGAAGAGAGTCAAAATCAGAGATAATGGCTCTGAGATTATTTCCGAATTCCTTCATGGACGGCTTTTTCCGGCTTAAGGACTGGATACACCGTTCCTTCCACTTCTGGTGCAGAGCGTTGGCGCTTCCAGGCTTGGCCTCGTAGGGGCGGGTGGCATAGAGCACTCTCATAAAGATATCGCCGTACACAACTGCCTGTAAAGCTTTGATCACCATAGGAAGAGTGAAGGAGAAGCCTGGATTAGTCTCCATGCCGTTGGCATTCAGGGAGATAACAGGAATCTGAGGCATTCCGGCCTTTTCCAGAGCACGGCGTATAAATCCAATGTAATTGGAAGCCCGGCAGCCGCCTCCTGTCTGGGACATAATAATAGCCGTGCGGTTTAAATCGTACTTTCCTGAAAGCAAAGCGTCCATAATCTGTCCGACTACAATCAGGGACGGATAGCAGGCATCGTTATTGACATACTTGAGGCCTGTGTCAATGGCAGTCCTGTCAGAATTCTGAAGAACCTCCAGCCGGTAACCGCAGCTTCGGATAGCCGCCTCCACCAGATCGAAGTGGATGGGAGACATCTGAGGACATAAAATCGTGTAGTCCTTTTTCATCTCCTTTGTAAAGAAGACACGGTTGTAGGCGCTTGATACCACAGGCTTTTCATAGTGCTTCATTTCACGGACGCGGATGGCTGAGATCAGAGAGCGGACTCTGATTCTGGCTGCCCCCAGGTTATTGACCTCGTCGATTTTTAAGCAGGTGTAAATTTTGCCGGAGCGGGTGAGAATATCGTTTACCTGATCCGTCGTTACCGCGTCCAGTCCGCAGCCGAAGGAATTCAGCTGGATTAAATCAAGGTTTTTCTGTGTCTTTACAAAATTGGCGGCAGCGTAGAGACGGGAGTGATACATCCACTGATCTGTGACGATCAGCGGCCGTTCTACATGCCCTAAGTGGGACACAGAATCCTCTGTCAGGACGGCAAAACCATAGGAAGTAATCAGTTCAGGAATTCCATGGTTGATTTCCGGATCCACATGGTAGGGGCGTCCTGCCAGCACAATGCCGTGGCGGTTGTTTTCCTTTAACCACCGCAGAGTCTCCTCGCCTTTCCTCTTCATATCCTCTCTGGAAGCAATCAGCTCTGCCCAGGCCTTATCAGCTGCGTCCAGGATCTCCTGCTCCGGAATCTGGAACTGCTCTGTAAACTCTCTTACAAGGGCTTCAGAGAGTACCTCCTTGTTGGTGAAGGCCATGAACGGATTACGGAACAGGATTTTGTCTCCATGAAGCTCCTCTACGTTGTTTTTGATATTTTCTGCGTAGGAAGTGACCATAGGACAGTTGTAGTGGTTTCCAGCCTCCGGAGTTTCATTTCTCTCGTATGGAATGCAGGGATAAAAAATGTATGTAATCCCCTGCTTAATCAGCCATTCCACATGGCCGTGAACCAGCTTGGCCGGATAACATTCTGACTCGCTGGGAATCGACTCAATGCCCAGCTCGTAGAGCTTTCGTGTAGACTGGGGAGAGAGGACAGTCCGAAATCCCAGCTCTTTGAAAAAGACAGCCCAGAAGGGGTAGTTTTCATAGAGATTCAGAACTCTGGGAATGCCTACAGTTCCCCGCTCTGCCACATCGGCAGTCAGCGGCTCATAATCAAACATCCTGTGGTATTTGTAATCAAACAGGTTTGGAATGTCGGCCTTCTTTCTGGCATGTCCCAGTCCTCTTTCGCACCGATTGCCCGTGACAAACTGGCGTCCTCCGTCAAACCGGTTAACAGTCAGGACACAGTGGTTGGTACAGCCCTGGCATCTTGTCATGCTGGTTTTGTAGGACAGATTTAAAATCTTTTCCATAGGCAGCATGGTGGTTTTTTTTGAGGAATCGTACCGCTCCCTGGCAATCAGGGCAGCGCCGAAAGCGCCCATAATGCCGGCGATATCCGGACGGACTGCCTGGCAGCCGGAAATCTTCTCAAAGCTTCGGAGGACTGCGTCATTGTAGAAAGTTCCTCCCTGAACTACCACATGATTTCCGAGATCAGAGGCGTTTGTGATTTTAATTACCTTAAATAAAGCGTTTTTGATAACAGAGTAAGCCAGCCCAGCAGAGATATCGGCCACGGACGCGCCCTCCTTCTGGGCCTGCTTTACATTGGCGTTCATAAATACAGTGCAGCGCGTTCCCAGATCCGTAGGAGTTTTGGCAAACAGGGCCTCTTTTGCAAAATCAATGACGCTGTAGTTTAAAGACTTTGCAAAGGTTTCGATAAAGGAGCCACAGCCGGAGGAGCAGGCCTCGTTTAACTGTACGCTGTCCACGGTTCCATCTTTAATCCGGATGCACTTCATATCCTGGCCTCCGATATCCAGAATACAGTCTACATCCGGTTCAAAGAAAGCGGCGGCATAGTAGTGGGAGATAGTCTCCACTTCTCCCTCGTCCAGCATGAAGGCGGCCTTTAACAGCGCCTCTCCATAGCCGGTAGAGCAGGAGTAGGCGATGTGGGCTTCCTCTGGAAGCTCCTTCTGGATCTCTG
>CAUCIO010000100.1 GCA_958442925.1 uncultured Clostridium sp. | reverse complement strand
TACCGGAAAGAATCTGCTTCCGAAAGAGCCTCCTCCAGCTCCTCCCAGTCCTCAAAAGCCGTCTGATAGCTTCCTGCTGCCCCCTGGCCCAGCTGCCCCAGGGCCGCTAAAATCTGCTCCAGCTGCTCTGCCTTTTTCTGGATTTCTGCTGCCAGAGCCTGCTGCTCTGCTTCTGTAATTCCACCTCCGATTTGGTCAGAAGCACTTTCCAGAGAATGCTGCAGAGATTTCAAGCCGCTGTAGAGATCATCCAGCTCATCCTGCATATCCTCCATAGTATTGTAAATAGCTCTCGCATTGTCATTAATATCCACCACTGCATTCTGAGCTGTTTCCAGATAGGGGATCAGTTTGGACGTCTGTTCTGTCACAGACAGCAGATCGTCAAGAGCCTGGGCTGAACCATTTTCAATAGCCGCCCTGCTTCCTGACAAAATCTGTCTGCCCTGCTCCAGCTGGCCAAGTCCAGTCTGAACAGAGGAAACACCTGCTCCCATAGATTCAAAGGCCTGCAGCATAGCATCGTAGCTTTCATAGAGAGCGTCTCCATTCTCTCTCCAGGTATCCTTGGCTTCCTTTAAGTCTGCTATGTGCTCAAAGGCGCTGGCAGTTCCGGGAACCATCATCATCACAATACCCGGGCTCTCGAAGCTGTCGCTTCCAAGCCGCACAGTGTAGTCTCCCTCTTCCCCTGGAAGCGCCATAAAAACAGCGGCAGAATAGCTTCCCACAGACTGAAGCTGGGATCCGGGCGCGTCAATGCTGTAATATTTGCTCATATCAGCCGGAACCGCCACTGTCAGAATCATGTTGTTTCTGAAATAGGCCTTAGCCTTTTTATTGGGAGTCGCCTTCACATGAATCTCCACCAGACCGGAAGCTCCGTTTAACTGTTTTGGCTCTGTCTCCACACCGTTGAGCTTATAGGAAATATCAAAGGTCCAGGGCAGCTCTGTCTGTGCTTTGGGGAGAGTACACTGATAATAAAATCTCTGATTTTTATCTGGAAATTTCCAGGTAACAGTTCCATCCCCCAGGGACGGTTCTGTACCGTCCGTCATATTTTCTACCTTATCATATACTCCATAATCTGTATACTCAGTCACTCCGTTGGTACTGCATCCTTTTACTACATTAATCTCTGTCTCTGCTCCATAATAATCCAGGTTTACATACATGGTCTCATCAACCTGAACTCTGGGGGGCGCCGCAAACACCGGCGTGGCAATGGCTGTGGATGCTGTTACCGCAGCCATGACGGATGCTGCCAGCCGTTTCCCCATCCGTTTTTTTGAGATTTTCACTCTATTTTTCATGGCCTGAAGCCTCCTTTTCCTGTGCCTTCTTTTTTCTTGCCTTTCCGCTGAATGCCTTTTTAAACCGCTGGAATTCATTATCCATAAGAATCGAATCGCACAATACCAGGAAAGCCGGCATCAGCGTCAGTACCAGAACCATGCTCATCCAGGCTCCTCTGCCAATCAGGTGTCCCAGATCCCCGATAGCCGCCACGGTAGAAATCTTGTAAACCATATAGCCTGCCACTGTCAGAATTGAACCGGATGTCAGTACGGCCGGTATGGTTCTCTTCAAGGCCATAATCACAGCCTGCTTTTTATCAGCCTCCTTGCGGCACTCCAGATAATTGCTTGTGGTAAGAATTGCATAATCAACGGTAGCCCCCAGCTGAATGGAACTTACTATGATATACCCCATAAAAATCAGGGTGTCTCCTGCGATATAAGGCACTGCCATATTGATAAAAACTGCCACCTCAATGGGAATCATAATAATCAGCGGTATAATCAGTGATTTAAAGCTGAACATAACTACCAGAAATACTCCGGCCATGGACATGGTATTGACTCTGGCATAGTCCTTGGTGATCGTAGTCTGAATATCCTGTGTAGATGGGGTCGTTCCCACCAGATAAGAATCTTCCGGGTAATACCGCTTCATAATCGCCTGGATTTCATCTGAACTCTGGTACGCTAAAGGGCTCTCCCCTTTCGTTCTGACATAAATCAGAATTCTGGCATAATCTTCCTTGTGCAGCAGATCTGTTACCGATTTCGGCAGAAAGCTTTCCGGAATTCCCGCCGGAAGGGTTCCTGCCATAGATGTGACAGACTTTGTATAGGGAAGCTGTTCTATTTCATCTGAAAATTCCTTTTCTGTTACCATGGAAGTATTGGGAACCAGGGCAATCATCAGATTGCTTCTTCCGAACTTTCCATTTATGATCTGTTCATCCTCATAGACCTTCGTTCCCTCGCTGTCACCGACTGCCTCATTTCCAAACAGAAAGGAATTCATTCCCTGAGCTGTGTAAGCAGGAATGGCAATCACTGCCACAAAGGCCAGCACGAACAATCGAACCTGATAAATTTTCTGGCTCAGTACATTAAATTCAGGGAGAAACGGTCGATGGGCTGTTCGCTCGATCAATGCCATAGTTCTGAGAATCATGGCCGGCATGAACAGTACCACTGTAAACAGACTGACTACTATTCCCTTAGCCAGCACAATTCCCATATCAAATCCAATATTAAATTTCATAAAAGCCAGCACAATAAAACCTACAATCGTTGTAAGGCTGCTGGCAAAAATGGAACGGAGAGCCTCATCTATAGCATTTCTAAGAGCCAGCTTCTGCTCAACCCCCTTTTGCTTCTCTCTGGTATAGGCATGGATCAGGAAAATAGAGTAGTCCATAGATACAGCCAGCTGAAGCACTGCCGATACACTGTCTGTCAGAAAGGAAATCCGCCCCAGAAAAATATTCGTCCCTTTATTGATGATAATGGCCACTCCCATAATCGTGAGATAAAGCACCGGCTCAAACCACGAATTCGTGGTAATGCACAGAATCAGAAAGATCATCACAACTCCCAGGGCAAGAATCATATTCATCTCTCTGCTGACATTTTCCTCCAGAGATTTATTTTGTACAGCAGGGCCTGTAAAGTATCCCTTATCTCCCAGAATCTCCATCATCTCATCAATCGCTTCGGAGGTTTTCTTACTGGTATCCCCCTCTACAAAGGTTACATCCATTACTGCCGATCTGTCCTTGTAATAGTCGGCAATATCGCTGCTGTTGATGAAGCTGGACGACGAGTAGATATCAGTCCCCATATCCAGCCACAGAATCTGATCCACTCCGTCTACAGCCTCCAGCTCATCCTTATAAAGTTTAGCCTGATACAGGGTTACATCTTCAATCATCACCCTGGCTGTTCCCGGATAGCCAAATTTTTCCTCCATCAGATCCAGCCCCTGTTTTGACTGGACTGTATCAGGCAGATACTCTGTCAGATCGTAGTTTACCTCCACAAAAGGAGCTGCAATGACTGATAAAATTACAAGGAGAATGAACAGCTTTTCAATGGCCCGGCTCTGGGCCAGGATAAAGTCCGGAAGGCTGAATTTCGGCTTTTCTCCTGCAGGAGCTCCCGAAAGCTGCATTCCTTTTATTTTTAATGTTCTTATTAATTTTCGCATCAGAATCCCCTGCCCGTTCGTCTTATTTCATGAAAATAACCATGTAGTAATCGTTTCCATTTACCTCTGTATGGGCAATTCCCATTTCGCTGTAGTAATCCGGTCTGTCCTGACGTTTCTTTGCGTCCTCCTGAAGATCCCAGAATTTTTCCTCTGCCTCGTCAGCTCCGTCCACATTCCGTATGTAAACTTCTTTATGCCTTCGCCCGCTGTTATACTGGATGCTTTTCAGATAATCGGTCAGTTCGCCTTCTCCTGGAATGTTTCCGTTTCCATATCCCTTTTCCCTTGCCATGGCAAGACGGTGGGCTGCAATCTCTGTCAGTTTTCCGCTGATCTCATAGCTGGCGTCCCTATCATAATCCTTTTTATCATCCTCATAATAGTCGTCATCTTCATCTCCGTCAAAGCTATCCAGCTTCAGTTCATTTAAGTTAGACGCCAGATTCTGGCAGGCTTCGTCGTAAAAGCCGATTTCAAAGGCTCCTCCGCCTGTATTTTTTTCCTTTTTGGCAGCTTCCACGCTTCCATCACTGTGGAAGGAATAGACGGTTCCGTTCCGTTCCATATGTCCGGTTTTCATGGCTCCGCTTTCTGTAAAATAGTAGCTTTTTCCGTTAATCGTCTGCCAGCCTGATACCATGGCCCCGGAGTCATCCAGATAATACCAGGTATCGCCCTGGGAAAGCCAGCCGGTTTTCATTCTCCCATCGTCCTCAAACCAGTACCATACTCCGTCAATCAGCTGCCATCCCGGCGCTGCATTCGTTCCGTCTGCCATTATGTATTTCCAGCCTGTTTCATCAGAAGTCCAGCTGCCTCCTTCTGCTGCTGCAGTTCCGGAAACTGCCAGAGAAAAGAGAGCTGCTGCCAGGCAGATGCTGGATATGTGTTGATTCTTTCGCTTCATAGACATCTTCCTTTCAAAAAATATGGATATTCGTTCCTTGCTCAACGCCTCCACTATTAATAAACTATATTCTATTAATTGACATGTGTCTATTATTGATTTATAATAAATTATACTCACGAACGAAATCCTTGACAATAATCATTTTTCTACACACAGATTATTAATAAACAAATAGTTGTATTTTGTTGATTAATATATGATTTTGAACTTATTTTATAAAAATATGCAATGCTTTAAAGGAGATTTTGATATGAAAGAAGAAACTCTTGACCGGAGAATCAGAAAAACGCGGCGTGTCATCCGCCAGTGCCTCACTGAACTTTTAAAAACAAAGAGAATTCAGGACATTACGGTCCGTGAAATCTCTGAGAAAGCTGATATCAACAGGGGAACCTTTTACCTCCATTACAAGGATATTTTTGATTTGATGGAACAGATTGAAAACGAGCTTCTGGAAGAGCTGGAGGATGTGCTGAACCATTTTAAGGCCTCGGATCTGTTATCGAATCCAGCCCTTGTATTCAGCCGGGTATTCCAGCTGGTAAAAGACAACAGCGATATGGTGGCCATCCTGATTGGCCAGAATGGTGATATTAACTTTGTCAACCGGCTGAAGAGGATTGTCCGCGAAAAATGTCTGAACGACTGGATGGAGCTGTTCCGCCCTGGTTCAGACGGCAGCCAGAAAAGAGTGCTGTGCGTGTCAGGCGCTGTCTCAGATGACTCTGCCTTTGAGGCTTACTATTCCTTTACTGTCACCGGCTGTATCGGCCTTGTCCAGTACTGGCTGGATTCAGGGCTTAGAGAAACTCCGGAACAGCTGGCTGCCCTGGTGGAACAGATCATTTTAAAAGGGCTGCGTTTATTCCAGCCAGAGCCATCTTCATAAACAGGCTGATTTCCCTGCAGAAGTTTAAAAGCCGGACAGCGAGATGTGGTTTTTATACCCTTCATTCCCGCTGTCCGGCTTTTATTATCTATTGTTTCTATTTAGAAAGCTGAGCCAGGCGCTCCTTTACCTGTTCCATCATCTGTGTATACTTTTCAAGCTTTGCCTTCTCCTCAGCAATCTTAGCTTCCGGCGCACGGCTTACAAACTTCTCATTTCCAAGCATACCATTGACGCGGGCCAGCTCCTTTGTCAGACGCTCCTCTTCCTTCTGCAGTCTTTCGATTTCTTTGTCAATATCTACCAGCTCTGCAAACGGCATGTAGATAGCTGCCTTAGGGATAACGGCAGACACAGCATCATCGGCAATACCTGTCTTGTCCTTCTGGAGGCATACCTCGCTGGCGTATCCAAGAGTTGCAAAGAATACCTTGCTGTGCTCAAAAATACCAAGCAGGGACTCATCCTCGGAAACTACGTAAACCTTTGCCTTCTTGCTGGGCGGAACATTCATAGAGGTGCGGACATTTCTGATTCCGCGGACTGCCTCCTTAATAGTCTCCACTGCGTTCTCCTCAGAAGCAAAATTCCACTCCTCTTTGTAAACCGGCCAGGAGGAAATCATAATAGACGGTTCCTCCTCCTGCAGATTGCAGAAGATCTCCTCTGTGATAAACGGCATATACGGATGAAGGAGCTTTAAGGACTGGATGAGTACTGTCTTTAAGGTCCAGATAGCAGCTGCCTTTGTGGTATCCTCATCATTGTAGAGACGCGGTTTCACCATCTCGATGTACCAGTCACAGAATTCCTCCCAGATAAAATCATAGACTTTCTGAAGGGCAATTCCCAGCTCGTACTTGTCCATATTCTCTGTTACATCTTTCGCCAGTGTATTAACCTTAGAGAGGATCCAGCGATCCGCCATGGTCAGATCAGACAGGGCTGCCTGGCTTTCCGGAGCTTTTTCCACGTTCATCATGATGAAACGGGAAGCATTCCATACCTTGTTTGCAAAGTTTCTGCTGGCCTCTACTCTCTCCCAGTAGAAGCGCATATCATTTCCAGGCGCATTGCCTGTCATCAGTGTCATTCTCAGGGCGTCTGCGCCGTACTTGTCGATTACCTCCAGCGGATCGATTCCATTTCCTAAGGACTTACTCATTTTGCGTCCCTGGGAGTCTCTTACAAGGCCGTGGATCAGAACCGTGCTAAACGGCTCTTTTCCTGTCTGCTCCAGACCGGAGAATACCATTCTGATAACCCAGAAGAAAATAATATCGTAGCCTGTTACCAGCACATCTGTCGGGTAGAAATACTCATACTCCGGAGTGCTCTTCGGCCATCCCAGAGTGGAGAACGGCCACAGGGCGGAGGAGAACCATGTATCCAGGGTGTCCTCATCCTGGGTCATATGAACACAGCCGCATTTCGGGCATTTCTCAGGCATGGTCTTGGAAACCACCATCTCGCCGCACTCGTCACAGTAGTAGGCCGGGATTCTGTGTCCCCACCACAGCTGTCTGGAAATACACCAGTCCCGGATTCCCTCCAGCCAGTGAAGATATGTCTTTCCAAAGCTCTCTGGAACGAATTTCAGCCTTCCTGACTTGATGGCCTCCACTGCCGGCTTTGCCATCTCATCCATTCTTACAAACCACTGAGGCTTTACCATAGGCTCTACGGTTGTACCGCAGCGATCATGGGTTCCTACATTATGAGAATGGGGAACTACCTTTACTAAAAGGCCCTGCTCCTGTAAATCCTCTACCATAGCCTTTCTGGCTTCATAGCGATCCATACCAAAGTATTTTCCCGGAGCGCTGATGGTAGCGTCGTCGTTCATAATGCAGATTTCCGGCAGATTATGGCGCTTTCCTACCTCAAAGTCGTTCGGGTCATGAGCCGGTGTAATCTTCACACAGCCGGTTCCAAATTCTTTATCTACATACTCGTCTGCCACAACAGGAATCTCCCTGTCTGTGAGAGGCAGTTTTAACATTTTTCCCACTAAGTCTTTATATCTTTCGTCCTCAGGATTTACAGCCACTGCCGTATCTCCCAGAAGTGTCTCCGGACGGGTGGTGGCGATCTCTACAAAGCGTCCCTCTTCCCCTGCAATCGGATAATTAATATGCCAGAAGAAGCCGTCCTGCTCCTCGTGCTCTACCTCAGCGTCAGAAATAGAGGTCTGACATACAGGACACCAGTTAATAATACGGGAACCTTTGTAAATGTATCCTTTTTCATAGAGCTTTGTAAATACTTCAAGCACTGCATCAGAACATCCCTCGTCCATGGTGAAACGCTCTCTGTCCCAGTCAGCGGAAGAACCCAGCTTGTGCAGCTGATTTACGATTCTGTTTCCATACTCTTCTTTCCACTCCCAGGCCTTCTCTAAAAAGCCCTCGCGGCCCAGATCGTGCTTGTCAATGCCCTGGCTCTTTAATTTGTCAATTACCTTTACCTCAGTGGCAATGGCCGCATGGTCTGTTCCCGGCTGCCAGAGAGCCTCATAGCCCTGCATTCTCTTATAGCGGATTAAAATATCCTGCATGGTATTG
>CAUCIO010000099.1 GCA_958442925.1 uncultured Clostridium sp. | reverse complement strand
CTGGATTCGTCCCTGATTTCTGCCCTCTGCGCCAGGGAACTGAAAAAAAAGAACCGCCAGCTGACTACCTATTCCTTTGACTTTACAGGCAATGATAAAAATTTTCAGTCCAATGCCTTCCAGCCCTCACAGGATCGCCCTTATGTAGAAACAATGGCAGCCTTTCTGGATACGGATCACCATTTCCTGGAGTGCTCCACAGAGACTCAGACAGAGCTTTTAAAAGACTCGGTTAGAGCCCATGGACTTCCGTCTATGGCGGATGTGGACTCCTCTCTTCTCTATTTCTGTTCCCAGGTGGGAATGAGCTATGAGGCTGCCCTCACAGGAGAATGTGCCGACGAAATTTTTGGCGGGTATCCCTGGTTTCACAGGGAAGATCTGCTGAAGGCTGATACCTTCCCCTGGACCATGGATCTGGCTCCGAGAAAGCTGCTGCTCTCAGATGAATTTGTCCAGGCGCTTGCTATGGAAGACTATGTGAAAAACGCATATGAAACTTCTCTGGCTCAGATGCCCAGGCTGAAGGGAGAAACCGGAATTAACGCTAAAAGAAGGGAGATCAGCTGGCTGAATCTTCAGTGGTTTATGAAGACGCTGTTAAACCGGATGGATCGAACCAGTGGAGAGTGGAACCTGACAGCCAGAGTGCCCTTTGCCGACTACCGCATTATCGAATATCTCTACAACGTGCCCTGGGAAATGAAGGCAAGAAAGGGGGTAATCAAGGGACTTCTCAGAGATACAGGACGGGGCCTGCTGCCGGATGAGGTGCTGTTCAGAAAGAAATCTCCCTATCCAAAAACCTATGATAAAACATATGAAACGCTTCTGGCAGGACGGATGAGAGAACTGCTGCAGGATTCCTCCTCTCCACTTCTGCCTCTTCTGGACAGGAAAAAGACAGAAAAATTCCTGGAAGCGCCTTCCGATTATGGCAGGCCCTGGTATGGGCAGCTGATGGCAGGCCCACAGCTGATGGCCTATCTGCTGCAGGCGGATTTCTGGATGAGGGAATACAAGGTTGAGCTTCTGCTGCAGTAATAACTGTAAACATAAAAAGAGGCCGTCTCTGTATGTTTACCGGGACTGCCTCTTTGGGTATCTGGCTGACTAGATTCAGCGCTGCTGTTCAGCTACATTTTTTCGAAGAGAATGACGATTTCCTTTAACACTTCAACCATCTGCTCCAGAGACTGAACGGGAATAAACTCAAATTTTCCGTGGAAATTATAGCCTCCTGTAGACAGATTCGGACAGGGAAGTCCCATGTAGGAAAGCCGTGCTCCGTCTGTACCGCCGCGGATAGGGGATACTAAAGGAGTGATATGAAGGTTCTTCATAGCTTCCTTGGCGGTATCAATCAGGTAGAGATGTTCCGGTTCAATCTGCTCCTTCATGTTATAGTAGGAGTCTTTCATGGTTACGGAAACAGTTCCTTCTCCATACTTGGCATTCAGATAGCGAGATACTTCCTGGAACAGCGCTTTTTTCTGTTCAAAGGCCTCTTTGTCATGATCACGGATAATGTACTCCAGATGAGCGCTTTCCACATCGCCTGCCATCTGATCCAGATGGAAGAAGCCCTCATAGCCTTCTGTGTACATGGGATTTTCAAAGGCAGGCAGCATGGCCTGGAATTCCATTCCCACTAACAGTGCATTGATCATAGAACCCTTGGCACTTCCTGGATGGACGCTTCGGCCGCTGATCTCTACTTTTCCGGAAGCAGCATTGAAGTTTTCATATTCCAGCTCACCGATAGGGCCTCCGTCTACAGTATAGGCAACATCTGCGCCAAAATGTTCCACATCGAAAAGATCCGCGCCTCTTCCTACCTCTTCGTCAGGAGTAAAGCCGATGCAGATATTGCCGTGAGGAATTTCCGGATGGGAGAGGAAAAATTCGGCCATGGTCATAATCTCGGCCACACCTGCCTTGTCGTCTGCGCCTAAGAGAGTGGTTCCGTCTGTAACAATGAGATCCTTTCCAACACAGTCAAGCATTCCCGGAAAATCCTTTACCCGCATGACAATCTGTTTTTCTTCGTTTAACACCAGATCTTTGCCGTCATAATGCTCTGCAATCCTTGGCTTGACATCCTTGCCTGACATGGCCGGAGCTGTATCCATATGTGCCACAAAACCCAGAGATTTGACAGGATGATCGGCAGTAGCGGGAATTACGGCATAAACATAACCGTTATCGCTCATGCGTACCTGGCTGGCTCCAATAGCCTCCAGCTCCTCCTTTAAGATTTTTGCTAAGACCAGCTGCTTTTCTGTGCTGGGAATCTGCTCCTGCTCATCCATGGACTGGGTGTCAAAAGAAACATAATGTAAAAAACGATCCAATACCTTGCTCATAATCTCCTCCTGTATTTACAATGTCATTGACAGCTTTTAAATAGTTATATCATATTTTAAGACGATCTTCCAGAAGAACCATCTTCTCTGAGATCCAGATCTCTCTGGATGGCCTCTAAATAGTGGACAAAAAATTCCCGGTAGGCCCTGACCTGGAAGGTTTTATCTACCTCATCGTAGGTAAAGCTCTTTCGTCCTCCAGCTTCCATTCGCTGCCAGAATCTCTCCACATGGCGGAAGGGGATATAATACATCTCCTCCAGACATGTGTAGGAAACCAGAATAAAGGAGATTCCCCCCTGCTTTTCAAATTCCCTCATAAAGGCTACCTGGTGTGGATGGAGGTTCTGGAGCGGAAAGGTAGACGCAGCACATTCCTTGGCGTCAAAGCAGACGGGAATCCCCTGCACTGCGCCTATGTAATCCACGGTACTTTTCTGGTCAAAATAAGCCAGGGTAATATGGCGGCTTTCTTTGTCAATGGAAATGGGGGTAATAGGGGTGGGAACCTTCTGGATTAAAGCCAGCCCCTTTTCCCGGTAGCTGTCGTTGGTCCGGTTAATCAAATCCTCCAGAGTGGAGCCGCGAAGGCCTCTTGTCTTCCAGGTTCCCATTTACCGGCCTCCCTGAATCTGCTCGGCGAAAGCTGCAAAGACACTTGGAAGAGGAGCAGAAATTTCCATGCCCCGCAGGCGGCAAAGTTCCTCTGGCAGATCCTCAGGAAGAATCAGAAAAGCCGCGTGCAGCAGTTGGCAGGAAACGCCGTATTTCTTTTTTGCAGCCAGGTTTTCCTTCGAATCTCCGTATTTAGTATCTCCGATAATGGGATGTCCGATGGAGGCCAGGTGGGCTCTGATTTGATGAGAACGGCCTGTAATCAGTTTTACCTTGAGAAGAGTGTAATGCCTGTCTGAGGCGAGGGGCATATACTCCGTCTCAATTGGCAGCGCTCCCTCTTTTTTCTCTGTCGTCACAGTCACCTGGTTAGTCCGCTCATTCTTTAAAAGCCAGCCCTGAATGCGTCTGGGGCTGTCTATGGCACCTTTTACAATACAGAGGTAATATTTTCCAATGGTTCTCTCCTTAATGGCTTTGGAGAGAACCTGAAGGCCCAGCAGACTTTTCCCTGCTGCCACCAGGCCGCTGGTATTGCGATCCAGGCGATTGCAGACCGAAGGGCGGAAACTTTTCAGCTCTTCCCTTGAAAGCTGGCCGCTGTCTAACAGGTAGTTGATGAGATATTCTACCAGAGATTCATCGCTGTCTTTCGCCTTCTGGGAGAGCATACCGGCCGGTTTATTGATAAAGATAACGTCCTTGTCCTCATACACAATATCAAGGGCTGTCTTTTTTACCTTCTGGATTTTTACCTCTGAAAACTTTCCGATGGTCTCTTCCGCCAGAAACAAGCGGATTTCGTCTCCCTCCGCCAGCTTTTCCGAACCGTCGCATTTTTTCCCGTTGAGAGTAATGTTTTTCTTTCGGATCATCTTATAGATGAAGCTTTTGCCTGCCAGATTCATATATTTGAACAGCAGTTTATCCAGCCGCTGTCCGGCCTCATTTTTTGTTACTGTTACAAGTCTCATTACATGGATAATCCTTTCATCACAGTGACTGCGTACTCTACGCTTCCGTCATCCTCATATTCAGAGGCTGCCTTTAAACTTTTCACTCTTTTTTCAAAGGAGGACATCTCTCCTGTAATTTTCATATTCGGATCCAGGCGCTGGGCAGTCAGAATTTCATTGAGAGCCTTTTCCGCTCTGGAAAGATTTGCCTTCTTATTGATACAGTAAGCATAAATTCCTGTAGGATGCACTATGATGGCATCCATGGGCAGCACATCGTCCTTGGTAGTCAATATCAGATCATAGAGAATGGTAAATTTCCCTTCATAAGTGGAAAGCTTTTCATAAAACTCCCTGGATGGAGTCTTAAAGGGAAAGACGGCAATATAGGGAGCTGCCAGATTGGCTGTCGGAATCACGGTAATGACAGCCATGACTGTGAGAATATTTTTCAATGCTCCGCTGTCTGTAAACCACCTGGCGCCCAGCTGTGCAAGAATAAAGAGAGTGAGGACAGCGATTTTAATTACGCGCCCTCTTCTCATACTATTTCTGTATCCATACTCTCCCTTTTTAATTTTTTTCATGTGTGTGTTCTCCTGCGTATTCATTTTTTGTATCTGTTTTGTCTCTCTCCCTGCAGACCGGCACAGTCTGTTCCGGGGAAAGAACTGCCATCAGGGACAGAAGAAGGCGGTGAGGCAGAACTTTGGCTGCCAGACGGAACAGCTTCATAAGGGGGCCGTAAACAGAGACGCTTTTTTTCATCACAGAGTCCCGGATAGCCAGTTTTACCACCTTTTTAGGATCGGCCATAGCAAGCATCTTGTAGAGGGGAATTTTTCCAGAAGTCTGAGCAATATCGAAAAATTCTGTCTTTACAGGCCCTGGGCAGACAGCGGTTACATAAATTCCACGTCTTTTCACTTCCTCTCCCAGCGCGCGGCTGTAACTGAGGACAAATGCCTTGGTAGCCGCGTAGACGGCAAAACCTGGCTGAGGCAGAAAGGCTGCGGAGGAGGCAAACTGGAGAATCCGGCTGTTTTCTCCCATATATGGCAGCGCCAGGTGAGTGACGCCTGTGAGAGCCGTACAGTTTAAATCCGGCATCCCCATTTCCTCGGACAGAGACACTTCTCCTGCCCGGCCGATTTTTCCATATCCAGCCGCATTGACCAGAAAAACAATTCTTGGCTTTTCCTCCTCCAGTGCGGCGGAAAGAGATGAAAGAGCGGATGGATCCGTCAAATCCAGCTCAAAAATCCTGGAAGGGCAGGGCAGCTCTTTTTTTAGGCGGACAAGACGCTCCTCTCTTCTGGCAATCAGCCAGATTTCATCCAGCCAGCCAAACCGATCCGCCAGCTGCAGAGCGGTCTCCCGCCCCATGCCGGAGGAAGCTCCTGTTACAACTGCAATTTTCTTCATATGCCTGTTCTGCCTCCTTTTGTTCTGCCAGCTGCTGTATTGTCAGCTTCGTTTTTTGTGTACGTTTCGAATCGTTTTTTTCTTTTTGGGCGTATGACTGCTGCCCTGTCCGGCAGGGGCTTTTCCCTGGAATCCTTTTTTTCCATAAAATTCCTGTCCGCCTGCGCTTCTGTGATCCGTGCGGCGTGGGCGGATCAGGCACTTTTTATCGTAGCCGATCAGATCGGTGCGGCCTGCCTTTTTCAGGGCTTCCTCCACCAGATCATAGTTTTTCGGATTTCTGTACTGGATCAGCGCCCTCTGCATGGCCTTTTCATGGGGATTAGTCGGCACATAGACAGGTGTCAGAGTTTTGGGGTCCAGTCCTGTGTAGTACATGCAGGTGGAGATGGTGGATGGCGTGGGATAGAAATCCTGCACCTGTTCCGGCATGTAGCCTAAATCACGCAGATATTCCGCCAGCTCCACTGCTTCTGTCAGGGTAGAACCAGGGTGGGAGCTCATCAGGTAGGGAACCAGATACTGCTTTAAGCCAAGACGTTCGTTCATGTCCTTGTATTCTTTCATAAATTGGCGGTAAACACTGTTTTCCGGTTTTCCCATACGTTTCAGCACATTGTTAGCCACATGCTCCGGCGCTACCTTCAGCTGTCCGCTGACGTGGTACTGACACAGTTCCTTTAAAAATTCACGGCTGGGATCTGCTAACAGGTAATCGAAACGGATGCCGGAACGGATAAAGACCTTTTTCACCTTGGGAATATCGCGAAGCTTTCGAAGAAGCGCAATATAGTCTTTGTGATCTGCCCTCAGATTCCTGCACGGCTTTGGAAAAAGACACTGCCGTTCTGGACACACACCTGCCGTCATCTGTTTTTCACAGGCAGGGAAACGGAAGTTTGCAGTAGGGCCTCCAACATCATGAATATATCCCTTAAAATCCGGCTCCTCTGTGAGAAGCCTCGCTTCGTCCACAATAGAATCGTGGCTTCTGGTCTGAACGATTCTGCCCTGGTGGAAGGTAAGGGCGCAGAAATTGCAGCCTCCGAAGCAGCCACGGTTGCTGATCAGACTGAATTTCACCTCAGAAATAGCAGGAACTCCTCCAGCTGCCTCATAGGACGGATGATAGCTGCGCATATAGGGCAGAGCGTACACATCATCCATTTCTTCCTGAGTCAGAGGCTTCGAGGCAGGATTCTGAATGACAAACAGATTGTCCTTATAAGGTTCCACCAGGCGTTTTCCAATAAAGGGATCTGTATTGCAGTACTGGGTGTAAAAGCTTTTAGCGTATTCTCTTCTATCTTCTTTCATGTTCTGGTAGGAAGGCAGGCGCAGCTCATCGTAGACAGAGTTCAAGTTTTCCGCCTTATAGACTGTGCCATCGACAAAGGTAATATCCTTAATGTCAATGCCGCTGTTTAGAGCATCGGCAATCTCCACAATGGATCGCTCTCCCATTCCATAAGAAATCAGATCTGCCTGGGAATCCAGAAGGATAGATCTCTTCAGCTTTCCAGACCAGTAGTCGTAGTGGGCCAGTCTTCGAAGACTGGCTTCAATACCGCCAATAATGATGGGCGTCTTTCGGTAGACAGAGCGGATCAGATTGCCGTAGACAACTGTGGCGTAGTCAGGCCGTTTTCCCATCTCTCCGCCAGGAGTGTAGGAATCCTTTGCCCTGCGTTTTTTCGAGACAGAATAATGGTTGACCATGGAATCCATGTTTCCGGCTGAAATAAGAAATCCCAGTCTTGGTTCTCCTAATATTTGAATGCTTTCCGGATTCTTCCAGTCCGGCTGTGGGATAATCCCTACCCGGTAGCCGTGAGCTTCCAGCACACGGCTGATAATGGCATGGCCAAAGGAAGGGTGATCTACATAAGCATCGCCTGTCACATAGACGAAATCGCACTGATCCCATCCTCGCTTTTCCATGTCCTCTCTGCAGATTGGTAAGTAATCATGTATCATAAATCCTTTGTACTCCTCTTCACACTCATTGGCTGTTATGGCATCAGTTCGCTGTAATCACGGATATAAAAATCAGCAAGGGCCTTTTTCTCCTCTTTCATTCCGAGAGAGAATTCGTCTTCTACAGCGAACACTTCCATTCCAGCCCTCTTTCCGGCCAGGATCCCTGCCGGTACGTCTTCAAATACAGCGCATTCCTCCGGGGACACGCCGATACGGCGGGCAGCTTCCAGATAAATATCAGGAGACGGCTTTCCTGCCGCCACCTCACATCCGGTAATAATGCAGTCAAAATAGTCGGCAAGCTTCAGAGAACTTAGCACAGCATCCACCATTTCCCGGCCGTTGCTGGTGCAGACAGCCATTTTTACGCTGTGTTTTGCCGCCCAGGACAGAAACGCTTCCGTTCCCGGCTTTGGCAGCACCTGGCTTCTGTATTTCTCAATGGACATGGAAATCCAGTCTGCCTTGATTTCCTCCAGGGATGCCTCCAGATTAAACCGTTTTTTAAAGTAGGCAGCTGTCTCGGAAAAGCTCATTCCCTCGATGGAT
>CAUCIO010000098.1 GCA_958442925.1 uncultured Clostridium sp. | reverse complement strand
TCTCCCACTACCTGGAATCCGATTTCCTCCCAGTTAATCCTTCGAATAATCGCTCTTCTTAACTCCTCTTCGTCATCTGCAACTACTATTGTATACATACATCCTCCGTTTTCTCTTTCCATCTTCTGATATTTTACCATAGGCAGGCTTGAAATTCCATAGAAGGATGCAAAGCAATTCAGCCGCATAACTGTTATTTTTTTATCAATTCATTTCCCCTTTTACAGCTTTTATGGTATACTTTTACCCAATTAATACAAACATACTACTATATTTACAAGGAGAAGGATATGGAGCCACGAAATCTTACTTTACTGACAGACCTGTATGAGCTCACCATGATGCAGGGCTATTTTCATGAAAAGGACGCTAACGAAACCGTCATTTTCGATGCCTTCTACAGAAGCAACCCGGATGGAAACGGCTTTGCAGTCTGCGCAGGCCTGGAGCAGGTTATTGAATATATTAAGAATCTCCATTTTTCAGAGGAAGATATTGAATATCTCAGAGGCGTAGGACTTTTCACAGAGGATTTTCTCGATTACCTGCGCAACTTTAAATTTACCGGCGATATTTACGCTATTCCAGAGGGCACAGTTATGTTCCCCAGAGAACCGATTGTAAAGGTAATCGCTCCGATTATGCAGGCTCAGCTGGTGGAGACTGCCATTTTAAATATCATTAACCACCAGAGCCTGATTGCAACGAAAACTTCCCGTGTCGTTCAGGCTGCCCAGGGAGACGGTATTATGGAATTTGGCCTCCGCCGGGCTCAGGGACCTGATGCAGGCATTTACGGAGCCAGAGCTGCCATGATCGGCGGCTGTGTGGGAACCTCTAATGTGCTGGCCGGCCAGATGTTTGATGTTCCGGTAAAGGGAACCCATGCCCACAGCTGGATCATGAGCTTCCCGGACGAGCTTACAGCATTCCGTACCTACGCAAAACTCTACCCTACTGCCTGCATTCTCCTGGTAGATACCTATGACACCTTAAATTCCGGCATCCCCAACGCAATCCGTGTGTTTACAGAAATGCGCGAAGCCGGTATCCCCTTGAAAGGCTACGGCATCCGTTTAGACAGCGGCGATCTGGCTTACCTGTCTAAAAAAGCCAAGGCCATGCTGGATGCGGCCGGATTTACAGACGCCATCATTTCCGCATCCAATGATCTGGATGAGTATCTGATCGACAGCTTAAAAATCCAGGGCGCTGCCATCAACTCCTGGGGTGTGGGAACGAACCTGATTACCTCAAAAGACTGCCCATCCTTCGGAGGAGTCTACAAACTGGCGGCAGTTCTGGATCGTGAAACAGGTAAATTCATTCCGAAAATCAAGCTCTCCGAGAACACAGAAAAGGTGACAAATCCTGGAAATAAGACCATCTACAGAATTTATGATAAGGAGAACCACAAGATTATCGCTGATCTCATCTGTCTGGCAGGCGAAGTTTATGATGAGAATAAATCCCTTCTGCTCTTCGATCCAATCGAAACCTGGAAGAAGACCCATCTGGCTCCAGGCTCCTATGAGATGAGAGAGCTGCTGGTTCCTGTCTTCAAAGATGGAATCTGTGTTTACCAGTCTCCGAAGGTTATGGAAATCCGTGAATACTGCCGTCAGGAGCTGGACACTCTGTGGGATGAATCCAGGCGTCTGATCAATCCTCACGAGGTTCATGTGGATCTGTCTAACGAACTCTGGCACATGAAAAACCAGCTGTTAGACAGCTATCACTATAATCGCTGATATTATGTTATAGGATGCCATTCCCTATGAATTATAAAAAACTCCTTCCAGACATCATCGCAATGCCTGGAAGGAGTTTTCTCTAAACTTTTTTATTTTATGCTATATTTCTTATCTCTCGTCTGTATCCCAGTTGTGGTAGGTAGCCTGTACGTCATCGTCAGCATCCAGAAGATCCAGAAGACGGTTCATCTTCTTGATGGACTCGTCGTCAGTAAGCTCAACCCATGTCTGAGGAATCATCGTCACCTCAGCCTCCAGCATCGGGATGTTCTTAGCTTCCAGAGCCTCGCGCACTGCGGAAAAATCCTCCGGGGATGTAACAATCTCGTAGCTGTCCTCTTCCTCCGCAAAATCCTCTGCGCCTGCGTCTAAGGCCTCCATCATCAGAGTGTCTGCATCCAGTTCACACTCTTCCTTATCAATAATAATCTGTCCCTTTTTATCGAACATAAAGGAAACGCTTCCCTGTGTTCCAATGTTTCCGCCTCCCTTTGTGAAAGCGCTTCTCACATTGGCTGCAGTACGGTTCTTATTATCTGTCAGAGCCGTTACAATCACAGCTACTCCGTTAGGACCATAGCCCTCGTAGGTCAGCTCCTCGTAGTTAACGGAGTTTGCGTCTCCAGCTGCCTTCTTGATTCCCCTGTCAATGGTATCGTTCGGCATATTGTTGGCCTTGGCCTTGGCGATTACATCGCGCAGGCGGCTGTTGTTAGCCGGATCAGCTCCGCCTTCCTTTACCGCAACTGCGATCTCGCGTCCAATGACAGTGAAAATCTTTCCCTTCGCCGCATCGTTCTTTTCCTTTTTGTGCTTAATATTGGCAAATTTTGAATGTCCTGACATAATAACGCTCCTCTTTTTGAATCTTATTCTTTATTTTTTACAGAATGCCTGAAAAGGCGTTCTTTTTGCTCAAAATCTTTTTTATTCTATCACTAAACCCAGAGATTGGCAAGTGTTAAACAGGAGAATCAGCCAGTCTACAGCTCCGCAGCCAGATTCCGCAGCCATTTTTTCTGTCTGTATCTCCAGTAGCCGAAAATAGCCTTATAGACCTCTTCCAGCATCACCATGGCATAGACGATATCAATCGGGAACTTGAAAAACAGGCCTCCTAAAAATGCCATCGGCACGCCGATAAGCCACACGCCGGAACAGTCTAACAGAAGACACATTTTTGTGTCTCCGCCGCTTCTCAAAATGCCTACTACCATAACGTAGTTGAACATTTTAAACGGCATAAACAGGGCGAACACAATGATACAGCGGCTGACGCTTTCTGCAATCTCCGGCGTAATATTGTACACACCGATAATCTGCCATCGGATCGCCACACAGAACACTGCGCCCAGAATCGTGACAATAAACTGGAGAATCAGGAAATTCTTCGCATACCGCTCTGCCCGCTTCAGCTTTCCCGCTCCCATCTCATTTCCCATAATTACGGCAGTAGCCGCACTCAGCCCCTGGAACAGAACTGTGACAATATCCTGGATCGTCGTGGCAATCGTAATAGCTGCCACCGCATCATTGCCCATTCGACCGTAGGCCAGAGAATACAGGGTAGTTCCCAGCCCCCAGATAAACTCGTTGGCGATCACCGGGGTCGTAGTGCTGAAAAACTGAGCAAGAAATTCCCTGGAATAGCCGAACATTTCCTTAAATTTAGCGGCTACGGGAGCCTTTCCCAGATAAACTACCAGAATAATGGACAGCGCCTCCACCAGTCTGGCGATCAGGGTAGCCAGAGCCGCTCCTGCCGCTCCCATGGCCGGAGCTCCAAAGTTTCCATAAATAAAAGTATAATTAAAGAAAATATTAATAAAAATCGTGCAGCTGCTGATTACTACCGGCGCTTTTACCCGTCCTGTCGCTCTCAGCATGGCTACAAAAGTATTGCTGACAGCTGTGGCAGGATAGGAAAGGGCTACAATCGTCAGATAGCCGGCTCCTACCTGGATGGCGTCCTCACTGGCAGTAAAAATACGCATTACTGCCTCCGGGCAGGCTACAGCCGGTACGAGAAAGGCAATAGACGCGGCGAATGCCAGAGACAGAGCCAGACCTACCACCTTTTTAATATTTTTAATATCTCCGTTTCCCCAGTACTGGGCTGCCAGCACGCCGGATCCGCTGACAATTCCAAATACCAGAAGGGTAAACACAAAAAACACCTTGTTGGCCAGTCCCACTGCCGCTATGGCGGTAGCGCCCAAAGCTCCTATCATCATGGTATCCACCAGATTGACAACGGTGTTTAACATTCCCTGCATGGCCACAGGAAGCGCGATTCTCACTGCCTTCTTCAGAAAAATCCCGTCCTTTGCCATCATTTTTACATCATAAAATATTCCTTTTTGCATAAACTTCTGTCGTTTTCTCTCCTTTAACCGTCCTCTCCCGGCTCTTTTTCTTTCTCCTGGCTGCGGACGGCTCTCACTGTATGAATCACTTTGTTTTCTACACAAATAACCTGGAACAGGTAGCTTCCGTATGTCACCTCCGGCGTCTCTCCCTCTCTGGGAACGCGGTTTAATCTGGAAATCAGAAAACCGTTCAGAGTATCGAAATTTTCATAATCCTCCTCCTCAAACTCGATTCCCAGTTCCTTTCCCACGTCTTCCAGAGGAGTCAGACCGTCGAAAATCAGACTTCCATCGGCTTTTCTGGAAATCAGCTCCTCGTCCTCGTCATATTCGTCTAAAATATTTCCCACTATCTCTTCCAGAATGTCCTCCATAGTAACGATTCCGGCTGTCTGTCCGTACTCGTCCACTACGATTTCCATGTGGATTTTCTGAGACTGCATTTCCTGAAACAGAAGGTTAATATTGCGGGTTTCCGGGATAAAATGGGGCGTTCTCAAAAGCCCCTCCACCTCATCTAGGCGCTTGTCCAGATTTTCTTCCTTCTGGGCGCAGGACAGCGTATCGCGAAGGTGCAGAATGCCCTTGATATCGTCGATGTCCTCATCATACACCGGAAATCTGGAATTGCTTCCCTCTGTCAGAATATAGGAAACAGCCTCTTTCAGCGTCATGGAAACGCAAAGCGCCACAATCTGCTTTCTTCTAGTCATAATATCTCCGGCGTCCTTATCTCCCAGCCCGACGATGTTTGTAATCATCTCCGCTTCTCCGGCCTCCAGGACTCCCTGCTCATGGCCTTCATTGACCATCAGCATGATATCTTCCTCTGTCACGCTGTCGTTCTTATCGTGAAGTCCGATTCCAAGCGGTTTCAAAATCAGCCAGGACAGTCCGGACACCAGCCAGGCAAAAGGCTTAAACAGAGCGACCATCACAGTGGCAACTCCCACATAGCGGTAAGCCCACCGTTCCGGTCGCTTGGAAGCGCACCGTTTCGGAACTACAATTCCAAGACTGATCAGAGCCGCCAGCAGCATGACTGCCGCCGCTGCCGTAGCGAAAATCAGGGACAGCCCCTCCCCTGTCTCCCCGGTTCTATGTATCAAAAGTTCCAGCAATGCGCCGGCCTCTTTTAAAATCACAGCTCCCGAAACGAGGCTGATTAAATTTGTCACAATCTGAACTGTGCCAATAAACTCTGCCGGCTGGCTGATTACTGCCATAAGCCGCTCTGCTTTCTTATTTCCCTCCTGGGCTTCCTTCTCCAGTGTTCCTGAATTCAAATGCTGAATGGCGGCTCCAAATCCATATAAAACTGCATCCAGCAGAATAAACGCCACAAAAATCAAAATACCTAAGGGCCAATACCCGTCGTCCATACCTAAAAATGCTCTCCTTTGCCTTCTTTTTTCATAAAGTAAAAAGGCAGAATATCCGGACTCTGCCTCCATTCTGCCACTATACCATTCTATCCTGCGTTCGTCAACCTCAACTGCCTGGCAGTCTATGTATTTTCCTGCTGCCAAACATGATTTTTATTTAAAGTTCAAGGCTGACCATCAGCGCCTGGTTCACCCGCTCAAGCAGTTCCTTGTCAATGCGGCAGATTCGCTCCCGCAGCCGCTGCTTGTCAATCGTGCGCAGCTGCTCCAAAAGAATCACAGAATCTCTCACCATGCCGCACCGCCTGGTATCCAGCTCCACATGAGTAGGAAGCTTTGCCTTATTCATCTTAGATGTAATTGCCGCACAAATCACAGTCGGACTGTGCTTATTGCCAATATCATTCTGTATAATCAGCACCGGACGGACGCCTCCCTGTTCGGAGCCCACAACCGGGCGCAAATCTGCATAATAGATATCTCCTCGTTTTATAACCAACTGTCTCACTCTCCGTTATTTCAGTTTATACCTTCAGTATTGCCCTGTTTTCTGAACGGTATTCAAAACTGCGGAAAGATTTCTTTTCT
This sequence comes from uncultured Clostridium sp., assembly GCA_958442925.1. GTDB lineage: Bacteria > Bacillota > Clostridia > Lachnospirales > Lachnospiraceae > Otoolea. The sequence continues at coordinate 1,989 of CAUCIO010000098.1, read as the reverse complement.
CTCCCCCCTTTATTATATGGGGGTATTCTGTCCCTGGTTCCCCCAGGTGTAGATACGGGGGACACGCTTTCCAATCAGGCAGGGAAGTTCATAGTGGAAGCCTCCGCTTACTTCGGCCAGCTCCTCCATGGTAATCTCCTCCTGACCGTCACGGCCTATAAGAGTCACCTCATCCCATTTCTCTGCCTCTGGAATATCAGTCACATCTGCCATAAACTGATCCATACAGACCCTTCCCAAAATTCTGGCCCGTTTTCCCCGAATCAGCACATCAGCTCTTCCAGAGGCGCCTCTGGGATACCCGTCCGCATAACCGGCGCTGACAGTGGCAATCCTCATGGGGTGCTCTGCTGTAAAAGTCCCCCCATAACTGACGGATGTCCCTGGCTGTATTTCTTTAATATAGGTAATGCGGCTCTTAAATTCCATGGCAGGAAGGAGCCGGACACGGCTGTGATCCACGTCATCGGAAGGATAAAGGCCGTAAATAGCGATTCCCGCTCTGGCTCCGTCCATTTCAGATCCTCTCGGCATCCTATGAAAATCCACAATTCCAGCGCTGTTTAAGCAATGGCAGAACAGCTTTTTTCTGCCTGGCTCTATCTCCTCTAAAAGCTGTGATACAGCGGCTGAAAACTCTCTGAATTTTTCAAACTGCCTTTCCGCCCACTGCTTATCCAGCTCATCAGCCCTGGCAAAATGGGTGAACATCCCTTCTATCTCAATCCCTTCCATGCGGCTGATACGCCCTATTTCCTCCAGTGCCTTTTCTCCCGGCTGAAAGCCAATCCGGCTCATGCCCGTATCCACCGCCAGATGGATTTTCCCGCGGATTCCCGCTTCTGCTGCAATCTTTGAGAAAGCGGCCGCCGTCTCCTCCTCAAAAATGACCGGGCGGATATCTGCCGCTAAGAGCTCGTAAAAGCGTTCGCTGCACACACTTCCTAAAACCAGGACAGGCTTGGTAATTCCTTCCCTTCGAAGCGATAATGCCTCATCTGCCGTGGCTGCGGCAAAGCCTGACGCATAGGGTTCAATTGCTCTGGCTGTCTCTCCTGCTCCGCAGCCATAGCCGTCTGCCTTCACCACGCCGATCAGCTTTGTCCCTTCCGGCAGACTCTCTCTCATCGATTTCATATTTTCCCGGATCCGATCCAGATGAACCAGGACACAGACCCGATCAAAGGTGTATTCTCTGTCTTTTGTTACATTGTTTTCCTGCTTCCGCATACTTCTGCTCCCTTCTCCACATCAGCCAGACGGTCTGCCAGCTCTCTGGCCAGCACACCGTTTTCTCCAAAGGCTTTTTCTGCCGCCTCTCCCGCCAGACCGTGAAGATAAACGCCCAGGACAGCCGCCTGTCCTTCCTCCACTCCCATGGCAATCAAAGCCGCCAGAGCTCCTGTCAGCACGTCCCCAGAACCTGCCTTAGCCATAGCCGCGCAGCCGCTGCTGTTGATGTAAACAGGATCGTCTTTTCTTACAACCACAGTGGCCGCATCCTTCAGAATTGTAATAACCCCATATTTTTCACTGTAATCTTCTGCCGCCTTCGCCAAATCAGCCTGAATTTCTTCAATTTCCAGTCCGGAAAGTCTGGCCATCTCCCCCACATGGGGCGTTACCAGGACATTTTCTGTAAAATACTCTGACAGAGAAGGATTTTCTGCCACAATATTCAGGCCATCCGCATCCAGAACAATCGGCACAAAGGCTGATAAAAGCACCTGCTGTACCAGGCGCACTGCCCAGGGTTCTTTTCCTAGTCCAGGTCCCAGTACCACTGCATCCGCCCAGCCGCATTCCCGCTCAATTCTTCTGGAAAACTGTTCCGGTTCTTCCAGCGCTTCTGAACAGTCATAGACAGAGAGGATGGCTTCCGGCATAAGCGTCTGGAGAATTTCCCGGTTCTCTGCAGGCGCCAGAATTTTCACAAGCCCCGCTCCTGTCCTGTAAGCTGCCAGAGCGCTCAAATAAGCCGCTCCTGCC
>CAUCIO010000097.1 GCA_958442925.1 uncultured Clostridium sp. | reverse complement strand
TTTTCTTCTTAGATAAAATTTAGGTGTACCAGGGGAAGGGTGGAAAGTTTTCCAGCGACTTTTGGTGGAGCACGGAAAACTTTCCACCCTTCCCCTATATTTCCCCCACTTTTTACACATTTCTGACTTGTATTTGCGCCCTCCTTTCTATATAATAGGTAGGACAGAGAGGTGACAACATGATAAGATTGATACTAGTAGCAAGCTTTGTGATCGGCTTTTTGCTGTTTTTTTCAGGTGTTTTATTCCAGCTGAAGAGACTGGGGAAGACAGACTGGGAGACGGCGGAGTGGAAGAGCTTAAATATTGTAAGACGCGCCTTTTCCGTAATTCTTAAGACTGCGGGAGTGAAGGTGACTGTGAAGGGGGCGGAGCATATTCCGTCTGATACGCCGGTGCTTTATGTGGGAAACCACAGAAGCTACTTTGACATTCTGGTAGGCTATACGACAGTTCCAGGACTTCTGGGCTTTGTGGCTAAGAAGGAGATGTTAAAAATACCGCTTTTATCCCAGTGGATGGTGCAGGTGAACTGCCTGTTTATGGACAGACAGAATGTGAAGGAAGGTTTAAAGACCATTCTCCAGGGAATCGATAAGATTAAGCATGGTGTATCCATCTGGATTTTCCCGGAGGGAACGAGAAATAGAAATGAGAAGGAAACGGATCTTCTGCCTTTTAAAGAGGGAAGCTTAAAGATAGCAGAGAAGACAGGATGTCCCGTGATTCCGGTGGCCATTACCGGAACAGCAGACGTATTTGAAAAACATCTTCCCTTTATCCGGCCTGCACGGGTGACCATTGAGTTTGGAGAGCCGTTTTTCGTGAAGGAGCTTCCGCCGGAACAGAAAAAGTTCCCAGGAGCTTATACAAGGGACAGAATACTTGAGATGTTGGAGAGAGAACAGCATGGACTTACAGGAGATCAGGAAGCAGCTGGACAGCATTGATACAGAATTTGTCAGGCTGTTTGAGAAGAGAATGAAGCTCTGCGCTGATGTGGCGGAGTTTAAGATAAAGACAGGAAAGGCGGTCTATGACCCGCAGCGGGAGCAGGAAAAAATTGCTTCTGTAAGGGGGATGGCAGAGGGAGAATTTATGAAGGAGGCAGTGGGAGAACTGTTTCTGCAGATGATGACTCTCAGCCGCCGCTACCAGTACCGTCTGATGGAACAGGTACAGAGCGCCTCTGACTTTGGCTTTCAGAGAGTGGAGGACATTGAGAAGAAAAATGTGCGGATCGCCTACCAGGGGCTGGAGGGCGCCTACAGCCATGCGGCAGTGATCCAGTTCTTTGGCGAGCAGGCAGATATGTTTCATGTGCGCCGGTTCGAGGATGCGGCCAGAGCTGTATTTGAGGGACGGGCAGATTATGCAGTTCTGCCCATTGAGAATTCCTCGGCCGGGGCAGTATCAGACAACTATGATCTGCTTTTAAAGTATGAGAACTACATTGTGGCTGAGGTATTTGTGCCGGTCTGCCATTGCCTTCTGGGGACACAGGATGCAGAGCTTTCTGATATCAGGACAGTGCTGGCCCATCCCCAGGCTCTGATGCAGTCCAGCCAGTATCTGAACGCCAGGGAGGACTGGAGCCAGATAAGCGTTGAGAATAATGCGGTGGCTGCCAGAACTGTCAGTGAGGATGCGGATAAGAGCCAGGCGGCTGTGGCCAGCCGGATGGCGGCTGAGATTTACGGCCTCAAGGTGCTGGAAGAGGGAATTAATCACAACCGGGAAAACACTACCAGGTTTTTGATTCTGTCAAAGCAGCCGGTTTACCGCAAGGATGCAGACAAAGTCAGCATCTGCTTTGAGCTTCCTCACGAGAGCGGAACGCTCTACAACATGCTGAATAATTTTGCATTCAGCCATCTGAATATGCGTATGATCGAGTCCAGGCCTATTCCGGGCAGGAACTGGGAGTACCGGTTCTTTGTGGATATAGAGGGAAATCTGGATGACCCTGATATGATCAATGCGTTAAAAGGAATTGCCGGAGAGGCGAACCACATGAGAATTCTGGGAAATTATTAAAGAGAATACGTGTCAAACACGATCAAGGGGCGCCCGAAGCAGGCTGGCAATTCAATGTACAGTCCAGCTGCGGGATGCCCCTTGAACTGTAAAAAAGGGGTAAGAGAACTGTAAAGGAAAAGTAAAGAGAAAGGATTTTGGGAATGAAGCACAATCTGATTTTGTACAGAAATTTAAAATACGGGGAGTTATTAGACCGCATGGGAGGACTGCTGGAACACTGTAAAAATCCGGTTCCTGGAGTAAGCAGGACAGAGGTGAGAGAAGGAGAAAACGAAGAAGCCTGGTGCGCCGGCGAATTGATTTCCCTGGCAGACACCTATGGTTTTGAGGGGAATTTATGGTTTTGCTTTCTGGCGCTCTGTCTGGCAGAAAATGAAAATCCATACAGCATTGCCTGTGAAATTCGGGGCAGTGTATCAGGAAGCTTACAAGATCTGGCTCTCCACGACTTTTATGTATTCTGGAGGCTTGGCCAGTATGATTTAAACGCGCTTTCCCTGAAGGAGGTGTGGAATCTGGCAGCAGATTACAAAGCGCCGGACAGGAAGGGCCGCCGGTTTGATGAGCGGGTGAGAAACCGCATTTTAAGGCTGGCGAAAGAGCTTGAGCAGGCCAAAACCCCTGAGGAATTCAGAAGCAGGGCAGCAGAGTTTTACCGGGAATTTGGCGTAGGAAAGTTTGGATTAAACCAGGCGTTTCGTGTGACTGGATCAGAAGGCAATGCCCGGATGGAACCCATTACCGGCGTGGAGGCAGTATCTCTTAAGGATCTGGTGGGTTATGAGCGGCAGAAGAAGAAGCTGATCGAGAACACAGAGGCCTTTATCGAGGGCAGGGAAGCCAACAATGTTCTGCTGTTCGGGGACAGCGGAACGGGAAAATCCTCCAGCATCAAGGCGATCCTTCATGAGTATTATGGAAGGGGCCTGCGGATGATAGAAGTCTATAAGCATCAGTTTCAGTGCCTGGGAGATATTTTAGAGCAGGTGAAGGACAGAAATTATAAATTTATCATCTATATGGACGATCTTTCTTTCGAGGAATATGAAATTGAGTATAAATATTTAAAGGCCATGATTGAGGGCGGACTGGGGAGAAGGCCGGATAATGTGCTGATTTATGCCACCTCCAACCGCCGCCATCTGATTCGGGAGAAGTTCAGCGATAAGAGAGAGCTGGACGACGACCTGCACCAGAATGACACCGTTCAGGAGAAGCTGTCCCTGGTAGCGCGGTTTGGCGTGACGATCTACTATGGAGCTCCGGATAAAAAGGAATTCCAGCAGATTGTCCGGGTACTGGCTGACCGATATCACATTCATATGCCGGAGGAGGAGCTGCTTTTAAAGGCAAATCAGTGGGAACTGAGCCACGGAGGACTGTCCGGGCGGACGGCATCCCAGTTTATTACCCATCTGCTGGGAACGGAACAGATAGAGGAGGGAAGCTATGGCAATTAAAATGTTTGCTGCAATCGATGTAGGATCCTTTGAACTGGAAATGGGCATTTATGAGATTTCACAGAGCTTTGGAATCAGGCAGACGGATCATGTCCGCCATGTCCTGGCTCTTGGAAGGGATACCTACAATGACAGAAAAATAAGCTACAGCCTGGTGGAGGAGATGTGCCAGGTATTAAAAGGCTTTTCCGAGATTATGAAAAGCTATCGGATTACCGACTACCGGGCGTATGCCACCAGCGCCATGCGTGAGGCGAAAAACAGTCAGATTGTCTTAGAGCAGATCCGGGTGCGTACCGGCCTGACTGTAAAGTCCATCAATAACTCAGAGCTGAGACTGATGACTTACAAGGCGGTGGCGTCCAAGGATGCCGCTTTCCACAAGATTGTGCAGAAGGGAACCGCTATTATCGACGTAGGTTTTGGAAGTACTCAGATTTCCCTGTTTGACAAGGACACTCTGGTGTCCACCCAGAACCTGTTCCTGGGAGGTCTGAGAATCAGGGAAATGATTTCCCACTGGAACTTAAGCCCAGGGGAGGTAGTGCCTGTCATCGAGGAGCTGGTGGACAATGAGCTCTATCCATTCCGCAGGATTTATCTGAAGGAAAAAGAAATTAAAAGCCTGATTGCCACAGGAGAGAGTATCCTTTTCATGGCTAAAAGCGGAATCCGCCATATGGAATCAGACCGTGTCAGCACAGAGCAGTTTAAGAGTTTTTACAGAAAGCTTCTGTCTATGACATCTGACGAGATTGCAGACGAGTTCGGCATGGACGGGGAATATGCTTCCATCCTGGTTCCAAGTGCTGTAATTTACGGACGGATTTTAGAGATGACAGGGGCGGAGACTGTGTGGATTCCGGGAGTCAGTCTCTGCGACGGTATGGCTGCCGAGTACGCCCAGGACAAGAAGCTGGTAAAGCTGCGCCACGATTTTAACGGAGATATCCTGTCTTCCGCCAGAAATATGGCGAAGCGCTACAAATGCCATGGAGATCACATTCAGGAGACAGAACGGCTTTCAGCAGAGCTGTTTGATGTGACGAAGAAATACCATGGCCTGGGAGAGCGGGAACGGCTGCTTTTAAGGATTGCGGCAATTCTTCACGACTGCGGCAAGTTTATCAGTTCCAGCCGGGAGACTCAGAGCTGCTACCAGATTATTATGGCTACAGAAATTATCGGTATTTCTCATCTGGAGAGAGAAATTGTGGCGAACGTGGCTTATTACTGCAATCAGGATTTTGCCTATGATGCAGTGAAACTGGAGTCTGACCTGTCCCAGTATGAGGGAAATGGTCTGACAAAACGGGCAGTGACGATTCTGATTGCCAAGCTGACTGCCATTTTGAGTATGGCAAACGCTATGGATCGGAGCCACAGGCAGAAATTTGCAGGGGCTTCCATGGCAGTTCGGGACGGAAAGCTGGTTATTACAGCGAACTGCCCGGAGACCATTATTCTGGAGCGGGCGTCCTTTGAGAACAGGGCAGAGTTTTTTGAGGAAATTTTCGGGCTTCAGCCAGTGCTGAAGCACAGGAGGAGGGTATAGATATGGCTGAAGGAAACGAGAGATTCTGGGAACCTAAAAATTATGTAAACCGAGAACTGAGCTGGCTGGACTTTAACTGGAGAGTGCTGGGGGAGGCCAAGGATAAGACTACGCCTCTCTTTGACCGGCTGAAGTTTTTAAGCATTACAGCGTCCAACCTGGATGAGTTTTTCATGGTGCGGGTGGCTTCCTTAAAGGATATGATTCACGCCAATTATACAAAGCGGGACATTGCAGGCATGACTGCTGCAGAGCAGCTGACTGCCATTGAAGCAAAGACCCATCAGCTGGTGGAGGAGCAGTACCATGTGTATAACCGTTCCCTGCTTCCGGCCCTGCGCCAGAATGGTCTGAAAATCATTACCTCTCATGAACATCTGACGAAATATGAGGGGACTTACGTGGACAGCTATTTTGAAGAGATGGTGTATCCGGTGCTGACACCTATGGCCGTGGATTCTTCCAGGCCATTCCCTCTGATCCGGAATAAATCCCTGAATATTGCAGCCCTGGTAAAGAAGAAAAAGGGCGATTCCGAGCTGGATTTTGCCATGGTCCGTGTTCCCAGCGGTCTGCCGAGAGTCGTTGTGATTCCGCCGGAGGAGGGGAAGGAGAAGGAGGGAACCTCTGTTATCTTTCTGGAGGAGATTATTGAGCGGAATATCGAGAAGCTGTTCCTCAACTACGATATTATCTGTTCCCACCCCTTCCGTGTGATGAGAAACGCCGATCTGAGCATTGATGAGGATGAGGCGGAGGATCTGCTAAAGGAGATTGAGCGGCAGCTGAAAAAGCGCCAGTGGGGAGAGGCCATCCGTCTGGATATTGAGGAGAAGGCAGATAAACGTCTGTTGAAAATTCTGAAAAAAGAGTTAAAGGTCACAAACGATGAGATCTATGAGATCAGCGGTCCCCTGGATCTGACTGTGTTAATGAAGGTCTATGGCCTTCCGGGCTTTGACAGGTACAAAGCGCCGGGCTATACGCCTCAGCCGGTCCCGGCTCTGATGAATGAGGACGACATCTTCACCAATATCAGAAAGAATGACATTCTCTTAACCCACCCCTTTGAGACCTTTGAGCCGGTGGTGAACTTTATTAAGAAGGCGGCCAGGGATCCGGAGGTACTTGCCATTAAGCAGACTCTGTATCGTGTCAGCGGCAACTCTCCGATTATCGCAGCCCTGGCAGAGGCGGCGGACAACGGCAAGCAGGTGTCGGTTCTGGTAGAGTTAAAGGCCCGTTTTGACGAGGAAAACAATATTAACTGGGCAAAAATGCTGGAGAAGGCAGGATGCCATGTAATTTACGGCCTTCTGGGCTTAAAAACCCACAGTAAAATCACTCTGGTAGTCCGCAGGGAGGAGGACGGCATCCGCCGCTATGTCCATCTGGGCACAGGAAATTACAATGATTCCACAGCCAAGCTCTACACAGACTGCGGCCTGTTTACCTGCAGCCGCCAGATTGGCGAGGATGCGACTGCTGTATTCAACATGCTGTCCGGCTATTCTGAGCCGTTAGGCTGGAATAAACTGTCCCTGGCACCGCTCTGGCTGAGAGGAAAATTCCTCCGGCTGATTCAGAGGGAGATTAAATATGCAAAAGAGGGAAAGACAGCCAGAATCGTGGCCAAGATGAACTCACTCTGTGATAAGGAGATCATTGCCAATCTCTATGAGGCCTCCTGTGCAGGAGTAGAAATTAAGCTGATTGTCAGGGGAATCTGCTGCCTGAAGGCCGGTGTTCCGGGACTCAGCGAACACATTGAGGTGCGCTCCATCGTAGGCAATTTCCTGGAGCACAGCCGGATTTTCCTCTTTGAAAATGGAGGAAGGCAGGAGATTTACATGGGAAGCGCCGACTGGATGCCGCGAAATCTGGATCGCCGTGTGGAGATCCTGTTCCCAGTGGAGGATGAGGCTTTAAAGGCGCGCCTGATTCACATTTTAGATGTGCAGCTGGAGGACAATGTGAAGGCTCATATTCTGCAGCCGGACGGGACCTACAAAAAGAAGAGCCTGCGGGGACGCCAGAAAGTCAATGCACAGGAGCAGTTCTGTATTGAGGCAGTGGAGGCTGCCAGAGCTGTGGAGGAATCGGCAGATCCCAGAAACCGCCGGGTCTTCATTCCGATGGAACAATAGAAAATGTAAGAGAAAAGTAAAGCAATTTTTCCTCTCTTATGGTAAACTGTTGATAGAATGCAGTGAAGCGTCAGCATATGCTGACGCTGCCATAAGGGAGGTTTTTTCATGTCAGAAATTAATATATTAGTCGTTGACGATGAGAAGGAAATTGCCGAGCTGGTGGAGATTTATCTGGTCAGCGATGGATATCGGGTGTTCAAAGCGGAGAATGCCATGGAGGGTCTGGAAATCCTGGAGAGGGAAAATATCCATCTGGCCCTGTTAGACATTATGATGCCGGGAATGAACGGCCTGGAGATGTGCAGGAAGATCCGGGAGACTAACAATATTCCCATTATTATGCTGAGCGCCAAGTCAACAGATCTGGATAAGATTCTGGGTCTGGGAACAGGAGCCGACGATTATGTGGTGAAGCCCTTTAACCCTCTGGAGCTGACAGCCAGGGTAAAATCCCAGCTTCGCCGCTATACCCAGCTGAACCCTCAGAGCAATGCAGTCCAGGCTGTTAAGAATGAGATTTCAATTAAGGGACTTGTGATTAACAAGGATAACCATAAGGTAACGGTCTACGACGAGGAGATCAAGCTGACTCCCATTGAATTTGACATTCTCTATCTGCTGGCCTCCAATCCAGGCCGGGTATTCAGCACAGACGAGATTTTTGAGAAGGTCTGGAATGAAAAGGTCTATGAGGCAAATAATACAGTTATGGTACATATCCGCCGTCTCAGAGGAAAGATGAAAGAGGATACCAGACAGAACAAAATTATCACTACCGTATGGGGGGTAGGCTACAAAATTGAAAAATAGCGATATGAGCAGGCGCTTTCGGGCGCGTACAGTGACCAATATCTTTTATGCCACCCTTCTCACCTGCCTGATTGAGATTTTTCTCATTGCAAATGTGAGTATGGTGGAGGAATATTTAAGAAGAATGGAATC
>CAUCIO010000096.1 GCA_958442925.1 uncultured Clostridium sp. | reverse complement strand
TTATACAGCCATTTTTCATCCAGCTCATCCTGGCAGTAACGCTCCAGAGAAACAATCAGCTGCTCCAATGGGGCCTGCTTTGCCTCCAGAATCAGATAGCGAAGCAGATTCTGTCTGGGATCCTCTCCGCACAGCTCACAGAACTCTCTGTAGTAAGCCTCTGCCTCAGGCACATTGCCTTCTCTCAGGGCCAGATCCGTCAGCTTAAACAAAAGCCCTTTTCCAATAGGCGCCCGCTCAAAAGCCAGAAGCAGGATATCCTTAGCCTCCTGATATTCTTCATTTCTCTCATATACCTGGGAAATAGACGCTAACAGGCTGGTGCTGCGGACACGTCTCCAGTCGATTCCATCGGCGATTTTCATAGCAGTCTCATAATCGCCCTTATTTACCAGCTTTTTAATCTGTTCAACCTTTATGTTAAACTCGTACTTATCCATCTCTTTTGCATCTCCTCACGCCTGCCAGACAGGCCTCTCTATATGAAGATTTTCTATCTACAGTTTTCGGTTACAGCTCCGTTCTGCCTTCCAGAGCCCGAAGCAGCGTCACCTCGTCAATATATTCCAGATCTCCGCCTACCGGAACTCCGCTGGCAATTCTCGTCACTTTAATGCCTGTCGGTTTAATCAGCTTGCTTATGTACATGGCAGTAGTTTCCCCTTCCAGACTGGAATTGGTGGCAATAATCACCTCATCAACCTCTTCCCTCTGAAGTCTGGCCATCAGCTCCTTCAGACGGATATCAGACGGGCCAATACCGAGCATAGGGGAAATAGCGCCATGAAGGACGTGGTAAACCCCATCGTATTTGCCCGTTTTTTCATAAGCGGCCAAATCTCTTGTGTTTTCCACTACCATAATCACGCTGTGATCCCGCTTCTGGCTCTCGCAGATCGGGCAAAGCTCCTTATCTGTCAGGGTAAAACACTCCCGGCAGTAACGCACATTTTTCTTGGCGCTTGTAATAGCCGACGAAAGGCGTTCCACCTGCTCCTCCGGCATATTAATAATGTGAAATGCCAGCCTCTGGGCTGACTTGTTTCCAATCCCAGGAAGCTTCGACAGTTCCTCTATTAATTTTGTTATCTGACTGCTGTAGTAATCCATGTTAGAACGGTAAGCCTCCGCCTAAACCGCCTCCCAGACCGCCCAGGCCGCCTGTAAGCTTCGCCATGGCCTGTGTGCTGGCGTCCTCCATCTGGCGGAACGCTTCGTTTGTAGCTGCCACAATCAGATCCTCCAGCATTTCGATATCATCTGGATCTACAACTTCTTCGGAAAGCTTTACGGAGAGAACCTCCTTCTTTCCGGAAACAGTCACTGTCACAGCTCCGCCGCCAGAGGAAGCTGTATACTCCTTCTCCTCCAGCTCCTTTGTCGTCTCCTCCATCTGGCGCTGCATTCTCTGCGCCTGCTTCATCAGATTTGTCATATTCCCAGGCATTCCTCCCGGGAAACCGCCACGTTTTGCCATGGTGTTTATCCTCCTAAAAATAAATAAAATAAATTACAGTTCTTCCGAATCTGTCAGTCCTCGATTTCTATGTCATCGTGAATTACCTTCAAGTCTTCATCACTCACATAAATGGTCGATACGGGAGCCGAGGTCTCCCTCAAATGGGTTTTGAATTCAATCGTCCTGTGATACTCAGACTCCACAAGCTCCTTAATCTCTGCCAGACGATTCTCCTGGTTCATAATACTATAGTTATTGATGTCTGTAAACTCAATGGATAAGCATCCTTCGCCCGACGGCTTTAACGAGGTTCCCTGAAGGGCTACCCGCATAGCTCCTCCCAACCTTCTGGAAAGCTTTCCCCAGTCTCCCTTAACTGTCATTAAATCCTCATACTGGGCCTTTGGAAGCACCACCGTCTCTGGCTGCGCCGCTTCTTCTCCTGCCGTCTCCGAACCAGCGCCGCTGCCTGCCGCTGCCTGGATACCGGACGCCTGGCCAGCTGCTGCCAGGGCGGCCAGCTCTGCCGGAGACGGAATCCCGGCCAGCCTTTCTTCCAGCTCAGAAATCCGCTGAAGCACAGAGTCCAGGTTCTGCTCCATAGAAGGCTTGGTCAGCTTGATCAATGCAATCTCCAGCAGCACTCTCTTCTGGCTGGCATAGCGCATCTGCCCGGACAGCTCTGAAAAAATGCGGATGTATCTCATCAGAGTATTCCCATCTGCCAGAGCAGCCTCCTCCTTTAAGAGAGCCAGATTTTCCATAGATGTATCCAGGATATGCTCCGCATCGTCAGCAGACTGGACAATGAGCAGATTCCTCAGATACCAGATAAAATCTGTCACAAACTGAGAAAGCTCCCTGCCCTGAATCACAATCTCCTCAATCGTCTGAATACAGTCCCTGGTTCGTCCCTCCACTGCTGAGCGAAACAGCTGGGAAAACACACTATTGTCAACAGCTCCCAGCACCTCCAGCACATTGTCGTAGGTTAAAGGTTCCCCAAAATGGAAAGCCGCACACTGATCCAGAAGGCTCAGAGCATCACGCATAGAGCCATCTGCCGCTTTGGCTACATAGCGCAGGGCCCGCTCCTCTGCTTCAATATGCTCCGCTTCTGTCAGCTCTTTCAGGCGGCCTGCAATGGTATCCAGCGAAATCCTTTTAAAATCATACCTCTGACACCGGGACAAAATGGTAATGGGAATCTTGTGGACTTCCGTGGTGGCGAGAATAAAGATTACATAAGACGGCGGCTCCTCCAGCGTTTTTAACAGAGCGTTGAACGCTCCGATGGACAGCATGTGAACCTCGTCGATAATATAAACTCTGTATTTTCCTTCTGTAGGCGGATACTGAACCTGCTCCCTGATTTCACGGATGTTCTCCACACCGTTGTTAGAAGCGGCATCGATTTCCACCACGTTCAGGGAAGTCCCCTCTTTAATGCGCCTGCAGGTTTCGCACTCATTGCACGGGCTTCCGTCTGCCGGATGTTCACAGTTGACTGCCCTGGCGAAAATTTTAGCGATACTGGTTTTACCTGTTCCCCTGGTACCGCAGAACAGGTAAGCATGGCCAATCCTGCCTGATTCTACCTGATTTTTTAATGTTTTTACAATGTGGTCCTGCCCCTTTACATCCTCAAAGGAGGCAGGACGCCACTTCCGGTAAAGGGCTGTATACGACATAGCCTCTTAACTCCTCACTCTATTCATCGCCAAAGCTGATTCCGATTGCCTTGGCATCCCGGATTATATCGCAGGACGGATCTACTGTCTTCAGCTTTCCTGCCGCCTCAGACAGAGGAACTTTGACAATTTCATTATTCCTGAGAGATACCATGTAGCCATACTCTCCCCGCTCAATCAGACCTGCTGCCGAAGCACCCAGGCGCGTGGACAGCACGCGATCACACGGTGTAGGCTCTCCGCCTCTCTGCATATGGCCCGGAACAGTCACACGGACTTCCTGGCCTGTCCGTTCTGTAATCTGTGCGCCCAGTTCATAAGCGACAGACGGATACACCGGACTGGACTTTTTCTTTTCTTTCAGTTCTTTCTTAGTCAGAGAAGCATTTTCCTTAGAGATAGCGCCCTCAGCCACAGCTAGTATAGTAAAGTTCTTTCCAGCCTTTGTTCTTTTCTTAATGGCGTCTACTACCATGTCAATATCATACGGAATTTCAGGAAGAAGAATGATGTCTGCTCCTCCGGCAATGCCTGCATAGAGAGTCAGCCATCCCACCTTATGTCCCATGATCTCCACAATGAAGACCCGGCCATGGGAAGCAGCCGTGGTATGAATGCAGTCAATGGCATTTGTCGCCACAGTCACTGCACTGTCGAAGCCAAAGGTCATATCGGTTCCCCAGAGATCGTTATCAATCGTCTTAGGAAGGTGAATCACATTCAGCCCCTCTTCCCTGAGAAGGTTGGCTGTCTTCTGGCTTCCGTTTCCTCCAAGAACCACAAGGCACTCCAGCTTTAATTTATAATAGGTGTGCTTCATAGACGCCACTTTATCAAGTCCGTTCTCATCTGGTGTTCTCATCAGCTTAAACGGCTGTCTGGAGGTTCCAAGAATCGTTCCTCCCAGGGTCAGAATACCGGAAAAGTCAGATGGCTTCATAATATGGTAGTCTGCGTACATCAGACCCTTGTATCCGTCTTCAAAGCCGACAATTTCTACTTCATCCTTGTATGTTTTATAAAGCGCTTTCGCTACTCCCCGCATGGTGGCGTTTAAACTCTGGCAGTCGCCGCCGCTGGTAAGCATGCCGATTCGTTTCATCCTGTCACACCCTTTCTGCTTATTCTTTTTATATCAGTATATTTCAGGTTACACTATACCCATTTTGTAATTATAATACAATCTTTTCCTGCGGGCAAGGAAAAAATCTTTACGGAAAGGTTAGGAAATAGTGGTATTTTTCAGATTCTAAGACGCTGAAAAAAGGAGCTTTATCCCTTCCGGAATTCAGCTCCTTCCATTCAGCTATTTTTATCTGTTTTAAGTTCTGTTCCTGCTACCATAAGCACAGCTGCCAGAATACAGAAAATCCCTGCCACAGCTTTTACAGTTATGACTTCTTTATAGACAACCGCTCCTACTATAATACTCGTCAATGGTTCAAAGGTAGAAAGCATGGAGGCGCTGGCAGCCCCTATCAGCTTTGTTCCCATCTGAAAAAAGGTGGATGCCAGACAACCTGATACCGCCCCAAACAGACACATAAAAAGAATACATCCGGAAGACAAATCCCAAACCATATTGCGGGTAATTAAAACTACAATAAAAACCTCAATAGCTCCTATCACAGACAGCCAGGCCGCCAGTTTAGCCGGATTCATAGCCTGCAGTCCAGAACCAGCCAGATATACAATATACACAGCGAATGTCAGCGCAGAGGCAAATGCCAGCCCAAGTCCTGCCGCCCGGATCTGTCCCCCTGAATTTCCCAGAAAGAAAATCCCCAGAAAACACAAAACACAGCTTATTCTCTTCACCCATCCCATTTTCTCGCGGAGAAATATCATACTCCCGATCAGCACCAGAATAGGATACACAAAATGAATCGTAGTGGCAACACCCGATGAAATATAATTATAAGAAGCATACATCAGAAGCGGTGTAAAACTATAGCCCTGAGAACAGATAAACAGTTTTTTCAGCTCGCTTCCTGTTACTTTAATTGTCTGTTCTGGATGAATCACCTTAAAAACAAGCATCATTCCTACAGCAGTAACAGCCAGCCTTACCCACGTTATCATAAATGGATTTCCACCCATTCTGTAAATCGTTTTTGAAAACAACGGATTAAAACCAAACATTACAGCCGAAAGCACAGTCCAGCCAATCCCCTGAAATTTTCGTGTTTTTCTTTTCATTCCGTTCGCCTGCTTTATGCCAGTTTCATTACTCACCCTTCGCATGTGCGCGCCTTCCAAAGAAAATCCCAAGGCCGCACAAAAGAGCCAGCAGCAGCCAGCTGTATATATATGTAAACAGCGGGCGGCTCATTACAAGAGTCATAAAAATAACTGTATACTGCAGCTGGAAGCTATAACCCAGCGTAGAGGATGTAGTAATATTGATTGCGCCATTTGTCTTTGCATCCGGATCCACAACCTTTAACAGCATAAGACCTGTCTGAAGATTGCCGCAGGACTGTCCAAAAAGACCAATTCCCGTCTCGAACTGCCCGTTCTTGTGTAAAATCACCTTTCCGATCACAAAGCACAGCCAGTATGTAACCAAAATCATGACAATGGATTCCAAGAGCATCGGAATTCCCCATGTTACAAAGATAGACGTATTCGTCAGACTCAGGTTTGCTACAATCATATACTCCAAAGCAGCTCCTGAGATCCTGTTGATAGTCGGGCGATCCATCATGTCCATCACCCGTTTGTTTTTATTTGTAAGAAGAGTAAAAACAAGTGAGAACATCAGGCAGAATGCAAACAGCGGTACCTTAGACCAGAAATCTGAAATTTTCAAAAACACATTTCGAATCAGATATCCGCAGGTAATGGTAAAGCCTACCATCATAAGCTGAGATGCCAGTGGATCAAGGGCCGACGAAACACTGACGCCTTTTCCAATCGGTTTTCTGTGTTCCGGCTCATCATATCCAATCAGCTCATTTCTGGGCATTTCATCCGGCTTCATTTCAATCGTGGTCTTTCCTGCTCTTGCAGCACGGTTGATAATAATCATTCCTCCTATAATGCCTGAAAGAATTCCGATTGTCGCAAAGGTTGCGGCCACATCAGAACCACCTGTCATGTAACCGGCGTCATCAAAAATCTGTCCTGCCGGAATTGCCAGACCATGGCCTCCGTAAAAGCCCAGCACTGGAAGAATTCCAAAACCAACTGGAATTCCAGGGATAATAAAACTTAGCAGGAACGCGATTGACAATCCTGCCACAACCTGCATCTGATGAATCGTGCCTGCCAGAAAATATGTCTGGACTGCCCCTCCTGTGGTTTTTTCCAGCTTCTGTCCCAAAAAGGAACAGGAGAAAACGATACAGGAAAGCACGCCGGTCCACTGACCCAGCGAATCAGAATGAGGAAGGTAAATCGGAGATATTTTTCCCAGAACCTGAGGACCCAAAAGAAGTCCTAAGGCTCCGGCAATTAAAGCAACCGGAATAAACCATATCTGCAAAAGTTTAATTTTTCTTCTCAGCCAGTAGCCAAGCACCATCAGTATGCTAAGATACGAGAAATCCAACAGAACGTCCACCAGTGTCATATATGCTCCCCCTCTCATTTCCTTTCTTTTCTGCAGTTTCAGCTGCTATGCGCGGTACAGCTCCGGTCTGCGATCCTTCATGGACGGCAATTTTTTTCTGACCTCAGCAATCCGTTCTGTATCTACATAAACAGGAATCAGATCTTCCCTTTCATTGCCTGACGCGACAGGGACACCCATCGGATCTACCGCAACGCTTTCCCCTAAATATCGTGGTCCGCACTGATCGCAAGCCAGCAGGTAAACTGTATTTTCAATCGCTCTGGCTGTAATCAGACTGCGAAAATGCAGGCTTTTCAGATCTCCCTTAACCCAGGCGGTAGGCATAACAAGAATCTCCGCCCCTTTCATCGCCTGATCTCTGGCCACCTCTGGAAATCTCACTTCATAGCAGACAAATAACCCTATTTTTCCGAATGGTGTTTCTATGGGTTCAAACAGCTCTCCGCCCGGCTTAACATTATCCGATTCCTTCGTTCCGAAGGCGTCATATAAATGTGTTTTTCTATAAGCCTTTACAGTCTCTCCTTCTGCATCCACAACCAGAATCGTATTGTAATTTCTGTCGTCTTTGCTGTCTTCCACCGCTTCCCTCATACCAAAGATAACCCAGACTCCATACTTTTTTGCCAGCTGTTTCATTCCATTTACAAAGGAACCGTCCAGGGACTGGGCAGACGAAAGGATTTCCTCCCTGCCCGTTCCAGCTGGAAAGCTGCACATAAATACCTCCGGGAAAATCATACAGTCAGGTCTATACCGCTCCGATGCCTCCTGCATGGCTCTTTCCGCCTTGATTAAATTCACATTCGGATCCGGTTCCGACTGAAGCTGCGCCATTACAAATGTTGATTTCATAAAACATCCCCCTTATCTGTCATGGAAATAGATGATCTGTTTCTACTTTTCCAGGAAATTTTTTACAAAACCTTCCAATGTTTCCAGAAGTATATCTACCGCGGCCTTTCCTTTCTCTGCACTGGCTGCAGTCGCATCTCCCAAAAGTCCGGAATCTGTCTGCTCGCTGTACAGCCAAGACTTTGTGATGCCTGCATATGGATCTGGCTGAATCGGAGTTTTCACAGCCTTTTCCATGTGAACCAGTTCAGGGTATAAATGCAGAAGAACAGAGGTCTGCGCTTCGCCGGCATGAGCGTGGGGCTTCTCTGTTTCCCAAATTCCACGTTTATCTGTAATAATCGGAAGATACTGCCATACGCCAATCGTTCCATATTTAATGCCATATTTAATTCTGGCATCCTCTAAAGTCTCATGGAGCGGCTGGTTATTGCCAAGATGATTGTTCACAATAAAAATATTTTTAAATCCCAGACGGACAAAATTTTCAATCAGTTCCCGATAAACAGCTCTCAGGGTTTCAGAGCTTATGGCAATGGTTCCTGGAAACGTAGTTAAGGTCTTGGACGGGCCAACCT
>CAUCIO010000095.1 GCA_958442925.1 uncultured Clostridium sp. | reverse complement strand
AAAAGGGAAATCCAGATGACATCCGGGAGAAGATGGAGGATTTGGCCTTTCGCAGGAGAGATAAGCAGCCTCTGGAATATCCAAGTGCAGGCAGTACCTTTAAAAGGCCGGAAGGCTTCTTTGCCGGAAAGCTGATTGAGGATGCAGGGCTGAAGGGATTTTCCATAGGAGGAGCCCAGGTGTCGGAAAAGCATGCCGGCTTTGTCATTAATCGGGATCACGCGTCTCCTGAGGAGATCAGAGATCTGATTGAGGCAGTGAGAAGACGGGTATTTGAGACATCCGGCGTGTGGCTGGAGCCGGAGGTGAAGCTTCTGGGCTTTGAGCCGTCTGCCGGGGGAGCTGATGCGTTTGCAGATTCAAAGAAGGAGTAGTTAGTGTATGCGGCTTGTAATTATAACCGGAATGAGCGGAGCTGGAAAGACAACGGCTCTGAAAATGCTGGAAGATATGGGCTTTTACTGCGTGGATAACCTTCCGATTCCTTTGATTGGAAAGTTCGCGGAGCTGGCAGAAGGCAGACTGGGAGAAAAGGGCCGGGCGGCTCTGGGAATTGATATCAGAAGCGGAGAGTCACTGGAGGAACTGGAAGCCATTTTAAAAGGATGGGATGAGAACCGCTTCCCTTATGAGGTCCTCTTTCTGGATGCAGGGGACGAGGTTTTAATCAAGCGCTATAAGGAGACCAGGAGAAACCATCCTCTGGCAGGCCTGGACCGTCTGGATCGGGGAATTGAGAAAGAACGCAAAAAACTGGACTTTTTAAAGAAAAGGGCAGATTATATTTTAGATACCAGTATGCTTCTCACAAAGGAACTTCGAATTGAGCTGGAAAAAATTTTTGTCTCCAATGAAGACTACAGAAGCCTGTATGTGACGGTGCTGAGCTTTGGCTTTAAGTATGGAATTCCGGTAGATGCAGACCTTGTTTTTGACGTTCGTTTTCTGCCGAATCCCTACTATGTAGACGAGCTGAGACGCCATACGGGGAATGAGCCGCAGGTTCAGCAGTTTGTCATGAAGGGCGGCCTGGCGGAGGAGTTTTTAAACAAACTTTCCGATATGGTATTGTTTCTGCTTCCCCACTATGTGGAGGAAGGGAAAAATCAGCTGGTAATAGCCATTGGCTGCACAGGCGGAAAGCATCGTTCTGTGACAGTGGCTAACCGCCTTTATGAGCGTCTGAAGGCCAAGGAGGACATTGGAGTAAAGATTGAGCACAGAGATATCGAGAAGGACAGCAGGAGAAAGCAGGAGGTTTGATTTGTCGTTTTCTTCACATGTAAAAGAGGAACTTTCCAGGCAGGTAAGCCCTGCCAGACACTGCCAGATAGCGGAAATTGCGGCTATTTTAAGCCTGTGCGGAAAAGTTCATATTACAGAGGACAATCAGTACATGATCCGCATTCACACAGAAAATGTGGCGGTTGCCAGAAAATACTTTACATTACTGAAAAAAGCATTTAATATTAGAGCGGATGTAGCAATCCGCAGGAATGCATTTTTAAAGAAAAACAGGACGTATACAGTGGCAGTCAGGCGCAGCCAGGACGCAGTCCGGGTGCTTCAGGCGGCCAGGCTGCTGGGAGACGACGGGGATGTCTGTGAAAATATGTCCGTAGTGAAAAACCTGATTATTCAGAATTCCTGCTGCAGGAGAGCCTTCGTCCGCGGAGCCTTTCTGGCAGCAGGCTCTCTAAGTGATCCGGAAAAGTTCTATCATTTCGAGATCGTCTGCTCTTCTGAGGAAAAAGCAGAACAGCTGAGAGAAATTATAGGGACTTTTTCCATTGAGGCAAAAATAGTTGTCAGAAAGAAGTATTATGTGGTATATATAAAAGAGGGCAGTCAGATTGTAGAGATTCTGAGCGTAATGGAGGCTCCTCTGGCCCTGATGGAGCTTGAGAATATCAGAATCCTCAAAGAGATGAGAAACAGTGTGAACCGCCAGGTCAACTGTGAGACTGCGAACATTAATAAGACCGTGTCTGCTGCTGTCAAACAGCTTCAGGATATTGCATATATCAGAGACACAGTTGGACTGGACTACCTGCCTGAATCTTTAGCTGAGATCGCCCAGGCGAGATTGGAACGGCCAGATGCTACTTTAAAGGAACTGGGAGAGATACTTAGTCCTCCTGTGGGAAAATCAGGGGTAAACCATCGGCTCAGAAAGATCAGCTCCATTGCTGAGAGCCTGCGAGGACAAAAATCACAGCAGTAGAATTGTTCCTTAAAAGGAATGAGGAGGAAAGTTATGAAAAGTAAGGAAGTCACAATCGAACTGGCGTCAGGTCTGGAAGCCCGCCCGGTCGCTATGCTGGTACAGGTAGCCAGCCAGTATGAAAGCCGCATTTACATGGAGTATGCCAATAAGAAGGTGAATGCAAAGAGCATTATGGGAATGATGTCTCTGGTACTTCCAGTAGGTGAGAAGGTGGTTGTCACTGCTGACGGATCCGATGAGGACACGGCAATTGCAAGCATTGAACAATACCTGTCTGCGGAATAAGCGGTAAAGCAGACACTTAAGAGGAACATAGACAGATGGAAAGGAGGGAACGGCAGACGCTGTCCCCTCCTTCTTAGCGTTTTTGACTAGAGCGTACAGGTACAGGGGCGCGGGAAACATATTCGAGGAAAGGAAAAGGAAGGTTACATGGCTTTTACACATCTCCATGTGCATACAGAGTACAGCCTGTTAGATGCCTCCTCCAAGATTACGGAGCTGGTGGCAAGGGTGAAGGAGCTGGGAATGGACAGCCTGGCTATCACAGATCACGGCGTTATGTACGGAGTCATTGATTTTTACCGGGCAGCCAGGGAGGCGGGGATCCGCCCTGTTTTAGGCTGCGAGATTTATGTGTGTCCAGGCTCCCGGTTCGACCGGGAAATTGGGGTGGGAGAGGACAAATACTATCATCTGATTCTGCTGGCGGAGAATAACGAGGGGTATCAGAATCTGATGAAGATTGTATCCACCGGTTTTGTAGAAGGATTTTACTATAAACCAAGAGTAGATTATGAAACTCTGGAGCGGTACAGTAAAGGGCTGATCTGCCTTTCTGCCTGCCTGGCCGGGGAGGTCCAGAGAAATCTTGCCCGCGGCATGTATGAGGAGGGAAAGAAAGCAGCTCTTCGCTATCAGAGAATTTTTGGAGAGGGCAATTTCTTTCTGGAGCTTCAGGATCACGGAATTCCTATGCAGAAGACGGTCAACCAGGGGCTTTTAAGGATGAGCCAGGATACGGGGATTCCGCTGGTTGCCACAAATGACTGCCATTATATTAACAGAGAGGATGAAAAATCCCACGACATTCTCCTCTGCATTCAGACAGGAAAAAAGGTGGCGGACGAAAACAGGATGCGCTATGAGGGCGGCCAGTATTACGTCAAATCGGAGGAAGAGATGAAACATCTTTTCCCTTACGCCCTGGAGGCTTTGGAGAACACTCATAAGATTGCCATGCGCTGCAACGTGGAGATCGAGTTCGGCGTGACGAAGATCCCCCAGTTTGATGTGCCGGGAGGAAAGACCTCCTGGGAATACTTAAATGAGCTTTGTACAGCCGGGTTTGAAAAGAGGTATCCAAAGGACGACGGAAGCCTCAGAAAGCGTCTGGATTATGAGCTTTCTGTCATTCAGTCCATGGGGTATGTAGACTACTTTCTGATCGTGTGGGATTTCATTCATTTCGCCCGTTCCCACGATATTATGGTAGGGCCGGGAAGAGGCTCCGCAGCGGGAAGTATTGTCTCTTACAGTCTGGGAATTACAGATATCGATCCCATCCGCTATAATCTGCTGTTCGAGCGTTTTCTGAACCCGGAACGAGTATCCATGCCTGATATTGATATCGATTTCTGTTTCGAACGCCGCCAGGAGGTCATTGACTATGTGGTGCAGAAGTATGGAAGGGATCGGGTGGTGCAGATTGTAACCTTCGGTACACTGGCGGCCAAAGGTGTAGTCCGGGATGTGGGAAGAGTGCTGGATATGCCTTATGCCAAGTGCGACGCTGTGGCCAAGATGATTCCGGGAGATCTGGGAATGACCCTTGACAAGGCTCTGAAAACACCAGAGCTTAGAGAGGCCTACGACAGCGATCCGGAGATCAAATATCTGATTGACATGAGCAGAAGACTGGAGGGACTGCCCAGACATACCTCCATGCACGCGGCGGGTGTGGTGATCAGCCGGAATAAGGTGGACGAGTACGTGCCCCTTTCCAGGGCGGCGGACGGATCCATCACCACCCAGTTTACCATGACTACTTTAGAGGAACTGGGACTGTTAAAAATGGATTTCCTGGGCCTTCGAACACTGACTGTCATTCAGAACGCTGTGCGCCAGGCAGAAAAAACTCATGGCATCCAGATTGATTTGAATCAGATCGACTACAACGATAAGGCGGTGCTGGAATCTCTGGGCACAGGTAAAAATGACGGCGTGTTCCAGCTGGAGAGCGGCGGAATGAAGAGCTTCATGAAGGAGCTGAAACCGGAGAATTTGGAGGATATTATCGCAGGTATCTCCCTGTACCGTCCGGGCCCCATGGATTTTATTCCCAAATATCTGAAAGGCAAAAACGACAGAAGCTCCATTACCTATGACTGCCCGCAGCTGGAGCCGATTTTAAGCCCTACCTACGGCTGTATTGTCTACCAGGAGCAGGTGATGCAGATCGTGCGGGATCTGGCCGGATACACGCTGGGACGAAGCGACCTGGTACGCCGAGCCATGTCCAAGAAAAAGGCTGCGGTAATGGAGAAGGAGAGGCAGAACTTCGTCTACGGAAATCCGGAAGAAGGAGTAAAGGGCTGTATTGCCAACGGAATCGATGAAAAGACGGCTAACACCATCTATGATGAGATGATCGATTTTGCCAAGTACGCCTTTAACAAGTCACACGCGGCGGCCTATGCGGTCGTATCCTACCAGACGGCCTACCTGAAATATTATTATCCGGTAGAGTTTATGGCAGCCCTTATGACGTCAGTGAAGGATAATGTATCCAAGGTGTCGGAGTACATTTTAACCTGCCGTCAGATGGGAATGAAAATCATGCCTCCGGATATTAACGAGGGAGAGGGAGGCTTTTCTGTATCGTCAGGAGCCATTCGCTATGGCCTTTCAGCTATTAAGAGTATCGGCCAGAGCGTGGTGGACGAGATTGTAAAGGAGCGCACGGTCAGAGGTCCCTTTACCTCTCTGGAAAATTTCATTGACCGCATGAGCAATAAGGAAGTTAATAAGAGAACCATAGAAAGCTTTATCAAATCAGGAGCTCTGGACAGTCTGCCCGGTACCAGAAAGCAGAAATTTCTGGTTTCAGCGGCTCTTTTAGACCAGAAAAACAAGGAAAAGAAAAACTCCATGGAAGGACAGATGTCCCTGTTCGATTTTGTGGAGGAGGAAGAAAAAGAGCAGTTCCAGATTACCTTTCCAGATGTGGGAGAGTATACGAAGGAGGAGCTTCTGGCTTTTGAAAAGGAGATGCTGGGCGTCTACGTCAGCGGCCACCCTCTGGAGGAGTACATGGATCTCTGGAAAAAGAATGTGACGGCTGTCTCCTCTGATTTCGTTGTGAATGAGGAGGAGGGAACCGCCAGGGTTCGTGACGGCGCTTATGTGACGATTGGCGGCATGATCACAGAAAAGACAGTAAAAACCACACGGCAGAACAAGATGATGGCCTTTATTACGGTGGAGGATCTGGCAGGCACGGTAGAGGTGTTAATCTTCCCAAGAGATTATGAGAAGAACCGGGAACTTCTGATAGAGGATGAAAAGGTGTTTGTCCAGGGACGCGTGTCCATTGGCGATGATCCAGCGGGAAAACTGATCTGCGAGAGAATTACCCCATTTTCTATGGTTCCCAGGGAGCTGTGGCTGAAATATCCGGATAAAGAAGCGTATTTTTTCGCAGAGCAGGAGCTTTTGGATATGCTGAGGCTCAGCGAGGGAAGCGACAGGGTTGTCATCTATCTGGAGGCAGAGCGGGCAAAAAAAGTGCTGCCGGCAAACTGGAGCGTCAGCGTTGATTCTGCGCTGGTGACAAAGCTTTCTGAGAAACTTGGTGAAAAAAATGTCAAAGTAGTGGAAAAAACTATTGAAAAGATAGGAAAAATGAATTAGAATGTACAGGACAGAGTGCATTATTTTTTTAAGATTTTTGATAGACGCGACAAATGGAGGTAGAAGTAGATGGCAAAAGAGGTTAAGACAATCGGTGTCCTCACCAGCGGCGGCGACGCTCCTGGAATGAATGCGGCAATCCGCGCTGTAGTCAGAACGGCAATCAACAAGGGACTGAAGGTAAAGGGTATCATGAGAGGATATGCCGGCCTTCTTCAGGAGGAGATTGTAGATATGAACGGACTCAGCGTGGCCGATATCATCGGACGCGGAGGAACAGTTCTCTACACAGCCAGATGCCCGGAGTTTACGACCGCAGAAGGACAGGAGCGTGGAGCCGAAATCTGCCGGAAGCACGGGATTGACGGTCTTGTGGTAATTGGAGGAGACGGATCCTTTAAGGGAGCCGGAAAGCTGTCTGCACTGGGAATCAATACAGTAGGTCTTCCGGGAACCATTGACCTGGATATTGCCTGTACCGATTACACCATTGGTTTTGACACAGCGGTGAATACAGCCATGGACGCCATTGACCGTGTCCGGGATACATCCACCTCCCATGAGCGGTGCAGTATCATTGAGGTAATGGGAAGAAACGCCGGATATATCGCCCTCTGGTGCGGACTTGCCAACGGCGCGGAGGATATTCTGCTTCCGGAGCGCTATGACGGCAATGAGCAGGAGCTGATCAGCCGCATCATTGAGAACAGAAAGCGCGGAAAGAAGCACCATATTATCATTAACGCAGAGGGAATCGGCCACTCTGCTTCCATGGCCAGAAGAATCGAAGCAGCTACAGGCATTGAGACAAGAGCCACGATTTTAGGCTACATGCAGCGAGGCGGCGCTCCTACCTGTAAGGACAGAGTATATGCTTCTATTATGGGAGCCAAGGCAGTAGAGCTGCTCTGTGCAGGCAAGAGTAACCGGGTGGTAGCCTACAAGAACGGCGAATATGTGGATTACGATATTCAGGAAGCTCTCAGCATGAAGAAAGACATTCCTGAGGAGCAGTACAAGATCAGCAAGATGCTGATTCGATAAGACGAAAGACTGCAGAAGCCCCCAAGGGGAAGAGAAGACATCAGGACGCAGAAGCGTTCTGGTGTCTTTTTCGCAGGCGGAGAGGAGAAACAGATGGCAGAAAATGTTGTGCTCTGCGGAGCCAATTCCTATGTGGAAAAATACTATTTTAACGAGGACTTTTCTAAGCTTCCGGAACAGGTGAAGGAAGAACTGCAGATTATGTGCGTCATGTTTACGGAGGATGTGGGAGGCGTGCTGACTCTGGAGTTTACGCCGGAGGGGGAGCTTCAGTTTAAGGTAGTCTGTGACGAGACGGATTATCTGTTCGACGAGATAGGAAGTGCTTTGAAAATCAAGCAGTACCAGATGGAGAAGAGAGAGCTTTTAGAGGCGCTGGAGCTTTATTACCGCGTCTTTATTTCAGGGGGAGAGGATGCTGAACGACTGAAAAGCCTCTGCCTGGACGAAGAGAAGCAGTAGGGAGAATCCATGAAAGAGAAGACAGAGAACGTATTGCAGAAAAAGAAACTGAAAATTGGAACGGTGGAGCTTCCAAGCCCTGTAGGACTGGCGCCTATGGCCGGTGTGACGGATCTGCCTTTCCGGATTCTGTGCCGGGAGCAGGGCTGCGGGCTGATGTGTACGGAGATGGTGAGCGCCAAGGCTCTGCTGTACAAAAATAAAAATACGAAGCCTCTTCTGGAGACAGTTCCCGAGGAACATCCTCTGGCTGTCCAGCTGTTTGGCTCTGATCCGGAAATTATGAGTGAAATGGCGCTTCAGCTGGAGGAAGGCCCCTATGACATCATCGATGTAAATATGGGCTGTCCAGTGCCGAAAATTGTCAATAACGGCGAGGGTTCTGCCCTGATGAAGAATCCGAAGCTGGCTGGTGAAATTCTGTCTGCCATGGTGAAAAAGCTGAAAAAGCCGGTGACGGTTAAATTCAGAAAAGGTTTTAATGATGAGTCGGTCAATGCGGTGGAGTTCGCCAAAATGGCAGAGCAGAGCGGTGCTGCAGCTGTGGCAGTCCATGGGAGAACCAGGGAACAGTTTTACTCTGGAAAGGCAGACTGGGACATTATCCGTCAGGTGAAGGAGGCGGTTGCTATCCCTGTCATTGGAAACGGAGATATTTTTACTCCGGAGGACGCGGCCCGGATGATGGAGGAGACGGGCTGCGACGGCGTCATGGCAGCCAGGGGAGCGAAGGGAAATCCGTGG
>CAUCIO010000094.1 GCA_958442925.1 uncultured Clostridium sp. | reverse complement strand
CTTTGATGAGCGGATCCAGGAACTGAAAAGCCGGCAGTTCACCTACACAAGTGTCAGCCGCGGTCTGATCCACCTGATCCTGGGAATTGAGCAAAGGCACATGGACAGCTATAAGGAAGCCGGCTTCGCTCCCTACGGCAGAATTCTGGGATTTCGAAAAACTGCCGCTCCTCTTCTGCGACGATTTAAGGAACATTCCTCCATTCCGGTCATCACAAAGCTGGCAGGATCAGAAAAAAAACTGGATCTCCCAGGCGCTGCTATGCTGGCCTGTGAAATCCAGTCTTCCCATCTCTATCAGATGGTGCGATGTGAAAAAGCTGCTGCCGGATCGTTTCCGGGCAAATCCGCTGTATTTCAAAACGAATATACCCAGCCTGTTTTAATCCTGGACTAGAGACTTTTCTGTTCTTTCAAAAGCTTTAACAGCGTGGGCTCTGCGTGAAGCTCTTTTATCAGCTCCGAAAGCCCCTGCTGCTTCTGAGGTTTTCCCTGGCGTACTGCCCGGATCATGATGTTTTTCGGCGTATGCTCCATATCAATAAATTCCAGAATCTGAGTCCTGTAGCCGGCCTCCTCCAGAAGGCCGGCCCGGATGGAATCTGTCAAAAGAGCAGATATCCTCTCCTTAATCAGGCCGTATTTAAGAGCAGGAGCCAGCAGACTGCTTTCTATCTGTCCGTTCAGCTCATGCTGGCAGCAGGGGACTGACAGGATCACCCTGGCTCCCCAGCGGACTGCCTTGGCCAAAGCATAGTCTGTGGCTGTATCGCAGGCGTGGAGAGTTACCACCATATCCACCTGATCCATTCCCTCATAATCTGCAATATCTCCATGGAGGAACGTCAGATTCTCAAATCCGAACTTTTCTGCCAGCCGGTTGCAGAGGGCAATCACATCCTTTTTCAGATCCAGACCTACAATCCGGATCGGATATCCCTTTACTTCTTTTAAGTAGTAATACATGGCAAAGGTCAGATAGGATTTTCCGCATCCAAAATCTATGATTTTTGTCTCTCTGGAGCGGTCCAGCCTGGGCAGAATATCCTCTACAAATTCCAGAAACCTGTTAATCTGACGAAATTTATCATACTTCGCCTTTACCACCGCTCCGTCCTTTGTCATGACACCCAGATCTGCCAGAAATGGAACCGGTGTGCCCTCCGGCAGCACATATTTTTTTGCCCGGTTATGGCAGCTCAGCCTGGCCAGATCCTCTTGGCTCATATCAATCGCCTTTTTTCTGCCTGTCTGGCTTTTTTCTGCAGATATTTGCTTGTCTGATGCCAGGCCGGCTGCTTTTTTCTTCATCTTTACTGTCATCGTTCCCTTTTTCCCCACGAGAATGTTCCCGCTGCCCAGCAGAGACTGAATCTCTCCATTCCGGTAGAGGACAGAAAGCTGAGCCTTCAGATAGGAAGCTGCCTCGTCAGCTCCCATATTCTTGTGAAAAGCCTGTTTTTCTGTAAATTCCTCTGCCTGGAATTTCAGTTCCCCCTGGAGAATCAGGGGCCTGAGAATCAGCTTGATATAACCATCCCGGTTTCTGGGATTGCTTAAAATAATCCGCTCCAGCTTCTCATTGAGAAAAAAGGCAAGAGCCTCGTCCAGCTTGTTTCCCTGTTCCATCTTATCTCACCCTTCGTTAATTTTTGAAGCTGTGAACCGGAGCCGGAATTCGTCCTGTGCGGCTGATAAATTCCTCACACTTAAAGCGGTTCACCGGCATAACCGGAGCGTAGCCTAACAGGCCGCCGAATTCCACTGTGTCGCCAACCTGCTTTCCAATCACTGGAATCAGACGGACTGCCGTGGTTTTCTGATTGATCATTCCAATGGCTGCTTCATCCGCAATAATGCCTGAAATGGTAGCTGCAGAAGTATCTCCCGGCACAGCGATCATGTCAAGTCCTACAGAGCAGACACATGTCATGGCTTCCAGCTTTTCAATAGTCAAAGCTCCTAAGGTAACTGCATCGATCATGCCCTGATCCTCGCTGACAGGAATAAAAGCGCCGCTTAAGCCGCCCACATAAGAGGAAGCCATGATTCCGCCCTTTTTTACCTGGTCATTTAACATGGCAAGAGCCGCTGTGGTTCCAGGCGCTCCCACCCGCTCCAGACCAATCTCCTCTAAAATCTCCGCCACGCTGTCTCCTACTGCCGGCGTGGGAGCTAAGGAAAGATCGATAATTCCAAATGGCACACCCAGACGCTTGGCAGCTTCCTGTGCTACCAGCTGTCCGACTCTGGTAATCTTAAAGGCTGTCTTTTTAATCGTCTCACACAGAACCTCGAAGTTTTCTCCTCTCACCTTCTCCAGGGCTGTCTTCACAACGCCAGGACCGCTGACCCCTACGTTGATAATAGCTTCCTCCTCTGTGACACCGTGGAATGCTCCCGCCATAAACGGATTGTCATCCGGTGCGTTGCAGAATACGACCAGCTTCGCACAGCCCAGGGAATCCTGCGTTTTAGTAGCCTTAGCTGTTTCCAGAACTACCTCTCCCATCAGGCGGACTGCATCCATGTTCAGCCCGCATTTTGTAGATCCTACATTGACAGAACTGCACACCCGCTCTGTGGAAGCCAGAGCCTGAGGAATGGAACGGATCAAAAGCTCGTCCGCCCTTGTCATGCCCTTGGACACCAGGGCAGAATAGCCGCCAATGAAGTTGACTCCCACCTCTCTGGCCGCCTGATCAAGGGTCTTTGCAATGCTGACAAAATCTGCCTCTGTCTTGCAGGCGCTGCCGCCTACTAAAGCGATAGGAGTGACAGAAATTCTCTTATTTACAATCGGAACACCAAACTCGCGTCCAATAGCATCTCCGGTGGAAACCAGATCTCTGGCGTAGGAGGTGATTTTCCTGTAGATCTTTTCATTAATCTCCTCCACCGTAGAGGCAGCACAGTCTAACAGGCTGATTCCCATGGTAATGGTACGCACGTCCAGCTTTTCATTATCAATCATGTTGTTAGTCTCATTGACCTCCAGCATGTTAATCATCATCGTATTTCTCATGGCCTGTTTCCTCCTTAGATGCGGTGCATGCTGGTGAAAATTTCTTCTCTCTGACAGCGGATAGACGCTCCAATCTTCTGACCAAGCTCATCCATTTCCCTTGCAATCTCATCAAAAGATTTCGGTGATCTGGCAATATCCACGATCATCATCATGTCGAAAATTTCCTTCACAATGGTCTGTGTGATATCCAGAATGTTAATATTGCTCTCTGCCAGGTAGGTACAGATGTTTGCTGCCATTCCCACGTCATTTTTTCCAATTACGCTGATAATAATTCTGCTCATAATCTCTCTTCTCCTTATGTTATATTGTCACAATCTCTGAAACAGCATCCCGCTTAGCCACTGTGATAGGGAAATCACTGGAATGGTAGGGTGTGTCGCTCTCTGCAATCTCCAGCTTCACCGTCTCATAGGCCAGCTCCTCATAGTTATTTTCCTTGCTTAAATGTCCCAGAAAAATATGCTTTAAATTATCATGGAGGACACAGCTTAACAGCCTTCCCGCATTGTCATTTGACAGGTGGCCGTACTCTCCCAGAATCCTTTTTTTCAGATAATAGGGGTAGGGGCCTGCCTCCAGCATTTTAACGTCATGATTTGACTCCAGAAGGATAGCGTCGAGGCCCTGAAGGCGGTCAATGGTATACTGGGAATAATTGCCCATATCTGTGGCCACTGCCACAGACTTCTTCCCTTCCTGTACCCGGTAGGCTACCGGATTAGCCGCATCATGGCTGATTTTAAATGGTTTGATCTCCAGATCTCCTATAAAAAAGTCTGCATCATGGACTACCGGACACAGCAGCTCTTCCGGATAATCCCCCAGGCTTTTCATAGCCCGGATCTCCTCCAGTGTCTCTTTCGTACTGTAAATAGGCACTCCATGTTTTCTGGCCAGAACTCCCAACCCCTTCACATGATCGGAATGCTCATGGGTAATAAGCACTCCGTCCAGCTCTGAGCCTTTAATTCCTATGTCATTTAAGCCCTGCTCTATCCTTTTATTGCTGATTCCCGCATCCACCAGCAGGTGTGTATGATCGCTTCCTATATAAATACAGTTTCCGCTGCTTCCGCTGGCAATGCTTACCATTCTCATGCTTGTATTTCCTCTTTCAATTTCTCGTTTAGTATAAACTCTATCTGCCGCTTTACATCTTCTACTGTTTGATTGTTGTCAATGACCCTGTCTGCCATAGCCTGAAATTCTTCTTCCGATTTCTGGCTGCTCATAATATCAAGGCATTTTTCCCGGCTGTAGCCGCGGCTGGCCATCAGCCGGCTGATCCGGTTCTCCCTGGAAGTGTAAATATACCACACCTCGTCAAACAGTCTGTTGTGTTCCTCGTCAAACAGTGCCGCCTCCACTACTACCAGTTTCTCCGGTGCAGTCTGAATTCCGTTTTCAATCCGTTTCCATACAGCCGGATGCACAATGGAGTTCATGGTTTCAAGCGCTTTCGCATCTTTAAAAATCAGCGCTGCCATTTTCTGTCTGTCAACACTTCCATCAGACTTTAAATATTCCGCTCCAAAAGCCTCCTCAATCGTTCGGCAGGCCTCTCCTCCCGGTTCCATCACCTCATGGGCAATGTCGTCAGCCATGAAAAGCCTTGCGCCGAATTCCTCCTTCAGAAGCCTCAGCACCTCGCTTTTGCCAGATCCAACTCCCCCGGTAATCCCTATTACTCTCATCTTATCACTCCCGCCTTTACGGCTATTTTGTCTCAAACCAGGAATTCCCCGTCTTCATATCAGATTCCAGAGAAACCTTAAGATCCGCTGCGCGCTTCATTTCCTCTGAGAGAATGTTCTTTACGGTATCAAGCTCCTCTTTCCACGCCTCAATTAAAAGCTCATCGTGAACCTGAAGGACAATTTTAGATTTCAGCCCTTCTCTCCTCAGCCTTCGATCTACCCGGTTCATGGCGATTTTAATAATGTCCGCTGCTGTTCCCTGAATCGGAGAATTCATCGCCACCCTTTCTCCAAAGGAGCGCTGCATGAAATTTTTGGAAGACAGTTCCGGGACAGGACGCCTGCGCTTAAACATGGTAGACACATAGCCCTGCTCCTTTCCCTCCTCCACCAGACGATCCAGGAATTTCTTCACATCTGGGTACGTCTCAAAATACCGATTGATGTATTCTAAGGCTTCCTTTCTGGTAATACTCAGATCCTCGCTCAGGCCAAAGGCACTGATGCCATAGACAATTCCGAAATTAACTGCCTTGGCGTTTCTCCTCTGAAGAGGCGTCACCTCTTCAAGGGGAACATGGAATACCTCAGAAGCTGTGATCGCATGAATATCCTCTGCTTTCTGGTAAGCTTCAATCAGCCGCTCGTCCCCGGATAAATGGGCCAGCACCCTCAGCTCAATCTGGGAATAATCGGCGTCCACAAAGAGACAGCCCTCCTGGGGTACAAACACCTTCCTGATCTCCCGTCCCAGCTCCATCCTGACTGGAATATTCTGAAGGTTTGGTTCTGTACTGCTCAGCCTTCCTGTAGCAGTTACCGTCTGATTAAAAATCCCATGAATTCTGCCGTCCTCCCGGATATAGCCGGCCAGTCCGTCCGCATAGGTAGATTTCAGCTTTGTCAGCTGACGGTAATCCAGGATATTCTGGACTACCGGGTACTCCGGCGCCAGCTTCTCCAGCACATCTGCTGCCGTAGAATAGCCTGTTTTCGTCTTTTTCCCGTAGGGAAGCTCCATTTTTCCAAAGAGAATCTCTCCCAGCTGTTTGGGAGAATTAATGTTAAATTTCTCTCCTGTCCCCTGATAAATCTCCTGCTCCAGGGTCTCAATCTGGCCGCGAAGCCGCTCTCCGTAGGCCTGAAGTTCCTCTCTCTTGACGCAGATTCCCGCCTGCTCCATATGGAACAGACTGTAGATGAGAGGCATCTCAATGGAGAAAAACAGTTCCTCCATGTCCATCTCTTTCAGCTTTTCTGTAAGCTTTTCTCTGGATTTCCACGCAGTATAAGCCATGTAGCAAAGGCACTGCTCTGCCGGATTTAATTCTGTTTCTCCGCCTTCCTCCGTCTCCTGTCCCAGATCCATTGTAATATCTGAGCAGATATCAGAGAAGGATTTCTTACCCATCAGATCCCCTTTAGACGGTACAGTCATATCCAGGTAATCCCTGGCCAGATCGTCGTAATCATAGGTATCCTTTAAAGGATTGAGAAGATATCCTGCCACTCCGGCATCGAACAGCTGCCTGCTTTTCGGATCCCCGTTTTCGCAGTCTCCCAGTCTGTCTGCTGCCGGAAGAAATGGAAGCTGGCTTTTCAGATCCAGAAAGCTCAGTTTTACGCCCTGCTCTGCCAGATGATTCAGCCTTTCAGCCAGATACTCCCCTGAAATCATGCCCGAGGCGTGGATACAGTAAATGTCCTGCTCTCCAAAGGCCAGCCCCAGAGCCAGCACTGTACCTTTCTCAGACACCAGATGGACTCCCGCTTCTCCGGCCTTTTCTGCTCTGTCAAACAGCTGCTCTGCCTCCTCAGGCTGTGAAACTGCAAGAAACTGCTTTTCCTCCTGATTTTCTGTCCTGGAGTCTGCGTCAAACCGAAGGAGAAGCGACTTGAATTCCAGCTGGCTTAACAGCTGATATGCTTCTGGCGTATACAGATTTCCTATTTTCGCTTCCTCCAGCGAAAACTCGATGGGACAGTCTGTGCAGATCAGCGCCAGCTCCTTGCTCATCTGGGCCATGTCATAGTGCTCCCGAAGCGCCTTCTGGGCTCTGGGCGGCTTAATTTCGTCAATATGGGCATAAGCGTTTTCAATGCTTCCGTAGGCTGTAATCAAAGCGGTAGCCGTCTTCTCACCGATACTGGGAACGCCGGGAATATTGTCAGAAGTGTCTCCCATTAAAGCCTTTACATCTACAAACTCCTTTGGCGTTACCTGATACTGCTCTTTCACATCAGCAGGATAATAATCTTTGATTTCCGTGCCTCCTCTGGTGGTCTTGGGCATTCTGATTTTCACATGCTCATCTGCCAGCTGCAGCAGATCCCTATCTCCCGATACAACAGAAACCTCCGCTCCTGCCGCCGCACACCGCCGGGCAATGGTTCCCAGTACATCATCCGCTTCATAGCCTGCCAGTGAACAGATGGGAATTCCCATGGCTGTGAGAACCTCCTTAATCACCGGAACCTGCTCTCTCAGTTCTTCCGGCATAGGCTTTCTCGTTCCCTTGTAGGCTTCATACATCTTATGGCGGAAAGTAGGCTCCTTCAAATCAAAGGCCACCGCCAGATGATCTGCCTTTTCATCCTCAATTACCCGGAACATAATATTTAAAAAACCATAAACCGCATTTGTATGAAGTCCTTTCGAATTCGTCAGCTCCGGCACGCCATAAAAGGCCCTGTTCAAAATACTGTGTCCGTCTATCAAAACAACCTTGCTCATCTATCTGTCTCCCTGCATCTTTTTACTGTCAAAAAAACCAAATCCGGAACTGCAGAAGGGCTGTCACAATAACCGCCATCACACTCAGCGTGCTGACTGCATACCGGAACATACGGAACATCCACATATGGCTTACCTTTAAATAGGACTCTTCTATTTTATGTTCCAGATCCCCGGCAATATCATAGGTTCCTGAATCGTGATCCAGCTGTCTGAGTCCCACATCCACCATGAAGTAGATTTCCAGTTCTTCCCGGCAGTTAGGACACTCGTCAATATGGTTTAAAAAAGCCTCCAGCTCGTCGCCGGTCAGCTCATCCCTGATATAGGGCGTCACCAGGCGCTCCGCTTCCTGACAGGTCATAGGCCGCCTCCTCTCCCCTCTGCATACGTAAAAATCTTTTCTTATCATACAATAAGAAGAAGTGTTTTTCAAGGGAAGCTTTTTTTGCATAGATAGCTCTGTAAAAAAATTCAAAAAACGGTTGCAAAGTCCTTCTACTTTTGGTAAAATAAATCTGTTTTCAGGCGTCCAGTACGCAGGAGCCGGCTTGTCGGAATGGCAGACGAGGAGGACTCAAAATCCTTTGGTGGCGACACCGTGCGGGTTCAAGTCCCGCAGCCGGCACTCCTTGGCAGGGGCAGGGGATACTGATTTTTGCACAGCAAAGGTCAGTATCCCCTTTTTCTTTGTCATATGCAAAAAAAGTGGAAACTAAAATAATTGCAAATCGTTCATACAAGTGGTTCTTTAAACATGATTTTTCCGTTGATAAAAAGAATGAAGAAGATATGGAAATATCTGAAAGTGAGTTAGCAGAAATATAAATCATTTTATCAGTGTCAGCGTACCAGGGGCAATGCGCCTTTTTTACGCTGACACTGATTTTATTTGAAACTTTCTTTTTTGCCTGCTGCTTTTATCTGTTTTAGTGATGGAACAGACGAATTCCTGTAAATGCCATTACCATTCCA
>CAUCIO010000093.1 GCA_958442925.1 uncultured Clostridium sp. | reverse complement strand
GTCCATGGTCTCCTCATCTGATTCAGACCCATCTGACGCAGATACCCAGATATTCACACCTACTGTTTTTTCGTGATCTCTGCTGCTGTTCAAGTCGAAAAACGCCTGATAGTAGCCTGGCTGCAGATCTCTTCGCAGCTGGAACGTCATGGAAACTGTTTTAGAAGAATGACCTCTGATCGTCCCTACCTTCTTATCTTCAAATGTGGAAGAATCCGCTTCAAAGGGGAACTGGGTATTGTAGTCCCGGATGGTATCGCTGTCATCATCCTCTTCCTCGTCATCCTCCTCCTGATCAAACACATTGTTCAGAATGTCATCGTATCTGGTTCCTCCCACCAGCGTAACCGTCGTATCCTCCATATCAGAGTCCTCGTCGTTTACAATCTTCATGCGGATCGTCACCTTGCCTCCGGCCTTTCCCTTCGGCACCTTGGTAACTTCGATTCTGCCGTCGTTAAAATTCGTCATATCCATCATGCCTGCCAAAGCTCCAAGCGGAGTTCCTGCAAGCATCATGCAGACAGCCAACAGCAGAACCAATGTCTGTCTCAGCCTTTTCATTCTCATCTTTTATCCTCCCTGTCTGATATTTGTTCCTGCTTTTCAGCTCCTCCTTCTCCGAAAATCGACTCGTCTGAATGGTGATTTTCCTCTATCTTCACAATCTTTCCGTCTATGATATGAAAAATCCTGTCTGCGTAGCTGGCCAGATGATCGTCATGGGTAACCATAACCAGCGTCTGCTGCTGTTCCCTGACAATCCTCTGCATCAATTTCAGCACCTCCATGGTTGTTTTGGAATCCAGGTTTCCCGTAGGCTCATCGGCAAAAATAATCTTCGGATGCACTACCAGAGCTCTGGCAATTCCCACCCGCTGCTGCTGGCCACCTGACATCTGATTAGGCATGTGATCTCCCACATGGGAAAGTCCTACCAGCTTCAGGTATTTTTCTGCCGCCTTCAGGCGCTCCTTCTTTCCAATTCCCTGAAAAGACAGAGGCAGGGCAACATTTTCAATGGCATTCATGGTGCCCAGGAGATTGTAGGACTGAAAAATAAATCCTACCCGTTCCCGTCGGAAAGCTACCAGCTGATCCTCTTTCATCTTCTCAATATGCTTTCTGCTTATGAGAATCTCTCCCCTGGTGGGCTTCTCCAGACCTGCCAGCATATTTAAAAGGGTGGATTTTCCTGAACCGGAGGTTCCCACAATAGCGCAGAATTCTCCCTTATACATGGTAAAATCTACGCCGTTTAAAGCGTATACCTTCGTCTCACCTACCCGGTATACCTTATATAGGTTTTTTACCTGTATCACAGGAATTTTCTTCCCGTTCTCCGCTCTGTCTTCTGCCATCCTATTTTTCCTCCAGCCTTCTCTTCTTTTTCCATTATACCTAATATTTTCGAAAAGGCCTATCCTATTTTTCTTAAATTCCCTTACTTTTTTCTTACACAGTATGGAAATTGCAGCCCAAATCCGCTATAATGGATGAAAATTAAAGTAAAGACAAAGGAGAGCCACATGAGACATTTGTTAAATCCTCTGGATTTTTCCGTTGAAGAAATCGAAACGCTTCTCGACCTGGCAAGCGACATTGAGAAGCATCCTCAGAAATATGCCCACGTCTGTGACGGCAAGAAATTAGCCACCCTGTTTTATGAGCCGAGTACCAGAACACGCTTAAGCTTCGAGTCTGCCATGCTCCGTTTAGGCGGAAGCGTACTGGGCTTTTCTTCCGCAGATTCCAGTTCAGCCGCCAAGGGAGAAAGCGTTTCTGACACTATCCGCGTTATCTCCTGCTACGCTGACATCTGCGCAATGCGCCACCCCAAGGAAGGAGCTCCCATGGTGGCCTCTGTCCACTCCGGCATTCCTGTCATCAACGCAGGAGACGGCGGCCATCAGCACCCAACCCAGACTCTGACTGACCTGATGACGATTCGCTCTTTAAAAGGCCGTCTTAACAATCTGACGGTGGGACTCTGCGGCGATTTGAAGTTCGGCCGTACCGTTCACTCCCTGATTAACGCCCTGGTGCGCTATACCGGTATCCGCTTCGTGCTCATTTCTCCGCCGGAGCTTCGGATTCCTGACTACATCCGGGAGGATGTGCTGGAAGCCAAGGGCATTGAGTACCGCGAGGTCGAAAATCTCGACGAGGCTATGCCAGAGCTTGACATTCTGTATATGACGCGAGTTCAGAAGGAGCGTTTTTTCAATGAGGAGGACTATATCCGCATGAAGGACTGCTATATCCTGGACAGACAAAAAATGTCCCTGGCCCGCGAGGATATGTTTGTGCTTCATCCTCTCCCCAGAGTCAATGAAATTTCTATAGAGGTAGATGACGATCCAAGAGCCGCCTACTTCCGCCAGGTTCAGTACGGCGTATATGTGAGAATGGCTCTGATTATGACATTACTGGAGGTGGAAAAACCATGTTAAACATCAGCGGATTAAAAGAGGGAATCGTTCTGGATCACATCGAAGCCGGAAAAAGTATGGACATCTACTTTAAACTGGGCTTAGATAAATTAGACTGTCAGACTGCCATTATCAAAAATGCCAGAAGCGAAAAAATGGGAAAGAAAGACATTATTAAAATCGACGGCGGGCTGGATGTAGTTGATCTGGACGTTCTGGGTTATATTGATCACAGTATCACTGTTAATATTATTAAGGACAGTAAAATTGCAGAAAAGAGAAGTCTTCGTCTGCCTCAGAAGCTGACTAATGTAATCTTCTGTAAAAATCCACGCTGCATCACATCGATTGAGCAGGAGCTTCCTCACGTATTCTGCCTGGCAGATGAGGAGAAAGAGGTTTACCGCTGTCTCTACTGTGAGGAAAAATACGAAAAGAAATAACTTAGAAGAGTAATTAAAAACTGCAGGGGATGTGCTCACAATCACACATTCTCTGCAGTTTTATATTTTTGTTTATGTCTTCCGAGCAAAACGATAAGCCGGGTTATGTCGTTGAATGGCCATCTATCCACTTCTGCCGTCGCCGGCAGACTCTAGCGACCTACCCGAAAGCAGACGGGCCGCCTTATGCTTTCTGTTCGGTCTTGCTTCGGATGGGGTTTACATATGCCCTGTCTGTTACCAGCCAGGCGGTAGTCTCTTACGCTGCCTTTCCACCCTTACGGGAAAGCCGAAGCCTGCCCGCGGTTTATTTCTGTTGCACTGTCCCTGGAGTCGCCTCCGCCAGACGTTATCTGGCATCCTGCCCTGTGAAGCCCGGACTTTCCTCACCTGCGGCCTTTCGGCACCTGCAGCTGCGGCCATTTGTCTTACTCGGAAAACTGTAGGCTAGTTTACCACACTTTTCACGGTTTGTCTATGGAGGAGAAAAAATTCACACTAGATACACGAGGAAAAGTTTTCCTCATGGTATCTATCATCACACTTTAAAGCAGCTTCCTCCGATAAACTCCCGTATCATGGAATTATGGGGAATATTTTCACTTCCCACTCCCAGGAAATAGTCCAGGAATTTCAAAAGGCGTTTTGCCTCTGCATACTCCGGCGCATCCTGAGGAATGCCGAAGAGAAGCGGCTCTGCATACTGCTTCAGCACTGCCAGCTCATATAAGAGGGCCGAGTTGAACATTACGTCCGCGCTTTCCTGGAATGGAAAAATATTCCTCTCCTCTCCCCTTCTGACGGAATCCCACATACGGATCGTATCCTGGGCAGAGGAACCTCTTGTCCTGGCATCCCGGATCATGCGGCGCAGCAGCCTGCCGTCTGTAGTGGGAATCCGGTTGTGCTCGTCAATATTTAACTGTGTCAGAGCGCTGATATAAATCCGGAATTTACTCTCCCTTGGAAGCGCATAGGACAGGCGGTCATTCAGGCAGTGAATTCCCTCTATCACCAGAATATCTCCTTTTCTGAGAGCCATAAAGTCTCCCTTGTACTCCCTCTCGCCTGTCACAAAATTATACTGAGGAAGCTCTACAGTCTTTCCTGCCAGCAGATCTGTCATATCTGCGTTGAACTGTTCCATGTCAATGCATTCCAGAGCTTCATAGTCATAATTTCCATTCTCATCCCTGGGACTGTTGACACGGTTGACAAAATAATTGTCCACGGAAATCGGGTGTGGATTTAACCCCAGCCCCCGCAGCTGGATGGAGAGGCGATGAGAAAATGTAGTCTTTCCAGAAGAAGAGGGACCGGCAATCATCACCAGCTTTCGATCCGGCCTGGCTGCAATCTGCTCTGCGATATCTCCGATCTGCTTCTCCTGAAGGGCTTCCTGCATAAGAATCATCTCGTTCACTCTTCCCTGGGTAATCGCCTCATTTAAAGAGCCTACATCAAAAATCCCCAGCTTTTCTCCCCATCTCTCCGACTGTCTCTGCACTGCAAACAGTTTCTTTCTGGGAACGAGGGGTTCAATGGTCCTGGGTGCGCTTCTCTTTGGAAGCAGGAGTACAAACCCCTGTTCATAAAGGGTTAAGTCAAAATATTTAATATATCCTGTGTCAGGAACCATATAACCGTAAAAATAATCTTCAAACTTATCAATGGAATAGACGTTCACTCTGGAGGCCCGTCTAAATCGAAACAGTTTCTCCTTGTCATACATGCCGTGACAGTGAAAATGCTCTACCGCTTCCTGCGTGTTCAGGCTTTTCTTGACAATCGGAAGACGCCTTTCCCTCAGTTCCTCCATTCTGTTCTTTACAGTCTTCAGGAGCTCCTCGTTCAGCTCAAACTCCCCTTCCGGCTCGATATAGAGTCCCTGCCCTACAGAGAAACAGACTGTGACCTTTTTTACATGCTCCCTTCCGGCAACATCATAGAACGCCTTCAGCATTAAAAATACGGCGCTTCTCTGGTAGGTCTGCCACCCCTCCCTGTCTTCAGCTGTGATAAAAGAGAGGCTGCAGTCCCTGGACAGTTCTTTGTGAAGTTCTCTCAGCTTTCCATCTGCCCTGACCAGGAGAATATCTTCCTTCTCCCTTTCTTTAAAATCCTCTGCTATGACGCGGTAAGGCGTTCCCTCCGGATATTCATACCGTTCTCCCCCAATCATTACAGCCGCCATATCCATCCCTCCTGTTTATACTATCCCATACCTCTCTATATCACACTGCTTGGAAGTCCCTGCGAAGCTCTTAGAACCTCTGCTTCTCCCTGAAGCGCCTTTGGAAGGTACTCCACCATAAAATCCATAAAAATCTGCTCAATGCCAAAATGGCCTGCATCAATCACAGCCATTCCCTTTGCCGCTGCATCAATTCCTGTGTGATGACTGATGTCCCCGGTAATATAGACCTGAGCGCCCTTCTCCAGGGCATTTGCCAGGGTGCTTCCCCCTGCTCCTGGACAGACAGCTGCCCTTTTTACCAGTCTCTTTCCTCCATCCCCTCCATACACAGTTACAAACGGAAGTCCAAAGGCCTTTTTAACGTATTCCGCCGATTCCCGCACAGTCATCTCCTCAGGAAGAAATCCTACCGTGCCGATTCCACAAGGCCTTCCATCTTCCATAAGACCCATGGGCTCTAAAAGCTCCCGGTCTGAAAGTTTCAGCCGGTCTGCAGCCAAATCCCCCATGCAGCCTGGGGCGGCATCGAAGTTAGTATGCATTGCATAGTAGGAAACATCCGCCTGTATCAGCTTTAAAATGCGGCGGCTGATAAAATCGTCGTCATTCACCTTTTTAAGCGGTTTAAAAATCAGAGGGTGGTGGGTTAAGAGTAAATCCGCCCCTTTTGAGACAGCCTCCTCTACCACAGTATCATCTGCGTCTACCGCTACCAGAATCCTCTTTACTTCCTTATCTCTGCGTCCTGCCAGAAGTCCCGGATTATCCCAGTCACAGGCAATGTGTTCCGGAGCCAGCTGATTCAGTTTTTCAATTATTTCCCTGCATTTCATACTGCGCCTCCTCTATCAGATCTAATTTCTTCTTTAGCTCTCCTGCCCTTTTTTTAGAGCTGTCCGTATCTCTGCTGTTAAGAGAATTGAAACTCCCTGAAATGTTTTTTTTCTCCTGCTCCAGAAACTCTTTTAAAACAGGATCAGCTGTCTCGATCAGGTATTTTCCATAGACGTAGTCGCTTTCCCTCCAGTCGGAACAATCCGCTTCAGCTCTCCGGCCAGGGCCAGCCACATCCATAATCGTATAAAACTTTCCGTCCTCTTTTACCATAGCTTCCCTGCCAATGGAAAAACCACGATCCAGCAGATATCGCCTTACACGCTCCAAATCCGACTGGGGGGAAAGAATCCACTGGGCTGTGCTGTCCCAGACATGTCTTCCCGCCTCCAGAATATGTATCTCCAGCTCTCCGCCCATTCCTGCAATAACCACTGTATCTGCCTCCCCGGCTGCAAGCTTTGTCAGCCCGTCAGAAAGCCGGGTTTCTATCCGTTCAGACAGTCCTGCCTCCTTAATATGGGCCTTCGCCCTCTCCAAAGGTCCCTTTCTCACATCCATCGCCAGGGCCGAGGGGATCACCCCCCTCTCTGTCAGCGCAATAGGAATATAGCCATGATCCGTGCCTATATCTGCCAGCCGGCTTCCCGGCTTTACAAAAGAGGCAATCCGTTCCAGTCTCTTTGATAATTTCATCGTCTGTCTCTCCGTCAGTTTTTTTGTTATTGTACCTCTTCCCATCAGTCCAGATAGTCCTTCAGCTTTCTGCTCCTGCTGGGATGGCGGAGCTTCCTTAAAGCCTTCGCCTCTATCTGGCGGATCCGTTCCCTGGTCACATTAAATTCCCTGCCCACCTCTTCCAGGGTTCTGGGTCTTCCGTCATCTAATCCAAAGCGCAGCCGGAGCACCTTCTGCTCCCGGTCTGTCAGAGTATCAAGGACCTCCATCAGCTGTTCGTGAAGCAGGGTGTAAGTGGCCGCGTCCACCGGAATCTGAACGTGCTCATCCTGAATAAAATCACCCAGATGGCTGTCCTCTTCCTCCCCAATCGGCGTCTCCAGAGAAACGGGATCCTGAGAAATTTTCATAATTTCCCTCACCCGGTCCACCGGCATATCCAGTTTCTTTGCCAGCTCCTCCGGAAGCGGCTCTCTGCCCAGCTCCTGCAGAAGCTGTCTCGATGTGCGGATCAGCCGGTTAATCGTCTCTACCATGTGAACCGGAATCCGGATCGTACGGGCCTGATCGGCAATGGAGCGGGTAATGGCCTGGCGAATCCACCAGGTTGCGTAGGTGCTGAATTTAAAGCCCTTGGAATAATCATATTTTTCCACTGCCTTGATCAGACCAAGATTTCCCTCCTGAATCAGATCCAGAAACTGCATTCCGCGGCCCACATACCGCTTGGCAATGCTGACTACCAGGCGCAGATTGGCCTCCGCCAGACGCTTTTTGGCTGACTCGTCCCCCATCTCCATCCGCTTCGCCAGGTCGATCTCCTCCTCCGGAGTTAAAAGAGGAACCTTTCCAATCTCCTTTAAATACATGCGGACCGGATCCTCAATATTGACTCCCTCTGGCATAGACAGCTCCAGATGATCCACGTCAATATCCTCTTCCTCCAGATCCTCTTCTTCCATAAAAAGCTCCGGCTCCATCTCCAGATCCTCGTCAGGAGCCAGTACGTCCACCTTATTGTTTTCCAGGTATTCATCAATCTGATCCAGCTGCTCAGGGCTCAGGATTTCGCCATGGAAGAAATCGATGATTTCTTTCTGTTCCAGCACGTTTTTCTTTTTCCTTGCCAGCTCCAGAAGTTTCTCCAGCTTCTCTTCAAAGGTCAGTGTCTTTTCTTCCATAATTCTCCATCCTTCCATAGCTTACTACTATTTTCTCCCCGGCATTCACCTGCAAAATTCAGCCCATGCACACGGTGCTAATCCAGCGAAATATGCACATTTGCCAGCTCTGCCTGCTCTCTGATAATCCTCTGCAGTTCATTTAAATCAGACGCTGTACTGCTCTGATAGTCAAGGCTGCTTTTCTTCACCTTCATGACTGTATCGGCAAAGGCCTTCTTCTGCTCCTCGTTGCTCAGGGAATCATTTAAGCTGGCATTAAACAGCGCCGCCACTTCCTTATAGTTTCCCTCATCATCAATAAAATGATTCAAAATAGCCGCCGGGTTCACCTCTCCATTTTCATGGCCCTCAAATACCATCTGAGCAGCTCTCCGATACAGAGGCTTCACAAAATCCTCTGGTCCAATGATCCCCTTAATCCTGTCAAACAGCCTGGGATCCTCGATAAGCCAGGTGAGAAGCAATCGCTCTGACTGGCGGATTCCCTCTTCCCGGTCCTTTTTCTTCTGGAACGTCTTAGGCTTCTCTCCGTAAACCTCTCCTGAAATCCCTGTCTCCCTGGCAGCCATAGTCCCTGGAAGGGCCGTACCATAC
Source organism: uncultured Clostridium sp. (assembly GCA_958442925.1). GTDB lineage: Bacteria > Bacillota > Clostridia > Lachnospirales > Lachnospiraceae > Otoolea. Next base: position 83 of record CAUCIO010000093.1, on the reverse strand, counting down.
CGGCTGCCCATCTGATTCACCAGACGCTTTAAGTCTTCATAATTAATAAAATACTCTCTGGCCACAGCCTGGATGTAGTTGTC
>CAUCIO010000092.1 GCA_958442925.1 uncultured Clostridium sp. | reverse complement strand
GAGTCCTTTCTGCTGGACTTTTTAGAGCTGAGCCCCATTATGGTGCTCCTCTATGTGCTGGTAGGAATCGGCATTTTTTCCGTTATTTTTCTCAGGCTTCAGGAACGCCATCTCAGGTATCTGGCCAGAATCTCAGCGGCTATGCAGGACATTTCCGAGGGAGATTTGAATACCGTGGTGGAGGTGAAGGGAGATAATGAGTTCAGCGCCATGGCTGTGAACCTGAATAAAATGGTGGAGGATATCCGGCGTCTGATGGAGAAGGAGAGAGAGTCGGAACGGACGAAGAACGAGCTGATTACCAATGTGGCCCACGATCTGAGGACGCCGCTGACTTCTATTATCGGATATCTGGAGCTGCTTTCCGGCAAGGTGGAGCTTCCCAGAGAGATGGAGAAGAAGTATATCGACATTGCCTATGCCAAGTCCCGGAGGCTGGAAAAGCTGATCGAGGATCTCTTCGGCTTTACGAAGCTGAACTATGGAAAGCTTTCCATGAACGTGGGAAAGGTGGATATTGTAAAGCTGTTAGGACAGCTGCTGGAGGAGTTTTACCCGAATTTTGCAGAGAAAAACCTGTCCTATGAGCTTCACAGCAATGTGCCGGCCAGGGTGATTGACGCAGACGGAAATCTGCTGGCGCGGCTGTTTGACAATCTGATCAATAACGCCATTAAATACGGGGCGGATGGAAAGCGTGTGCTGGTTCAGATTCAGGCAGATGAGGAGACAGTTACAATTGCCGTGACAAACTATGGGTACGTGATTCCAGAGGACGAACTTCCTCTTATTTTCAATAAGTTTTACCGGGTGGAACAGTCCCGCTCTACTCACACAGGCGGAACCGGGCTGGGGCTTGCCATCGCGAAAAGCGTGGTGGAGATGCACGGAGGAAGCATACAGGTTAAGAGCGATCTGGACGGAACGGTATTTACTGTAAAGCTGAGGACGCATTTTGATATTAACCGGGAACAGTTTGAGGCGGTCGAGTAGGCGGTACAGGCAAATCAGGAGAGTGCGGAGCGGAAAGCTCCGCAGCTTGGGAAAGGAACGATGACAGATGATGAGGGAGGAAAAACGAGGCGGATTCGGGAAAAGAGCAGGAGGAAAGGCCCTTCCGGCTCTTTTTCTGCTTCTGTGCCTTCTGACAGCTGCCCTGCGGCAGACGTCCTTTGAAGCTTTGGCAGCAGTCCAGTCTTTGGCTGCTGAAGATTCAGAGGCTGCGGAAGAAAGGACCGGGGGCGGGAGAAAGTCCCAGGTGTCCATGGAGGCGGATTATGGAATTGGGAAAAAGGCCAAGGCGGGGAGATATCTTCCAATTCAGGTATCCTACAGCAGCGAAGAGGGGCAGCGCTTTTCCGGAACGCTGAAAATTCTGACTATGGAATCCAGCAAGGAGATTTATCAGTATGAGTATCCGGTAGAGCTGGAGGCTGGAGAGAAGCTGAAGGAAGAATACTATATTCCACTTGGAGTGGGAAATGATCAGCTGTTTTTAACGCTGACGGATCAGGATGGAAGTGAGGTTGTTAAAAAAAGACTGAAGCTGGACATTCCATCGGAGGCGGCGCTTTTGTTTATCGGAGTTCTCAGCGACAGCCCTGACAGCCTGTCCTATCTGGACGGCTGCAGTTTAAGCTACGGGACGCTCAGAACCAGTATGGTTCCCATAAGCGGCGAAGAACTTCCGGAAAATCAGCTGGGACTCGATCAGTTCGATTTAATTGCAGTTAATGAGTTCAGCTGGAACAGCCTGACATCCAGACAGGAGAAAGCACTGCTTTCCTGGGTGAAAGAAGGGGGGACTCTGCTGTTTGGAACAGGAGAGCAGCTGGATCGCACGCTGGGGCGGATGAAAAAGCAGCTGATCGGAGAAGCGCAGGTTTCAAATCTGACCAGGACAGTGAATTTTACAGAACTTCTGGGAGAAAAAGGGGACTCAGAGCTGTCTGCAGAGCTTTTCTGTGCTGATTTTTCTGTAAAAGGCGGACGCAAGGCCCTCTTTCAGGAGGGAACCGCTCTTCTTACGCGAAAGGCAGAAAAACAGGGGCAGATTGTGCTGTCAGGCTTTGATCTGGCAGACATTTCCAGCCAGTTTCTTCAGAAACCATCTCTGGCTGAGGCATTTTTACAGGAGGTAATGGGGGAGAATACCATTCAGTATCTGGCCCAGGATCAGTACTATGGCCTGTCCAGCCTTTACTACTCCATTCAGGCCCTGATTAATACGGGAAATGTGGACCGCCTGCCGAATCTGGGGCTCTATACGGTGGTGATTCTGCTGTACATTGTTCTCATCGGACCGGGAGCTTATTTATATCTGAAGCGCAAATCCCTTCAGAATTACTACATGCTCAGTGTGGCAGTTCTGGCGGTGGGCTTTACAGGGATTATCTATGCAGCAGGAGCGAAGACGAGGTTTGCAGCCCCCTTCTTCACCTATGTGACAGTGGAAAATTATGGGGAGGATGAGCTGGAAACTGAGACCTATGTCAATGTGAGAAGCCCTCACAATACTCCATATTCTGTGGAGCTGAATCCCGGCTATCTGATCCGGCCGATTACAAAAAATTATTATTACGAGTACAATACTCCGGTTACATTTACAGGAAATGAAAAATTTGAGACTGCTCTTAGAATGAATTCTTCTGAGATTAAGGTAAAAGTGCGGGACACGGCAGCTTTTGAGCCGAAGCTGTTCAGCCTGAAGCGGGAAGAGCCGGCAGCAGACCGGGCCCCCTCAGGAACGATTCGGTTTTTCGATGGCCGTGTGACGGGAGAGGTGATAAATCATTCAGAGAAGACACTGGAAAACGCAGTGCTGCTTCTCTACGGAAAGGCTGTCTTTCTGGGAGAGATGAAGCCGGGAGAAAAGAAAGAGCTGGATGGACAGTCGCAGCTGTCCTATCCTGTTTCCTATAAAAATTCCATTGCCCAGATGGTTCCCGGAACGGATCAGTACAGTAAAACAGATATTGCAGATAAAGGATACATGGAGGCTCAGAGTAGAACAAAGCTGTTGTCCTTCTATATGGATTCCAGAATGACAGAGTATTTTCCGGAAGCCCGTCTGCTGGCATTCAGCGTTGGGGAAGAGGAGACCTCTTTTCTGGCTGATAAACAGTATGTGACAGGAGGCCTGACGCTGATGACAGCCGATATGCCGGTCGAGCAGGAGAAGGAGGGAATGGTGTACCGCTGTGTGCTGGAACAGATGCCATCCGTTTTGTCCGGCGCTTACGATTACCAGGGCCATACCCTGTATACAGGGGAACCATCGGAGCCGCTGGTGCTGGAATATTATCTGGGCAACGATCTGGAGGTTGAACGGCTTACCTTTGACTGGATGTCGCCGGAGTTCATTGATAATCCCAAGTATCCGTATCTGGAGCAGTTTGACGGCGCTTTGTACTTCTACAATTATAATACAGGAAAGCATGACAGAATGGATGTGAGAAAACAGGAGTACGGCAGAACAGAGCTGGAACCCTATCTGTCTCCCAGCAACACGATAACAGTAAAATACGTTGGGGAGCCGGCGGAGGACGACGTCTGGAACATGGTTCTGCCAGTGCCCTATGTGACAGGAAGGGAAAAATAATGCTGGAAATCAGAGATTTGAGAAAAAAATACGGCAATTTTCAGGCCCTGGACGGGCTTGACATGACGATTGAAAAGGGAGAACTCTTTGGCTTTGTAGGTCCCAACGGAGCAGGTAAGACAACTACTATCAAGATTATTACAGGTCTGTTGCAGCCCGACAGCGGAAGTATTGTGATCGATGGCATGGACGGCCTGAAGGACAGAAAGCGTCTGAAGCAGAAAATGGGATATGTGCCGGATTCCTTTGGGGTATACGACAATCTGAAGGTATCGGAGTATATGGAATTTTTCGCTTCCTGTTATGGAATCGAGGGCCTGGAGTCGAGAAAGCGCTGCGGACTGCTGCTGGAGCAGATGAAGCTGGAGGAAAAGGCCGACTTTTTTGTGGATGGGCTTTCCAGGGGAATGAAGCAGAGACTCTGTCTGGCCAGAGCTCTGATTCACGATCCGGAGCTGATTGTATTAGATGAGCCGGCGTCAGGTCTGGATCCCAGGACAAGGCTGGAATTTACCGGTATTTTAAAGGAACTTAGGGAACAGGGAAAGACCCTCCTCGTCAGCTCCCACATTTTATCTGAGCTGTCTGAGATGTGTACCAGCATTGGCATTATTGAACAGGGGAAAATGGCTCTGTCCGGCAGTATGGAGCAGATTTTAGAGCGGGTTAATTCCTCGAATCCGCTTCTGATTACCGTATTCAGGGGGAGGGAGACCGCCATGTCCATTCTGCGGAGCCATCCCTGTGTGCAGACGATTTCCGTCAAGGGGGAGGAGATTAAAGTAGGCTTTAACGGCGACAAGCAGGACGAGGCGCTGCTTTTGCAGCAGCTGATAGATGCGGAAGTGATGGTGAACGGATTTATGCGTGAAAAGGGAAGCCTGGAAACGATATTTATGCAGATTACAGATCACATGGGAGAGAAGGCGGTGCTGATACATGAAGATGAATCCTGTTTATAAAAGAGAACTGAAGGTGGGAAGCAGAAGCATCCGTATGGCAATGATTCTGCTGACATTCAATGGAATTTTAAGCGCTGTGGCCCTTTTCAATATGTATTCAGCCGTAGAACAGGTGAAAATGACGGCGGAAATTCAGTATTCCAGATTCCTGCAGCTCTATGTGTTTGTAGCGTCCATAGAGTTTATTATGCTGATGTTTATTATGCCGGCTCTGACTTCCAACAGCATCAGCGGCGAGCGGGAGAGGCAGACGCTGGATCTGATGCTTACTACGACTATGAAGCCTGGGGAGATTGTCCAGGGAAAGCTGGCGGCAGCCTTTACAACCATGCTTCTGCTGGTGCTGTCCAGCTTTCCAGTGCTGTCCCTGGTATTCGTCTACGGCGGAATTACTGCCACGGATATGGTTCTGCTCCTGCTTTGTTATGTGACGGTAGCCCTCTTTTCCGGTGCTGTGGGGGTCTTTTTTTCAGCTCTGTTTAAACGCTCCACTCTGGCCAATGTATGCTCCTATGTAACCATCATTTTTCTGGTGGCAGGGACCTACGGCGCCAATGTGTTTGCGTATCAGATGTCGCAGAATGAGATCAGCAGCTATATGAATGCAGTTGACAATGTAGTCAGGCAGGCCAGCTCAGGAGGAAGTATCTACATGATGCTTCTCAATCCGGCTGTGACGTTTTATACTATGATTAATCAGCAGGCCGGAGACAGCGATGTAGTAGGAACGCTGGAACAGATGTTTGGATCCCATCCTCAGAGTTTTGTGATTGAACACTGGACTGAGATCAGTATCGGGCTTCAGATTCTGGCGGCGCTTCTTTTGATTGCGGCGGCTGTCATTGTAGTGACGCCTGGCTGCGAGAGAGAGCGGTATGCCTTCTGGCATACAGGAGAAAAAAACAGATTAATCAGGAAAAAACAGACAGGAGAAAAAAACGATGCTTAGAATTGGATGTCATCTTTCCTCCTCCAAAGGATATCTGGCCATGGGGAAGGAAGCGGAAAAAATAGACGGTGGAACCTTTCAGTTTTTTACGAGAAACCCCAGAGGAGGGAAGGCCAAGGAACTGGATCAGGAGGATGTGAAGGCATTTTTAGACTTTGCAGAGCAGAACAGCATCGCCCCTATTCTGGCCCACGCACCGTATACCTTAAACGGCTGTTCGGCAGATGAGAATATCCGTACCTTTGCCAGAAACACTATGGAGGATGATTTGAGGAGAATGGAGTTTACGCCGGGAAATCTCTATAACTTTCATCCGGGGAGCCATGTAAAACAGGGAGTGGAGACGGGAATTGCCTACATTTCCGATATGCTCAACTGTATTTTAAAGCCGGAACAGACTACCACAGTGCTTCTGGAGACCATGGCAGGCAAGGGAAGCGAGGTGGGGAGGAATTTTGAAGAGCTTCGGGAGATTCTGGATCGGGTTCATCTGAATGAGAAGATGGGCGTCTGCCTGGACACCTGCCACGTGTGGGACGCAGGATACGATATTGCTGCTCACTTGGACGAGGTGCTTACAGAGTTCGATCGGGTGATCGGTCTTTCACGCCTGAAAGCCATTCACTTAAACGACAGCCAGAACCCCCTGGGAGCTCACAAAGACCGTCATGCCAAAATAGGAGAGGGTTTTATCGGGCTGGAGGCCCTGGTACGGGTTATCAATCATCCGGCGCTCAGAACTCTGCCATTTTACCTGGAGACCCCTAATGATCTGGACGGCTATGCCAGAGAGATTGCCCTTCTGAAGTCAAGGTATGCTGAGTGACAGAGGTATGCTAAGCGGCATGAAAAAACGCAGGAAATACGCAGAGATGGGTCCTGTCCAAGTCCATGGACAGAACCCATATGAATGATTCCTGCAAAGTCAGAATGTCATCTTCCAGCAAGATCTGTTTTTACAATATCTGCAAGTGTTTTCCCGTCAAAAAACGCATTCACATATTTATCAAATTCAACCCAAAGAGGATAAGTGCGGCATTCAGATACTCTTTCGCAGGGCTTTGCCCCACATTCAAGACAGGCGACTGGGGCAAGATCTCCTTCTGTAAGTCGAAGAATATCTCCAATTTTACATTCTTCAGGCAATTTTACAAGCCGGTATCCGCCGCCCTTGCCTTGCAACCCCTCGATGATCCCATTTTTGGACAGCACAGGGATAATCCGCTCTAAATATTTTAAAGATATTCCTTGCCGTTCAGCAATGTCTTTCATTGGAATATACCCAATGTCTGTATGCTCCGCCAGATCTGCTAAAACACGAAGCGCATATCGCCCTCTTGTAGAAATCAACATTACAGTCACCTCTTGTACAAATTATATTATTAATGGAAAATTTCCTTTCATTATTCTGCAAAAAGCGGTGTTGAAAGATATCTGTCACCTGTATCGGGAAGTAAAACAACAATGGTTTTTCCAGCATTTTCAGGGCGCTTAGCCAGTTCGATTGCCGCAAATGCTGCCGCGCCTGAGGAAATTCCCACAAGTACACCTTCCCTTTTGCCAATCAGTTTTCCGGTTGCAAAGGCGTCCTCATTGGATACGGGGATGATCTCATCGTAAATTTCTGTATTCAGCACATCGGGAACGAATCCGGCACCAATGCCCTGAATTTTATGCGTTCCGGCAGTTCCTGTGGAAAGTACAGCTGAAGACGCAGGTTCAACAGCAACAATCTGAATATTGGGATTCTGGGATTTGAGATACTCTCCAACACCTGTAATTGTGCCGCCAGTGCCGACTCCTGCAACAAAAATATCTACTTTGCCGTCCGTATCCTCATAAATTTCGGGGCCTGTGCTTTCCCTGTGGGCTTTGGGATTGGAAGAGTTTACGAACTGTCCGGGAATAAAACTGTTCGGAATCTCCTTTGCCAGCTCTTCAGCTTTTGCAATAGAACCTTTCATCCCTTTTGCGCCTTCTGTCAATACCAGCTCGGCGCCGTAGGCTTTCATCAACTGTCGGCGTTCTATCGACATGGTTTCAGGCATTGTAAGAATGATTCTGTATCCCCGTGCAGCTGCAACAGAAGCCAAACCAATACCGGTATTACCTGACGTGGGCTCGATAATGACAGAGTCCGGCTTCAGTTTTCCAGAGGTTTCCGCATCGTCTAAAATTGCCTTTGCAATTCTGTCTTTTACAGAACCAGCAGGATTGAAGTATTCCAGTTTGGCAACGATTTTTGCCTTCAGATCAAATTTTTTTTCGATCTGAGTGAGCTCCAGAAGCGGCGTTTTTCCGATGAGCTGATCGGCAGATGTATATATATTAGACATAATGTAACCTCCAAATTATTTTACTGCATCAAAGCCGTTTTGCAGATCAGCAATGATGTCATCAATATGTTCTGTACCAATAGAAAGACGGATTGTGTTCGGCTTAATCCCCTGATCTGCAAGTTCTTCTGCAGAAAGCTGGCTGTGGGTCGTTGTCGCAGGATGAATAACAAGACTCTTTACATCAGCAACATTGGCAAGCAGTGAAAATATTTTAAGGCTGTCGATGAATTTGTGCGCTTCAGCCAGACCGCCTTTAATCTCAAAGGTAAAAATAGAACCGCCGCCGTTAGGAAAATATTTTTTATACAGCTCATTGTCAGAATGATCAGACAACGCAGGATGATTGACCTTTTCTACCTGTGGATGATTTGCGAGAAAATCTATAACCTTTTTTGTATTCTCTGCATGGCGTTCCAGACGGAGCGACAAGGTTTCAATACCTTGCAGAAGCAGGAATGCTGCAAAAGGAGAAATGGCGGCGCCGGTATCACGGAGCAGTACTGCACGGATATAGGTGACAAAGGCTGCCGCACCAGCCGCCTCTACAAAAGATACTCCGTGATAACTTGGATTGGGGTTTGCAATAGCAGGGTAGCTGCCGCTTGCCGACCACTCAAAATTACCGGAATCTACAATAA
>CAUCIO010000091.1 GCA_958442925.1 uncultured Clostridium sp. | reverse complement strand
ATGAAGTGCAGAGAATTGTGGATGCTGTCCACAGTCTGGCCCAGCAGATGGTCGCCCAGACGTCAGAGATTAAGTATCTGGGGCAGGCAGTTGGGGAAGTGAAAAATGACGTAGCAGAGCTGAAGGAAAAGCCGGGAGCCAGGTGGGAAAGTCTGATTACTGGGCTCATCGGAGCAGCGGCAGGAGCAATTGGAATGATATTTTTCAGGTAAAGGAGGCAACTATGGATTTTGGAATTGCAAGCGTAGCAGGAATCACGATGATCTGCTATCTGGCAGGCATGGGCCTGAAAGCATCAGCGAAGGTAAAGAATGAGGTGATCCCTGTAGTCTGCGGATGCGCCGGAGCTGCACTGGGAGTAGCCGGTATGTTTGTGATGCCGGATTTTCCGGCTCATGATTTGATTAACGCAGCTGCAGTAGGCATTGCATCCGGTCTGGCAGCCACGGGAATCAACCAGGCAGTAAAACAGCTGGGAAGGAGGTGATCCTACATCTCCCGCAGCTTCGGCGGGTGATCCGGAGCAGACGTAAATCAAGACAAGAGGCGGCCTATTGGCTGCTTTTTTAATAAAATTTTTTAAGGAGGATTCAAACTATGAGTAGAACACACAAATGCCCAGTACACGGAGAGAACGGATTTGACCAGGAGAAGGCAGGAACCCACATCCCTGAGCCGATTGCAGACTGCACCTGCGATGTTGGAGCTACAGGCCCTGCAGCAGAGGGCAAAGGAAACACACCAGTAGGACCGGGACTTGAGGGCTTAGGCAATACGCCGGTAGGTCCAGGCTTAGGCGGTGGCAATACGCCGGTTGGCCCAGGAAAATAGCTGCGATGTCGCAACAGGAGGGAGGCCTTCGGGCCTCCCGGAAAGGAGTCTATATGGTAAAGAGCATGCAGAGAACAGACCTTGGAGATAAGCGTTTCACAGAACTTCAGGAAGAAGTCAGGGAAGCATCGGAAACAGCGCTGCAAGAATTCCATGACATTATCGATCCAGATGCGATGGGGCCAGACGGAAAGGAGGGGATCAGCGATGAAGATTAATAAGTTCCTGACGCCGTACAACCTGAATCGTCTGGGTGATGCCAACCGTATCAAGTACATCGTGATCCACTATGTCGGCGCTACCGGCGGGGCAGAGGCCAATTGCCGGTATTATGCCAGCAAGTACATCGGAGCCAGCGCACATTACTATGTAGGGTTTAGCGGAGAAATCTGGCAGAGCGTAGAGGATGGGGACATTGCCTGGCATTGTGGGGCGAAGTCTTATCGGCATCCGGAATGTCGGAATTCCAACAGTATCGGTATTGAGCTGTGCGTGAGAAATAAAGGGAGCCAGGCAGCAGACAGCCGGGACTGGTACTTCGAGAATGCTACTGTTCAGGCGGCTATTGAACTGACGAGAGAGCTGATGAAGAAATATGGTATTCCGGCAGATCGTGTGATTCGTCATTATGACGTAACAGGGAAGATTTGCCCGAACCCTTACGTGTACAACCACACAGCCCACACCTGGGAGGCTTTCAAGGCGGCAATCGCAAAGAAAGAGCCGGAGGAGGCAGCCCCGAAGGAATATCCTCAGGGCTTTATCCAGGCCGCTGACGGCATACGCTGGTGGTATCAGTTTAAGGATGGCTCTTACGCCAGAAACGGCTGGTACTGGCTGACCGAAGTAACCGGCGGCACATCTGGCTGGTATCTCTTTGACGATGCCGGGTATATGTTGACTGGCTATCAGACAGATCCAGCGGGGGAGAGGTTCTTCCTTTGTCCAGAACCGGGAATCCATGAGGGACAGTGTATGGTGACGGATGAGAGGGGAGTTCTGCGGATTGTGGGAGAGTATGATTTTACTACACATAAATATGGAAAATATTAATGTGTAAAGGTTGTTAAATATAGGCGGAAAAATAGCATAAAATATTAATATAAGTGATATTTGAAAAAACCACTAAAAAATCTAGTTACATATTATACAATATTTATATAGATTTTTTGTGCAAAATAACATATAATAACACCTATAAAGGTGGTGCTATTATGGGATTGCATAGTGAAATAAGAGAACTGATCAATGCTATGGCCTATACAGTTAAAGAGATATACGAAATAGATACCCCTATTTCGAATATAGATAGCGTTGTAAAAAAGATGGGGGGAGAAGTGCTCGAGGACTCTTCATTGGATAGATTTTCTGATGGTAGGATAAAAAAAATAAGCGAGAATTCTTTTGAAATAAGAGTTTCTCCCTTCCAATCAGAAGAAAGAAGAAATTTTACAATTGCGCATGAATTAGGTCATTTGTTTTTGCATATGGGTTTTCAGACTGATGAAACACAGTGGAGAAATCAAGACAATATAGCTTATTATCGAAATGGAAATTCTAATACAGAATACCAATCAAATGAGTTTGCTGCTGCTTTTTTGATGCCGGAGAAGGATTATAAACAAATTATGGATAAATACACAGAAAACGGTAGAGTTAATACCTCTGAAATAGCCAAATATTTTCATGTTTCAATAGATGCAGCGGCTAATAGAGGAAAGTGGTTAGGATATTTAGAATGGTAGACGAAAAGCGCAATAATTTACAATCCATAGCTGGTCAGATACGTGATCTTGAAAACAAAGCAGATTATGGCAATACAGAAAGGAAGGAACAGTCTATAAAAAAAGATGTAGTACTGTTCTTTTCTTTTGATGTTGTTAATTCTACAGCATATAAAACTGCTAACTATTATGGGTGGGCACATGAACTAAATCAAATATTCAGAAAACTCCGAGAAGATGTCCTTCAGGAGATAGAAGGATCCGAAATGTGGAGAGTTTTGGGAGATGAAGAGATTTTCATTGTAAAAGTCAGAGATGAAAATGAACTAAGAAGATATGTAAATAAAGTATTTGGAATAATGGTATCGACAATCTCCGAGTTAAAAGAGCAGAAGAACGACTTATCTTTAAAAGCGGCTGCCTGGATAGCTGTTGTAGAAGATATTGGATATATCGATGATGGAAATTCAACCAAGAATTGCTGTGATAATATCTTTGAGCGGTATAAATCTAAAGAAGGATATGAAATTTTTGAATTTCTCGGGAATGATATTGATACCGGATTTCGTGTAGCTTCACAAACACAGGATGGCAGATTGGCCTTAAGCTTTGAATTAGCATACCTTATTTCACAAAGAACAGATACATTATCTTATTTACATATAATAACCTATAGAAGATTAAAGGGTGTATGGAAGAATAAACTTTACCCTATTATTTGGTATCATGATCCCAAAGCATATTTAGAAAAGTACCAAAAAGAAATAGCTTTTGAAGATAGTTTTACCTTTGATGCTTGCGATGAAAACGAATTGGTAAAGGAATATTATGCTCACAAAGAACAGCCGCCAAAAGAAGATATTATTAGAGATTCTAGGATGTATAGTGATCCTTTCTATGCCTTAAGTAAAATTTTGCAAGATCGGAGACTGGCAACTAAAATGAATAGATTGCAAGATGCTATAGCAAATGCAACTCATGATTACACTAAATTGATCAAGACAGAATATATGCAAGTACATTGCGTAGCAATATGCTTTTCAATAGACGAAAAAGGAGAGATCAAAATATTAGTCGCACAAAGAAAAAATACGCGGCCCCAATTTGGCGGAAAATGGGAATTTGGCTGTGCTAAAGCGGTCATTGATCAGAGCATAGAGCAACGTATCAAAGAAGAATATAAGCAAGATTTTGGTATAGAGATAATTCCTGTTTTGGACAAAAATAGAAATATGCAAGAGCCCATACCTATAGCACTATATCATATCACTCATGGTTTTGCAGCAAGTTCAGACAAAATGGATAAAGGGATTATTACATTGGCTCAGATAGAAGGCAATTTTGATGTAGAATCTTTTCGGGCTACTTCGAAGCATGAACGCGTTGCTTGGATACAAAAGACCGATTTGGAAGACATTTCGGTAAAATATGAAAATACTATTCCGGATTTTGAAAATTCTTTAAGAGCAGCTTTTTTTAAGATTGAAGAACTCAGAAAAAAGGGTGAAATATGAATGGAACAAGAAAAGATTGATAACAGAATAGAGCAGCTTAAATATATTTTTGAGAATGTTAATTCATGGCTTCATTTTGCAGAGGCCAAAAATGGCGCTTTGATAGCTTTTAATGTTGCGTTACTTTCGGTTCTTTTTACGCGTGAATGGACAAATGTAAGTGTGTTTACGTTGATTGTAATTTTTATATTAATATCAACCGGTTTTTCGTTGTTTTCGTTTAAGCCGCTCACTAAGTCAATTCCAAAATGCCAAAATAAAAATATAGAAAAGAATTTATTATATTATGGATATATTTCATCTTTAGAATTGGAAGATTATATGAGGGCTTTATACAAGGATTATTGGAACGAACCGCATTTTCAAATGGAAAGGTGTGCCAATATGGAAAGAGAACTTTGTAGTGAAATAATACAAAATTCCCGTATCCTTATGAGAAAACAAAAATTATTTGAGAGGGCATTTTATGTGGATATTTGTGCTTTAGTAACTGTAGTAATTTTACTTGTACTAGCATAGATAATGAAATAAAAATAGTATTATTTAAATTATTATTATACAATAAAATATATGTATAGTTTTGAGGAATGATTCAGACGGATAAAAACTGGTTCGTGCCAACTACCTCATAGACCCCAGATCGGATCCGAGAGGATGGGGAAGTGATTTAAGAAGCTAATCTGTTACCGACTTTTGGCCCGCCGTACTGACTCATAATAAACTGTGCCATTTTTGGATTTGGCTGAGTGATTTTATCTGGGTATTGAAGCCGTTTTTCATATCTCCACATAGGTTACACCTCCCCTTCCCATGGCCATTTTTCCGTCACCCAGGTCCAGCGGTCCGCATTTTTGACAGAGTCGACAAGAAGAGGGCCGTACTGAGTCTGCCAAGCTTCCAGAGCTTCCTTTCGAAGCCCTGCCACATAATGATAGTATTTTAGTGCTTCCTGATCTGTTGGATGGGTATCCAGGTAGAGGAGAACGTCATCCATGGCAAAGCTGGCCTGATCGATTCGACGCATAAGGGCTTCTTTTTCCACAGGAGCTGCAGCAGTATTTCTGTCTCCATTATTTGTCATTGTTCCAAACATCAGATACACCTCCCTGCTAAAAATGGAAGATCCAGGTCTGGGAAAATGGTCCCCCTGGAAAATCCGTTACCCAAATCGTAAGTTTTGCCCCATCTCTGCATAGGCACATAGGCCATGCCCACAGGATAGTCAGAAAAATCAACCGGACATTCGGAAACAGGAGGCGTTTCTTCCGAGCTGTTTCTTGGCTCTGGCCTAATCACAGGACCTGGTTCAGGTTCTGCTGCTGCCGGACATACCGGCTTTACAGATGAATGCTGTTCTGTATCTGTATGCTGCCATGGAGGACAGCAGCCGGAATTGGGACCATTCCAGCCCCATTCTCCGTATGGTCCATATAAGGACTGGCGTTCTACAATAGAGTCCTTCTGTTTCTGGTATTCCTGACCGGAAACCCTGTCTCTGACAGGGGGGACAGTGGCGTTTCGCCAGTCCCTGGAAGAAGAATTCCCAAGCTGGCTGCGTATCGAACGGGATGAAAGTGGTTCTTTTTCTTTTCCGTCGGAATACTGCTGATCATAGCAATTCATAGTTCATTTGCCCTTTCCTGATTGGTTTACAATTTTATCATATGTTTAACAGCATGTTCATTGTTCATAGGAAAGATACATTTTTGAAAGGTATGAATCGGAAGACAGCGGAAATTCTTCTGGTTATCTATACACAATTCCACCGGCAATTCCGCACAGAGCCATAACCAGGACTGGATTCAGCCGGACTTTTCGAACCAGAATCATAGATACAGTAAAAATACCTATGGCAGTCCAGTTGAGATTGGCAGCTGTTTCGGTGAGCTTTTTTATGGGGTTTGTGCTGCCAGCCAGTTCTGTGCCGTTGTGTGCAAAGGCAATGACGAGGATAGTCATGGCAGCTGAGAGGATCAGACCGACGGAAGCAGCTTTCAGCCCGTTCAGGATTGTTTGGCCGTAGGCTGATTTTTTATATTTATCAAAACATCGGCACAGAATCAGAGAGATTATAAAGCCAGAGAATACACATCCTAAGGTAGCGGCGGCAGCTCCCGTCAGGCCCCCTGTCTGCAGGCCTACGAAAGTGGAAGTGTTTATAGCCAAAGGCCCTGGAGTCATCTGGGAAATGGTGATAATATCGGTAAATTCCCTGATAGACAGCCACCCTTTCAAATCTACTACGTGTTCCTGAATCAGTGGAATAACAGCATAACCTCCGCCGATGCTGAAAAGTCCAATTTGAAGAAATTCAAACAGAAGTTCTAAGATCAGATCCATATCTTTATACCCTTCTTTCTTTTTTATTTTTGTGCCATGTTTCAATCATGCAGATGCCGCAGCAGGCAAACAGAATCAGCGCTGCGTTGAGATCAAAAAAGAAGCTGGCAATGAAGGCTGCTGGAACTATAGCTGTCAGAACAGGGCTTTTTTCATTTTTAATCATCTGTATCATATCGCTAATTAAATCTGCAATCAGGGCAGCTGCGCCGGCCTCCATACCTTTTAAAACTGCATTTACCAGCATATGTTGGGAGAAAGCCTGATACCAGGCAGAAATAACAGATAAAATCACTAAGGCGGGAAGAACAGAAGCGATACAGCTGACAATAGCCCCGACAATCCCCGCAGTCTTATATCCGGCCAGAGCAGAGAGATTGACGGCAATTGCTCCGGGAGAGGACTGGGAAATGGCAGCCAGCTCCATAACCTCCTCTTCTGTAAGAAATCTTTTCTTTTGGACAAAATATTTTCGGATCATAGGTATGACTACATAGCCGCCTCCAAATGTAAATGCACTGATAAATAGATTGATATAAAACAGCCAGATAAGCCGTTTGAAAGTTTCACGTTTCATAAAATAAATTCCTTTTCCAGAGGTAAAGTAAACAGAGTTTCTGTTCTGCTATTATAAAACTTGTCAATATATAAGTAAAATTATATAATTTTATTATATTCATAACTAAAATAGCATGATTAACTCTAAAATACAAAAGACAAGGAAGGGAAAACATTATGACGATTCGGCATCTTACAGTTTTTAAGGCAGTATGTGAAGAGGAGAGTATTACCAGAGCTGCAAAGAGAATGTTTATGACTCAGCCTGCAGTGTCTCATGTAATAGCAGATTTGGAGGAACGGGCCCAAGCTCCCCTGTTTGACAGGGCATCAAGAAGACTGCGCCTGAATCAGATGGGACAGCGGCTGGATGAAAAGGCCTGCCGGGTACTGGAAGCCTATGAAGATCTGGAAAAGAGCATGGAGAATCTGGAGCAGAGAACAGTTTTGAGAATAGGCTCCAGCATTACAATAGCAAATTTTTGGCTTCCCGGAATAATTAACAGATTTTCAAAACATTTCCCGGACATCCCGGTGACGGCAGCCGTGGACAGCGCTTGGAGAATATCTCAGCGCCTGGAAGCCAATGAAATTGATATTGCCTTGATTGAAGGGGCATCTTATCAGGAAAAGTTTGACAGTATTTCATTTTCATCCTACCAGGTAATTCCCCTTTGTTCACCTGATTACTTTGAAAAGCGGTTTTTTCATCTCGGAGAAAAAACCAAATCGGGCTGGGTGCTTTCGCCAAGGATTCTTTTAGCTGAGCGCCTGCTGCTTCGGGAAAAGGGCAGCGCCATCCGGGACGTTTTTGACGGAGCCATGCTGCAGCAGGATTTGAAACTTTCAGCATCTTGGGTCAGCGTAAATTCACAGGCGCTGCTTCACGCGGCGCAGGCAGGTATGGGAATCACCTTTTTGCCTGACAGGCTGGCCTGTGAATGGCTGGAAAGCAGACGTCTGATGACGTTTTCTCTGGAGGGGATTTCTATGAAAAACGAAAACCATCTGGCCCTTTTAAAAGGAAAATACATTTCAGAACCTATGAAGCAGTTTATACAGCTGGCACAGAATTCACAACTGCCCTATTAATAGAAATTCAGCTAAAACAGATTCAGCAGGGAACAGGCATTCCATATTCCATCTTTTTCAATGGAGTCTGTGACAAGATCAGCACAGGCTTTCAGCTCTCCTACTGCGTTTCCCATGGCAACGCCAATTCCGGCCGCCTGAACGATTTCTATGTCATTCAGGCTGTCGCCAAAAGCTACTGTATCCTTTAAGGAAGGATCTTCCCCAAAGTATTTTGCTAAAAGCCGCAGACCATCTGCTTTGGAATGTCCTTTTTCAATTACATCCGCGCCGTTTCCGCTTGCAAAGAGGGGGAGGCGCAGTGTCGGAAAATCACGTTCAATCTGAGCGGCCTGGCGTGCATTTCCTACAAAAGCCAGAGTACGTATTTTCATATTTAAAAGCTGCCAGGGATCTTTAAACTGTCTGCCGGAAATACCCCAGTGAATCCGATCGCTTTCTTCTACCACCTCAGGATGAATATAGAAGTCGTCATCCC
>CAUCIO010000090.1 GCA_958442925.1 uncultured Clostridium sp. | reverse complement strand
AAAAGGCGGAATCCTTTTTCCAGGCTCCCATTAAATTCGTGAGAGAACCAGTAGCCAGAATCGACAGTTCTCCCGGATGCCTGTCTGCCATTTCTGCCAGAAAATCGGCAGCCTCGCTTACATACGCTCCAGCCTTTTTTCCTCCTGGCTTCACCGGGATATCTTCTCTCCCAAGATCTGCCAAAAGCCTTCTCAGGCTTTCCAGCACTACCTCCAGCCGGCTGTTTCCATAGGTGGCAGTAATGCCCATCACCTCTGCCTCCGGGCAGCCTAAGAGATACATCAGAGCCAGCCCGTCGTCTACATCACAGTTTTCTACCCCAAAAGTACAGTCACAGTCAAATACAATATGCTTCTTCAATCTCAATCCCCGCCTTTTCTCCTGTTTTTATACCTGTCTGCTCCAGCTCCCGGCTCATCATCTGGCAGAGCAGAGGGCCTTCCGGCGTCTCCAGAGATATCTCTGCCATCTCCCCCATAAAAGTAATTTCTTTTACAGGGAAGCTGCCGGGTCCTGTGATTCTGACAGAAAAGGGACGCACCATAACCTCCCCTTCTCCGCTTTTCACACTTCCGGAGCCTGAAAGAGGAATTTGAAACCATTCGTTCGTAAACAGATCCCCTTGAATATGCCCTCTCAGATAATTGACTTTCCCAAAGTATTCCGCCTCCTCTTTTGATGCTGGCTGGTAAAACAGCTCTCTGGGCGTTCCCTGATGCAGGGAACGCCCTCCGCTCATAAGGACAATCCTGTCTGACAGCTGCAGGGCCTCCCTCTTGTCATGAGTCACAAGAATTGTGGTAATTCCCCGCTCCCTGTGTATTTTTTTCACCAGGTTTCCCATCTCCAGTCTGAGGCGCTCATCCAGGCCGGAAAACGGCTCATCCAGCAGAAGGAGAGCCGGTTCTGCCGCTAACGCCCTGGCCAGGGCTACTCTCTGCATCTGCCCTCCAGACAATTCTCTTATCTTTCTGTTTCCCAAACCTGCCAGCTGAACTTCTTTTAAAAGCCTCTCTGCCGTATCTCTCTGCTGCCTTTTAGGAATTTTTTTGATTTCCATGGGAAATGTAATATTCTGCTCCACTGTCATGTGGGGAAAAAGTCTCAAATCCTGGAATACAATGACAGCTCCCCGTTTTTCCGGCGGCTTTTTCAAAAGGCTTTCCCCATTCAGAAAAATATCTCCGGAATCTGCGTCCAGCAGCCCTGCAATACATTTTAAAAGCGTACTCTTTCCACAGCCGGATTCTCCCAGAAGAGACAGAAATTCTCCTTCTTCTGCCTTCAGGCTGATTCGATGCAGGATTTCCTGTTTCTGCAGGCTAACTGCCAGCTCCCGTATTATAAGCCCTCTCTCTTCTTCCCTACTCATAAAATCCTCCTTCAGAATCCTTTGTCCACTTTCGTCCAATCCATTCGTACAGGCCGAACACAGAAAGTGTCACAGCCAGAAACAGCACGCTGTACACACTGGCCATGCTCCTGTCCCCGCTCTGCAGATAGGGAACCATGACAATGGAAAACGTCCTCACCTGTCCCCCTCCTATCATCAGTGTGAGAAAATACTGGCTGAAGGATACCACATAGGACATACTGGCTGCCGACAAAATGACAGGAGCCAGCACAGGCAGAGATACCTTGTAAAATGCCTGCCAGGAGGATGCTCCCAGCACTCTGGCCTGTTCCTCCAGCCCCTTCCCCAGGGCCTTCGTTCCGTCCATGATCAGCCGGACTCCATAGGGCAGAGAGCAGATCAGATGGGCTAAAATCACGCCGGAAATCGTATTGTTAAGCCCCATTCTGATAAATGTCAGCTGGATTCCCATGGCAAACACGGTGGCCGGCACCATAAAAGGCAGGATGGTGAGAAAGCCCATCAGCCGTTTCCCGAAAAAGTCGTAAAAAACCAGCGCGCGGCAGGTCATGACTCCTATCATGGCCGACAGCGCTGCCACTGCTGTAGAAATCAGCACACTGGAGAAGAACACTTTTAAAAGCTCTCCTCCCCGCCCAAACACCTCTGCTGCCGCCCGGATGGAAAATCTCTGAGGAAGCAGATCCGGCCAGGCCCAGCGCTCTGTAAACATCCAGACTATCAGAAGAAGGCAGGGAAGCAGAATAACAGCCGCCAGCAGGAAAAGAACTGCTTTTACGATTCGCTCTTTCATACATTCATTCCTCCTTTCCCCTCCCCTGCAAACCTTCTGGTCTGACGGTTCATCAGCCAGAAATAAAGAGCAGCGCTGACAAGAGAAATTGCAATGATCACTCCATTCAGCGCCATAGCATAGGGTCTGTTTCTCAAATCCGGATGCATGTACTGCTGATAGGCCAGCACAGGAAGGGCCTTGGGCTTGGTAACTCCCAGCAGAAAGGGAAGCTCATAAGCTCCCAGCGCAAATACAAACAGAATCAGAAAGCCGCTTACAATCGTATCCCAGCACAGGGGCAGGGTGATACGGCAAAAGGCGGTCAGGCGGCTGGCTCCAAGGTTAACCGCTGCCTCCCCCAGCCGATCATTAATATTGGCCATCAGGGCGATGACAAAATAGATAATGAAAGGGATTTCCTTCCAGAGGTAAGCCAGAATTACACCTATACCCTGTCTGTCGTAGATCAGCATGGGAAATTCCTGCTGAGTCTCTATCAGGCCCAGGATACAGGCAATCCTTGCAACCAGCCCGTTCTGAGAACACAGGCTGACTGCAAACAAGGCAGTCACCACATGGGGAACCGCCACCGGAAGCTGCAGAATCCGCATAAACATCCCCTTTGTCCTTCCTGCCGACACACAAAGGCCGCAGAGAACTGTTCCGATGACTGCTGCTCCCAGTGCAGAAAAAAAGGCAATCTTTAAGCTGTAAAGAATCGATTCCACCATATCCGGTCTCAGACATATTTCTTTATAATAGTACAGCGTAGGCTCCTTTAACCCAAAAGCTGGAACCACCCCAAAACTCTGGGTGATTCCAGCTCCTAGTCCAATCATAAAAAGAATGGTGAGTATGATCTGCGGAGCCAGCAGCACATACGGCGCCAGCTTTCGTTTCATTATTTACCTACCACTTCCTCCAGCCAGATTTCTTCGATGACTGGAACCAGTTCTGCCGGCATCTCCGGAAGACGTTTGGAAAGCAGCTCATCCTGAGGGATTGTTCCTTTTCCGAGATCCACCTGGGCAAAAGCTGCCTTCTGCTCTTCTGTCAGTGCTTCATTATCCAGAACCGGGATTACCTTCAGCGTCTCATAACGGTCTGCCTGAATCTCAGGAGAAAGCATCTCATTAATGGCTACCATCGCTCCTGCCTTGTTGCCGGAATTTGCTGCGATTGCCATGAAATTGGTGTTTCCAATGGTTCCCTTGTCAAACTGGAAGCTCTCTGTGGTTTCTGTATAAGCTCCATCCTCAATCTTTAACGCTGTGCTGTAGGCGTCATAAGTCATGTTTAATACCAGTTCACCGTCAGCAAACATATTGTCCAGCGTAGTGGAGGATTCAGGAAACGTCTGTCCCTGGTTCCAGAGAGATGGATTTAATTCTCTTAAATACTCCATAGCCGGAGCCACTGCCTGTCTCACTGTCTCCTTGTCAGGCTCCATGGTCAGGAACTGCTCATATCCGCAGAGCTCGTAGATGATATTTCTTACAAAGACACTTCCTGTAAAATCAGGAAGCGCCGGATAGGTTACCTTCCCGGGATTCGCTTCCACAAACGCTTTCAGCTCCTCTGCGCTCTTTGGGAGCTCTGGTGTTACCGCCGTATCTGCGATCAGCACCATCTGCGCTTTCCCATAGGGAGCCTCGTAGCCCTCTACCGGATAACCGAAGTCCAGGGTTACATCCTCAGATTCTGCATCCACATATTCGTTAAAATTAGGAAGCTTATCTGTGAAGGGGCCATAGAGCATGCTGTTTTCCTTGGCAGACTGGAAATTCTCTCCATTGATCCAGATCATATCAATGGAGCCGTCCTTCTCCCCTGCCTGGATTTCCCCTGACAGCTGGCTTAAAACCTGGTCAATATCCATGGGAACACGCTCCATAGTAATGTCATATTTTTCCTTCATAACAGGAGCAAAGGTATTGTCCAGCCACTGGTTGAGCTTTTCATCTCCTCCCCAGCCGTAGAAGGTAACTGTCGTTCCCCTGGCTGCCTCCTTCATCTCCTCAAAGGTCATATCCGTCTGAACAGAGCCTGCCTCTTCTGTCTCGGCTCCTGCTTTGGAAGCATCTGTCTCTGCGCTCCCAGAACCTGAGCAGCCAGTCAGGAGAGACATGGAACAGGCAGCTGCTGCCAGCAGAAGAATCCAATTTTTCTTCATGTTTTCTCCCTATTACTCTGTCACAAATGCAGCCGCTACATCTGCATCCTTAGCGCCGTTCTCGATGATAAACAGGTTAGCCGGATCAAAGCCTGCATCCTTCATAACGGAAATCGCTGTCTTTGCGCACTTGTTTCCGCTGTAGCAGAGAATATAAACTGGTTTCTCAGCGTCTAACTCTGCCTTTGCCATCTCGTACATCTCAGTCTGGGCAGCCGGATCCTCGATTTCCTTTAAGCCTACATTCATGGACTGAGGAAGATGTCCCTTTGCATAAGTATCCATATCGCGTACGTCTAAGAACTGAACGTCCTCGCTTCCAAGAGCCTCTACTGCTTCCTTTCCTGTTACATACTGCCAGTCAATGGCCTCCTCTGCACGGTTTGTGGTGAGAGATTTCTCCTCTCCAAGAGCCTTTGCTCCTCCCTCTACTGTAAAGAGCAGAGATGGGTCGATTCCTGCCGCTGTAAGAACCTCTGTTGTCTTTGCAGCGCCTCTTTTTCCGCTGTTGCAGATAATATAGATCTCTTTTCCGTCCTTTAAGTTCTTCTCAGCGTAAGCAGTCATCTGCTCAGCCAGAGACTCGTCCTCCAGCGGGAAAATCGGACACCACTCAGAACCGGCTACTCTTCCCTCTGCGTAGTTTGCCCACTCTCTTACATCCAGTACATGGATCTCGTCTGCCTGGGCTGCCTTCACTGCATCTGCCGGAGCAACGTACTGAGTCTCACCTGCCTCCTTGGAAGCTGCTGTTGTCTCCTCGCCTGCTGCCTCTGTCTCTGCTGCTGTGCTCTCTGCCGCTGTTGTCTGAGCTGCTGTCGTCTCCTTGCTGTCTGTTCCGGAAGCACATCCTGTTACCATCATAGCCGCCATTGCGGATACTAATAATGCTGCTGTTAATTTCTTTCTCATGAGTAATCTCCTCCTCTTTTTTTGTCAAACCTTACCTATTATACTCTTGAAGCCTCTGTTCTTCAACCAGACTTTCAGGCTGATTTATCGTTTTTTTCTATCAATCGGGTTCTTTTATTGAATCTGCCTATTTTTTCTTTACTACAAAAAACTCCTCTGGTTTCTGCTCCGGCGCATCTTCTGGAAGTCCCTTCTCTTTTACAGGGCTTTCCGGCTGCTTATGCCACTCATACCAGCCGCCATCGTAAACGTGGATATTTTCCCATCCCATGGCCTGGGCGTAAAAATATGTCTCGCTGGCTCTCCAGCCGGTTCCGCAGTGGAATACTACCTCTTTGTCCGGAGTAATTCCCCAGCGCTCCCAGCGGTCTTCCATCATTTCATAGTTAAACATGGTATTGTCCACGTTTCTGAAGTCCTCCATGCTGTATGGATCAGAACCTGCATATCCAAATCTGGACTTGGCAATGTCTCCGGCTTCTCCGATATAGGTATAACCGCTGATATTTCCCAGATATTCCTCCCAGCTTCTGATAGAAGCAATAACTGCATTCTCATTGTTTACAGCTGCCAGTTCCTCCTCGTAATCATAGATCGCATCTGGATTCTGCGGAACCTCTGCTCCGAATTCCACCGCCTCTGGCTGATGGATTTCTGTATCCCATTCTCTTCCCTCTAAAGCCCACAAGGTCTTGCCTCCGTTTACAAGGCGGATATCCTCCACGCCTGCATACTTCATAATCAGGCCTGCTCTTGCCGCTGCTGTAGTTGCCGCTGTTGTTCCGTAAAGCACTACGGTTGTGTCCTTTGTAATTCCAAGTCCCTCTAATGTCTTCTGAATCTCCTCATCAGACGGGCGGTTCCAGAACTTTAACTGCTCTTCCATGGGAACTACCTCATAGTCAGCCAGAGCGCGGAGACCCGGAACGTGGTTGATTGCATCTGCATTGACATTAACTGCCCCCGGAAGATGACCTTTTCCATACTCCTCTGTCTCGCTGGCCAGAGAAACCTCCACGATCTGGAAATCATTTCCATCATAGCTTTCCGGATTCTTTCCGTCTGCCAGATCCTGTACCCACTGAGGAGATACGTACATCTGGTATCCGGGAAGGCTGACTGCCTCTCCTCCGTCTTCCAGATATGCCTCATAGCCTCCCTCCAGAACAGACAGATCCTCAAAGCCCAGCTCCTGATATTTCTTCGCTGTCTCCTCAGAAACAGTGCCGTTTCCGTAGAGGACCGTCTCCTTGGACCGATCCAGACCGCGGCGCTCCAGCTCCAGTTCCATGGTCGTTCCTATGGCTGATTCCTTCTCCAGATCCATGGACAGCCAGCTCTCCGGGAAATCAACAGCACCCTCCATGTGGCCGCCTTCTCCCGCTGCTGTCTTCCAGCCAATATACTGCTCCTCTGAGCGGACGTCAATCAGCTGAATCTCCTTGTCCCTGATCTCCTCCACAGTAACAGAGCCGATTTCTCCCTGGGCCTGTGCTCCTGTCTCTTCTGCTGCAGCGCTTTCTGCCGCAGTTGTCTGTGCTGTTTCAGCTGTTTCCTTTGCCCCTCCTGAGCAGGCACCCAGAACGGCTGCTGACGCTGCCGCCATGGCTGTTATCCAGATTTTCTTTTTCATACCTCTGGTTCCTCCTTTTTGTGATGTTTTGTAAATAATAATTCCAGTAAACGGTTTAAAAGATAACCGCACAGAATTCCCGACCCATAGAGAAGAAGTGTGTCCTTCCATCCTGAGCGCAGATATCCGGTATAGCTCCCCGCCAGATAGGAAAACATACCTCTGTCTCCCAACACTTCTCTGTTAAAGAGATAGTATAATAAAAAAGATAACGGCTTTAATGCAAATGTCCCTCCCAGTACGGAAACTCCGTAGCGCAGCACATGAAATCTCTTTTTGTGCCATAAAAGTCCCGCCAAAGCTGCCTCTGCCATCTGAAACAGTAGCACATAGAGCAGCACGCCGCTGCCCATTCCAATGTTGTTAAGGATAATAGAAGCCGCTGCCGCATACAGCGCACCTCCCACCGGTCCGAATTTCATGCTCATGAGCATCACCGGAATATTGTTGGCATAAACCAGCTTTCCCACCGAGGCCACCATAGGGAGAACTGCCGTCACTCCAGTAACTGCTGCTGCTGTCAGAACTGCAGCGATTCCCTCTAAAAGCTCTGGGAACTCTCTTTTTTGTCTCGTTTCATCTGTCTTCAGCTCCTGTCTCATATTCCCTAAGCTTCCCTTTCTCCCTCAATCATCGATCCGATTCCGGCCAGGAATCCGGCGTCCAGATATTCATCCAGTTTTTTCCTGGTAGACTCGTTCACCAGTTCTCTTCCCGGCTGCCGATACTGAACCCAGGCCATGGCGCACCAGGTAATTCCTCTTAAACAGGTAATGGGAATATACAGGCGAGTCCGCTCCCGGATTCCCTCTGTAAGAGCCCCATTTCCCGCAGAACGGATGTACGCTGTCACAAACGCCTCTCTCTCCTCCTTAGAAAGAATAACATCTGTCTTCCAGAAGGTGGTGGTAGGAGCCAGAAAATGCCCCAAATCCTGAGCCGGATCTCCATATAACGGCTTCTCCCAGTCTACGAGAAAGGTCTTCTCTCCCGGCCCGTTTACAAGAAAATTTGTAGAATTAAGCTCTGTGTTAATGCAGCACTGGAACGGAACCTTCTCCAGGCTGTCTGCCTGTCTCCATCCCAGATCCAGAAGACGCCTGATCTCCCGTTTTGTCTGAAGCTCTCCCAAAGGAGAATCCATATAGGTTTTTACCATCTCCTCACATTCCTCCAGGATAGCCTGGAGAGGCTTTTTCGGGCAGAGCAGGCTGTGTTTCTCCGGAAGTTTTACACTGTGGACGTCTGCCAGACACTCTGCCGCTGATAAGAGATCCTTCCGGTAGTCAAGTGCCCGGCCCGGCAGAAATTCCATCACCAGAAATCCCTGGTCGGAAGTCTGCCTGCTTCCATCCACATACAAAGGCTTCGGCGTCCTGCCGGAATCCTTCAGCAGGCAGAGCGCCTGATATTCATATTCAATCTGATGTTCCAGGTGCATCTGGCTCCCAAAATTCAGCCGGAGTATCAGCTTTTTGCCTGTCACAGGATGGATAAAGAGAAAATTCCGGTTGTACTCCCCCTGAGCCAGCAGCTCATAGTTCTCCTCCACCCTGTCTGGAAGCCCCAGCGCTTTTCGAAACCTCTCTCCCGTAACAATCTGCTCCAATCCTTCTGGCAGCTGTCTCATCTTCCTTCCTCCCACAGTTTTTGTCATTCTGCTTTATCTGATATCCCGATACAGTTCTGCAATCCTTTCAATAGCAACACC
>CAUCIO010000089.1 GCA_958442925.1 uncultured Clostridium sp. | reverse complement strand
GCCAATGCAGTGACAGCTGATGAGGGAGAAATCCCAGGACTTTACGCAGCTGGAGATGCCATAGGAACTGCTCTTCACGGAGATAAGGCCCTGGAGGGAAATGAGCTGACAGGAGTGATTGTATTCGGCACTACAGCCGGAACAGAGGCTTCTATTTACGCTCAGGACAATGCGCCCCAGCAGTAAGAAAGCAGAAAGCAGCAGTACAGAAAACAGAAACCATACCATTAAATACAGCAGAGAACGCCCTGCCCGCCGGATTTTATCCGGGAGCAGGGCAATTTGATGTTCAGCTGTCATATACTGGAAGCAAGGAAATGACAGGAGTCTAAATCATGCGCCTTTCAGAGATGAAGCAAAAAGAAGTGATCAATATCAGGGACTGCAGCCGTCTGGGTTTTGTGGGGGACGTGGACATTGATATATGTACAGGCAGAATAACGGCCCTCATTATTCCCGGACCAGGGTGCCTGTGGGGATTTTTGGGAAGAGAGAGCGAATACGTGATTCCATGGAGAGATGTCAAGCAGATAGGGGACGATATCATTTTGGTGGAGCTGTGCAAAAAGGAGCAAAAAGCCTGAAAACAGCTTGCATATCTTCCGGCAGTACGTTAAAATAAGGACAATATATCACACAGGAGGAAAAGAATGTGAAATGCCCATTTTGTAATGCTTCTGATACAAAGGTGATTGACTCCAGACCGGCAGACGATAACAGCTCCATCCGCCGCCGCCGTCAGTGTGAGACATGCGGAAAACGATTTACCACTTACGAAAAGCTGGAGACTATGCCGCTGATGGTAATTAAGAAGGACAATTCCAGAGAGCTCTATGACCGCTCCAAGATAGAAGCCGGTATCCTTCACTCCTGCCATAAGCGTCCCGTTTCACCGCAGCAAATCAGCGAGACCATTGACGAAATTGAAAATCAGATTTTCAACAAGGAAGAGAGAGAGATTGAAACCTCTGCCATCGGCGAGCTGGTGATGGACAAATTAAAAGATCTGGACGAGGTGGCCTATGTGCGCTTTGCCTCTGTGTACAGAGAGTTCAAAGACGTGGGAACCTTTATGGAAGAGATAGGAAAGCTGTTGAAGAAGGACTAGTATGTTCAGAACATTTTATCCGAAGGAATACAGAGACTCCGCCTATGATATCCCCTACGAGACCTTTTACAGGCAGGGGATCCGCGGAGTGATTTTTGATATTGACAATACATTAGTTCCCCACGGCGCCCCGGCGGATGAGCGGGCTTTGCAGCTGTTTGCCCGTCTGAAGGATATGGGGATGAAGACATGTCTGCTTTCTAACAATAAGGAGCCGAGAGTAGCTTCCTTTGCCGCACAGGTAGATTCCCCTTATATTTATAAAGGGGGAAAGCCGGCCCGGGGCGGCTATGAGAAAGCCATGGAGCTGATGGGAACGGACAGAAAGACAAGCCTGTTTGTAGGAGATCAGCTGTTTACAGATGTGTACGGTGCTAACAGGACGGGAATCTACGGGATCCTTACAAAGCCTATCCACCCTAAGGAGGAGATTCAGATTGTTTTGAAGCGCCGCCTGGAAGCGGTGGTGCTGTACTTTTACAGAAGAGACTGCAGAAAACAGGAGAGCAGGCATCAGGAAAAGGGCAGAGCAGAATGACAGAGAAAGAAGAGAGAACAAGACAGGTAAAAGAGCAGGAAATGGTGATTCAGGCAGCGGAGACTGTCAGGGGAACTTCCAGAGTCTGCGGAATTTTGGCGAATCCGGTGGAACACTCCATGTCGCCGATGCTTCAGAATCTTTACGCCAGATGTACAGGAACGGATTTTATCTATGTTCCGTTCAAGGTGAAGGAGGAGGAACTGCAGGCAGCAGTTTCCGGGGCCTTTGCCCTGAATATTTCAGGTATGAATGTGACAGTCCCCCACAAGCAGGCTGTGATGAGATATCTGGACGGTATAGACGAGACAGCCAGGGAGATCGGAGCTGTGAACACTCTGGTCAGAACAGAGCGCGGATACAGGGGATATAATACAGACGTTCCAGGCCTGAAGAGGGCTGTGGAAGAAGCAGGCTTTACGGTAAAGGGAAGAGACTGTCTTCTGATTGGCGCAGGCGGAGCGGCCAGAGCGGCCGCCTATATGCTGGCCAGAGGTGGAGCAGAAAGTATTACTGTACTGAACAGGAGCCTTGAAAAAGCAGAGGAGCTGGCAGAGTATGGGAACAGGATTGCAGGACGGATGCTCATGAGAGCCCTGCCTCTTTCCCAGTGGAATGCCTTATGCGGGAAGCGGTATCTGGCCATTCAGTGTACCAGTGTGGGAATGCATCCGGCAGAGGACGCAGCGCCCATTGAGGACAAGGAGTTCTATCAGCTGATTGAGGAGGCTCTGGATGTGATTTATACTCCCGCGGAGACGAAATTTATGCGTATGGTGCGGGAAGCGGGAGGAAGAGCAGTCAATGGACTGAAGATGCTGGTTTACCAGGGAGCAGTCTCCTATGAACTGTGGAATCCTGGCGTTCAGGTGGACAGGGAGACCCTGGCACTGGCTGAGACTCTGATTCAGAGAAGGCTTCAGCCGGAACAGAAAAATCTGGTTCTGATTGGATTTATGGGAGCTGGAAAGACCAGTGTGGGAAAAGAGCTGGCAGAGCTTCTGGGCTGTGCTCTTTACGACACGGATCAGGAGACAGAGCGCCGGGCCGGTATGACGATTTCAGATATTTTTCGCTTCCAGGGAGAGGAGAGTTTTCGGAAAATGGAGACAGATACGCTGAGAACTCTTCTGGAGCAGACAGGACAGAACGGCGGATATACGGTGATTTCCGCAGGAGGCGGGCTGGCTCTCAGGGAGGAGAATCAGAGACTGCTGAGAGAACATGCAGTCTGTATCTACCTGAAAACATCTCCAGAACAGGTTCTGCTCCGTCTTCAGGGAGATACAACAAGACCCCTTCTCCAGGGAGGCAATGTGAGGGAGAAGGTGGAGGGACTTCTGGCTGCCAGAGGTCCTGTCTATGAAAAAGCTGCAGACATTACGGCAAATACAGACGGAAGGACTCCTGGGGAGATTGCGCGGGAGATTGCGGCTTTTGCAAAAAGTAGTTGAAAAACGGCATATTATAGTATAGAATAAAAAAGATAAAGAGAGATCATTCAAGGAGGAATATCATTTATGGTATCAGCGGGCGATTTTAGAAACGGTATTACAGTGGAAATCGAAGGAAACGTATTCCAGATCGTCGAGTTCCAGCACGTAAAGCCAGGAAAGGGCGCTGCGTTCGTAAGAACCAAGCTTAAAAATATCAAGAACGGCGGTGTTGTGGAGAAAACCTTCAGACCGACAGAGAAGTTCCCGGCAGCCAGAATTGACAGAGTAGATATGCAGTATCTGTACTCTGACGGAGATCTGTTCCACTTTATGAACGTGGAGAACTTTGAGCAGGTAGCTCTTACAGCTGAGCAGATCGGTGACGCTCTGAAGTTTGTAAAAGAGAACGATATGGTTAAGATCTGTTCTCACAACGGCGAGGTATTCTCTGTAGAGGCTCCTCTGTTTGCAGAGCTTGAGATCACAGAGACAGAGCCAGGCCTTAAGGGAGATACAGCGACAGGCGCTACTAAGCCGGCTACTGTGGAGACAGGCGCAATCATCTACGTTCCGTTATTCGTAGAGATCGGCGACAAAGTTAAGATTGACACACGTACAGGAGAGTATCTGTCCAGAGTTTAATGCAGATTCAGAAGATTTCTGCAGAGGGCAGCTTGACTGAATAAAAGAATCAGGCATAAGGATTCGGACCAATAGGAACTGTTGTAAAATATCTTTCCCAGGGCTATTTTACAGCAGTTTCTTTGTTTCCCAAAGAATCTGGTTTTACGATAGGGATACAGCTGAGGAAGCGCTCATAGGGCAGAGGGGACGATAGGGTTGTACGAGGAAATGAGAGAGAAAAACAGGCGTATCCGGCCTGGTGAGACTCCGGGGGAAGGGAGGTATCGCCAGGGCAGAGCGGCTGGGGCATACGGAAGAAGGAGCCTTAAGAGGGAGAGAGAACTGCGCCGCAGACGGAACAGAAGGATGTTTCTGGCTGCTGCAGCGCTGATTCTGTTTCTGTCGGGAGGAGCAGCAGGGTGGTTTCTCAGGGGAAGTCTTATGAGAACTTCAGTTGACCCCTCCTCTGTGAAAATGCCGGATTGGGTCACACAGGATCTGCTGACGATTAATGACTATTCCAGGCCGGGCACAAAGCTTGCTGAGATAAACGGCATCGTAGTTCACTATGTGGGCAATCCGGGAACTACGGCCGGACAGAACCGTAACTATTTTGAAGGGCTGAAGGACCAGACCGGATCCAACCGGATTTCTGTCAGCAGCAATTTTATTATCGGACTGGATGGGGAGATACTCCAGTGCGTCCCCATTGACGAGATGGCCTATGCGTCTAATGCAAGGAATTCCGACACCATTTCCGTTGAGTGCTGTCATCCGGGAAAGGACGGAAAATTTACAGAAGAGACATATGACTCTCTGGTACGGCTGACAGCCTGGCTGTGCCGGGAACTGGATTTGAAGCCGAAAGACGTGATCCGCCATTACGATGTGACGGAGAAAGCCTGCCCCAAATACTTTGTGGATCATCCGGACCAGTGGAAGGAGTTCCAGAAGGATGTGAAGGAAGCCATGAAGGATCTCAGTTAGTCTTGAACTTACGGGGAAAATACTTTATAGTATAGAAGGATAGAAGATGCCAGTGGACAGAGGCATCAGAAACACTGACAAGAAGGAGACAAAATCATGCAGAAGATGATTGATTTGATTGTGGCAGAGCTGACGCCTGCTTTTACCGCCTGCGGATACGATGAGAAATATGTGAAGGTTACTGTTTCCAACCGTCCGGATCTGTGCGAGTATCAGTGCAATGGGGCGATGGCTGCCGCTAAGGCATATAAAAAGAAGCCGATTGATATTGCCAATGAGGTAGTGGAGCAGGCCAGAGAGAGCGGTATGTTCTCTGAGATCAACGCGGTTATGCCGGGCTTTATTAATCTGCGCATTGCACCAGAGTATCTGGCTGGATATATGAACCAGATGGCAGCGGATCCTAAGTACGGCCTGGAAGAAGCGAAAGAGCCGGAGACCATTATCGTAGACTACGGCGGAGCCAATGTGGCGAAGCCGCTCCATGTAGGTCATCTGCGTTCTGCTGTCATTGGAGAGAGCATTAAGCGAATCAGCCGCTATATGGGCCATAAGGTAATCGGTGACGTGCATCTGGGAGACTGGGGACTTCAGATGGGACTGATTATTGAGGAACTCCATGACAGACAGCCAGAGCTTCCTTATTTTGATGAGAGCTTTACAGGAGAGTATCCGAAGGAGCCGCCGTTTACCATTTCTGAGCTGGAGGAGATCTATCCGGCAGCCAGCGCCAAATCCAAGCAGGATGAGGCTTTCAAGGAGAGAGCACAGGAAGCTACCTTTAAGCTTCAGAGCGGATACGCTCCCTACCGCGCAATCTGGGAGCACATTATGAATGTGTCCTTAAAGGACTTAAAGAGAAATTACGGCAATCTCAACGTATCTTTTGATCTGTGGAAGGGTGAGAGCGATGCACAGCCATATATTCCGCAGTTGATCGACGATCTGGTTGAGAAGGGGCTGGCTTACGAGAGCCAGGGAGCTTTAGTCGTGGATATTGCCGAGGAGACGGACACAAAGGAGCTTCCTCCCTGCATCGTCAGAAAGTCTGACGGAGCTGCCCTCTATGCCACCTCTGATCTGGCTACCATTGTCCAGAGAGAGCAGGATTTCCACCCGGATCGCTATATCTACGTGGTAGACAAGCGCCAGGAGCTTCACTTTACCCAGGTATTCCGCGTAGCCAAGAAGGCCGGTATTGTGAAGGATGACACTAAGATGGTGTTCCTGGGATTCGGTACCATGAACAGCAAGGACGGAGGCCCGTTTAAGACGAGAGACGGAGGCGTTATGCGTCTGGAGCACCTGATTGCTGAGATTGACGAGGAGGTTTACAAAAAGGTTCAGGAGAAACAGAGAGTGTCTGAGGAGGAGATGAGAAAGACGGCTGAAATGATCGGCCTCGCTGCATTAAAATACGGCGATCTCTCCAACCAGGCTACGAAGGACTATGTGTTCGACGTGGATCGCTTCATCTCCTTTGAAGGAAATACAGGTCCTCATATTCAGTACATGGTAGTGCGGATTAAATCAATTCTGGAGAAGTACAGGGAGCTGATGGGCGGAAGCTACACTCTGGTTCCTGTTCGCCCGGCTTCTTCTGAGACAGAGAAGGCTCTCCAGCTGGAGCTGTGCCGTTTCGGAGAGGTGGTTGAGACTGCTTTTGCAGAGACTGCTCCCCACCGTATCTGCCAGTACATGTACGACTTATCAGATGCGTTTAATAATTTCTATCTGGTCAATAAGATTATCGGCGAGGAAGATCGAGAGAAGCAGGCCGGTTTTATCAGCCTGATCAGTCTCACCAAGGATGTGTTAAACGCCTGCATGGATCTGCTGGGAATTGAGGCCCCAGAGCACATGTAGGAATCATCAGAATAGGAATGAGTGAGTGATGCGAAGCTGCCAAGACACAAAAACAGTGCCCGGCAGCTTCGCTGTATCTATGGGGATGCAGCAGAAAGGGAGAGCCATGGCGGTAAGAGATATTTCTGTGGATACCTTCTGGAAGGGGGAAATCCGCGTCTCTGGACAGGTGGAGGATCAGGGAAACATTTATCAGACAAAGCTTTATATCAAGGACAGCCAGGTTATGGACTATTCCTGTTCCTGCAGCAGGGGAAATTCCTTCCGGGGAATCTGCACTCATGGGAAAGAGCTGTACCAGGCTTACGAGGACTCTGGATATCAAGAGGCGGTACAGCCTGTTTTTACATCTTCGTCAGTCCGGCTGATGCTTAGAGAGTACACAAACCGCCAGGTGGCGGAGATTGTAGCAGAGGAGGAGAAGGGGGAGGTAGAATTTATTCCCCGCCTGCTCTTTGGCAGGCAGGAAGTGCTTCTGGAAGGAAGTCTCAGAAAAGGGAGAGAATATGTTCTGAAGGATTTAACTGAGTTTGCTTCAGCTGTGAGAGAAGGACGGTATGTGGAGTATGGCAGAGGACTGGCCTTTAACCATGACCTGCAGGCTTTTACAGAGGAGAGCAGGGCGTTAGCTGAACTTATGACAGAGCTGGCCTCTTCCTATCTGGAGCATTACCGGCAGATCCGAAGAGGAGGCATGCCGGCGGAGCCTGCGCTGCGTTCTCTTCGGCTGGGACGTGCTGATTTAGATCGTTTTTTTGCTCTGACTGCAGGCAGGACGATCCGGTGCGAGGATGCCAGAGGGCAGCTGCGGGAGCTTATGGTGGTAAAGGAAAATCCTGATTTTTCTGTATCTGTAAAGAGAGCTGGTAAAAATGGAATTTCCATCAAAGTTCCTTCCAGCCTGGCTGCCTTTGAGGGAGAAAAAGGTCTGTATGTGGCGGACAGGAATAGGATTTTCTGCTGCGGTGCAGACTACGAAAAGGTGATGGGCATTTTTTTGACAGGGATACTGGGAAATCGGGAGGAGCCGGGGAAGCTGTTTCTGAATGAGAGGGATGTCCCTCTGTTTTACGAGAGGGTATTAAGCAAAATGGAGCCCTTTGGCATTCTCTCCCAGGAGGGGACAGAGCTGGAAAGCCGCAGGCCAGAGCCGTTGAAGGCGGTTTTTGATTTTGACTGCGATGAGCAGGGACGTCTCTCTCTGTTTCCGCGCCTTTCCTATGGAAGCTACAGCTTTCATCCCCTGGATGATGAGGGTGTGCCTAAAAGCATCTGCCGGGATGTGCCGGGAGAATTCCGGATCAGCAGGCTGATTACCAGGTATTTTACTGCCAGGGAGGAGGGAGCAGGGCGCCTGTTTCTGCCGGATGGCGAGGAAGCTGTCTACCGCCTTTTAGAGGAAGGAATGGAAGAATTCCGCGCTCTGGGAGAAATTCGCCTGTCAGCCAGTGTCAAAGAGCTTACGATTCGTCGGCCGCCGGAGATTTCCATGGGAGTTTCTGTGGCGGATGGCTGGCTGACCCTTACTGTGGACACAGGAGAATTGACAGGAGGAGAACTTTTAAAGGTTCTGGATGCCTACACCCAGAAAAAGAAATATTACCGGCTGAAAAATGGAGAATTTTTAAAACTGTCAGACGACGGTTTTATGACTATTGAAAAGATACGGGAAGGGCTGTCTCTGGGAAATACGGAGCTAAGGGAAAAGAAGATAGTCCTGCCAGGCTTCAGGGCTCTGTATCTGGATCAGATGGTTAAGGAAGACGGGCATATTTCCCTTAACAGAGACAGCGGCTACAAGGCTCTGATCCGCGGAATGAAATCTGTAGAGGACAGCGACTATGATGTGCCGGAGACTTTTATAGGAGAGCTGAAGGGATATCAGAAAACAGGCTATCGATGGCTCAGAACACTGGATCACTGGGGATTTGGAGGTATTCTGGCTGATGATATGGGGCTGGGAAAGACCATACAGATCATTGCTCTCCTTCTGTCTGCGGCCCGGGAGGGAACTTCCCTGATTGTGTGTCCCGCTTCGCTGGTTTATAACTGGGAGCATGAGCTGTCCCGCTTTGCTCCCTCCCTGAAGACAGCGACGGTATCAGGAACCATGGGAGAACGCCGTAGGATGTTAGAAGAGATAGCGAGCTATCA
>CAUCIO010000088.1 GCA_958442925.1 uncultured Clostridium sp. | reverse complement strand
GCCGCAGCTGCGGTTATTCTGTTTTCCGTTATGCTGTTAAGCGCAGCTCTGCTTGCAGGGAAATACCGAAGCGATCAAAGGGGGAAGGCGGAGTACCAGTTTACCAGGAAGATAGCCGGACTAGCGGAGAGCAAAAGCGGAGCAGCTTCGGAAGCGGATTTTTTTCTTCCGCTTCCGGATGAAAGCAGACTGTCACAGATCAATCCAGACTATTCCGGATGGATTTTTATTCCAGGCACGTCTGTCAATTATCCTGTTGTATATCCCAAGGATAATTCTGAATACCTGAACAAGACCTTTGAAGGAGAGAAAAATTCTTGCGGCTGTCTCTTTTTTGAGGCTTCCTGCCCTCCTTTTTCTTCAGAGAATACTGTTATTTACGGACATAATATGAAGTCTGGAGAAATGTTTGGAAGTCTAAAAAAGTACAGGGAGGAGGAGTTCTTTAGAAAAAATAAAACCATTTATCTCTGCTTTGGAGGAGCGTGGACAGAGTACCAGGTACAGAAGGCATATCTGACAGCCAGCCGGGATAAAGCTCCTTATGAATCAGGCAGTGAAGATTCAGGACAGACGTATCTGACTTTATCCACTTGCCATGGAAAAGAACAAAGACTGATTATTCAGGCAGAAATAGAAAAAACAGGAAATACAGAAAAGAAGGTGATAGAACAAGCTAAGACAAAAATTTTCCTCACCCTGTGTTGACATCTTGTTTTAAAATTGATACAATAAATTACTATTACAACGATGTTATTAATTAAACTTATTAATAAAACTAATACGAAAGTGAGGAAAAATTAATGGGTACAATTATCGGTGATGGCATTACGTTTGATGATGTCCTTCTGGTGCCGGCCTATTCAGAAGTAATTCCGAATCAGGTTGATCTGAGCACTTACCTGACTAAGAAGATTAAGCTCAATATTCCGCTTATGAGTGCGGGTATGGACACCGTAACAGAGCACAGGATGGCGATTGCCATGGCAAGACAGGGCGGTATCGGTATCATTCATAAGAACATGTCCATCAAGGAGCAGGCAGAAGAGGTGGACAAGGTAAAGCGTTCTGAAAATGGAGTCATCACAGATCCATTCTATTTATCCCCGGAGCATACGTTGAAAGATGCAGATGAGCTGATGGGAAAATTCCGTATTTCCGGCGTTCCGATTACAGAGGGCAGGAAGCTGGTAGGAATTATCACAAACCGTGATCTGAAGTTTGAGGAAGATTACTCTAAGAAGATCAAAGAGTGCATGACTTCTGAAAATCTGGTTACAGCTAAAGAAGGAACTACCATGCTTGAGGCGAAGAGGATTCTTGCCAAGGCCAGAGTGGAGAAGCTTCCGATTGTAGATGATGACTTTAACTTAAAGGGACTGATCACTATCAAGGACATTGAAAAGCAGATTAAGTATCCTCTGTCAGCCAAGGACGCACAGGGAAGACTTCTCTGCGGAGCTGCTGTAGGTATTACAGCTAATGTGCTGGAGAGAGTAGAGGCCCTTGTAAATGCAAAGGTTGACGTTATTGTACTGGATTCCGCTCACGGCCATTCTGCAAATGTAATCCGCTGCGTGCAGATGATCAAAGAAACATATCCGGATGTGCAGGTAATTGCCGGAAACGTGGCAACAGGAGAGGCAGCGAAGGCTTTAATTGAAGCTGGCGTTGACGCTGTCAAGGTCGGTATTGGACCTGGATCCATCTGTACTACCCGTGTGGTTGCCGGAATAGGTGTACCTCAGATTTCAGCTATCATGGATTGCTATGCAGTAGCGAAGGAGTACGGAATTCCGATTATTGCGGATGGAGGAATCAAATATTCCGGAGATATCACAAAGGCGATTGCTGCAGGCGGAAGCGTATGTATGATGGGCTCCCTCTTTGCAGGATGCGATGAGAGTCCGGGAACTTTTGAACTGTATCAGGGAAGAAAATACAAGGTATACCGCGGTATGGGTTCCATTGCAGCCATGGAGAACGGCAGCAAGGATCGCTATTTCCAGACAGATGCTAAAAAGCTGGTTCCAGAGGGAGTAGAAGGCCGAGTTGCTTATAAGGGAATGGTAGAGGATACAGTATTCCAGCTTCTGGGCGGCCTGCGTGCAGGAATGGGATACTGCGGAGCTTCTGACATTCCAACTCTTCAGGAGACAGGAAAATTTGTGAAGATTTCTGCTGCCTCCCTGAAGGAAAGCCATCCTCATGATATCCATATTACAAAAGAGGCGCCGAACTACAGCATTGAGCAGTAAAAGAAGGGGTTTCTGACATAAGAGCCGCAGTTTGCAAGATACGCAGGTGATGCTTTCAGCATCACCTGTTTTACCGAGAAGGAAACTGAGGAAAGGGAAGGGAATTTTCATGGAGAAAATAACTGGAAAAGAAATGTGGAAGGATATTAGCCTTTTGCTTCTGGGATCGTTTATATATGGAGTAGGAACCTACGTTTTTGTGGTACCTGCCAATATCGCTCCTGGAGGCGCTACAGGCGTGGCTTTGATGGTCAATTATGTCACAGGGCTTCCAGTAGGAATTCTGACTTTGCTGCTGAACGTACCGCTGTTAGCTCTGGCCTGGTTTTATCTCAGCAAGAAATTCGCTGTCTCCACAGCAGTAACCACAACATTGTGTTCACTGGTTCTGGACTTCGTAGTTCCGTTGGTAGTGCCGGCTTACTCAGGTGACAGGCTTTTATGCAGCCTTTACGGAGGCGTCATTGTGGGCGCAGGAATGGCTCTCATTTTTATGGCTGGCAGCACCACAGGAGGTACAGATATCCTGGGATATGTGCTGCAGAAAAAACGTCCGCACATGTCAATTGGGCGGGCTCTTATGATTGTGGACGGGATAATTCTGGCTGTGTCTATTTTTGTATTTGGAAATATTGAGGCGGCTCTGTTTGGTATGATTGCTCTCTATGCGCAGACGAAAGTTATCGATACGATTATTTACGGCGGAGAGGCTGGAAGTATGGCTACTATTATCACATCTAATCCAGATGATATTTCAGACAAGGTCATCAGGGATCTGGATCGGACGACAACCTTGATTCCAGCCAGAGGAGCATATAGTAAGAAAGACACAAACGTGCTTCTGTGCACAGTAAGAAAATCACAGTTCAGCCGCCTGAAAAGGATTGTTTACGAAGCAGATCCCAATGCTTTTGTGATGGTGACAGATACGTCAGAGGTGTTTGGACTTGGATTCAAAAATTTTACAGAGTAGGTGAAAATCTCTGCCGGAATTTTATTCTGGCAGAGATTTTAGCTTAGAGCCGCCTTTTCTTATGAGGGGAAAGACTGTGGAAATAATTAAGAAAAGCCCTCCAATCAGCATGCCGCAGGGGATGAGGGCAGCCGCTTGGATAGATGCAATCAGTTTTAAAAAGAGAAAATACCAGAATGAGGGGGAGCAGAATGGAAAAAGGTTTTTCCAGATATCTGGATGAAGAGGGGACTCTCAGATATATGAGAGTATACCGTTATTACCGCAGTCTCATTGAGGAGGGAAAACTGGAGGCAGGAGCAAAACTGCCTTCCATCAGAACCTGCTCAATCCAGCTTAATCTTTCCCGCACAACAGTGGAGACAGCGTACTTGATGCTGGCAGCAGAGGGGTATATTGCTGCAAAGCCCCAGAGCGGATATTACGTTACAAATCTGGGTAAGACAAGGCGGATGGAAAGCTGGCAGCAGAAGAAAGAGCAGAGAAAAGAACTTTTATTTGACTTTTCCTCTGCCAGAGTAGATCGGGAAAGCTTCCGCTTTGAGGTATGGAGACGGTATGTGAAAAGCGCTCTGCGTCAGGATGAACGCCTGCTGTCCTACGGCGAGCCGCAGGGAGAAGAAGAATTGCGGATGGAGCTGTCACGGTATTTGAGGAGATACAGAAATGTAGTCTGTACGCCGGATCAGATTGTAGTGGGAGCAGGAGTGCAGAGTCTTCTGCACATTCTATGTCCTATGGTTCATGAAAGGCGGCAGGTATTGATGAATAATGAAAGCTTTCACCAGGGACGCACTGTGTTTGAAGATCATGGCTTTTTAGTGTCAGGAATAGAAGCAAGCCAAAAAGAACTTCCGGCAGACAGTATTTTTTATCTTACGCCATCTCAGATTACCAGCTGGGGTGGGGTAATGGGAATTGGAGAACGGATGAAACTGATGAAAGAGGCTCTGGAAAAGAATCTGCTTCTTATTGAGGATGATTATAACAGTGAATTTGGCTATTATAGCAGGCCGACGCCGTCTCTGCAGGGACTGTCAGGCGGAAAGGGAGTTGTCTACATGGGAACCTTTTCAAGAATGCTTCTGCCATCTATCCGTATGAGTTTTATGGTACTTCCTCCAGAGCTTCTGCCTGCCTATCAGAAAAGGGGAGCTTTCTACAACCAGACAGCGTCCAAGGCAGAGCAGATTGCTTTGTGTCAATTTATCAGGGACGGTCATCTGGAGGCTCAGATCAGAAAGGCCAGACGTTTATATATCCAGAAAGCAAAGCTTTTATGCAGAGAAATTGAAGAAATATTTGGCGAAAAGGCAACGGCACATCTGGGAGAAGCAGGATTTTTTGTACTGGCAGAGATTCAGACACAGCTCTCGGGGGCAGATATCATAAAAAGGGCGGAACAGGCAGGTATCGGGGTGAGAATTGTAAATGAACAGGAATGGAACAGGGCTTTTACACTGCACAGTTTTCCGGCAGATACTGTAAAGATTTCAGATTCTTCTCCTGTTCAGCGCATTCTTCTGTCCTGCGCTTCTGTTCCGGCTGAACATTACAAAGAGGCTCTGCTTCTTTTAAAGCAGAGCCTGAGTCAGCAGTGAAGCCTGCTTTTAACAGTCTTTGCTGTCCTGGCCGTCTGCATGGGGGAGGCGTGTGCGGATCAGGCGTTTTTTCAGCTCTGATAAACTAAAAGGAATGAGGGGGTAAATGTAGCTTTTTCCCGCGATGGTCTTATTAAAGACCAGGGCTGAAAAGCAGAGTATGGTTCCCAGAACAAATCCCCATAGATTGAAAAAGGCTGTCATAATCAGAAGGAAAACGCGCATAAATTTCAGAGCATAACCCAGCTCATAGCTGGCCTGGGAGTAGTTGGCCACAGTGACAAAGGCCATGTACAGCATGGTTTCGCTGTTGAACCAGCCAGATTTTACGGAATATTCGCCCAGAACAATGCCTGCGATTACGCTCAGAGGCGTAGTCAGCATACTGGGAGTGTTGACTGCAGCCAGCCTCAGTCCATCAATGGCAAACTCCAGAATGAGGAGCTGGAAAATCAGCGCTACGTGCATTTCGTCAGACAGGCGGATAAATTCCAGCCAGTCTGGAATCCAGTCTGGATTCTGCATGAACAGAAGCCACACAGGAGTGAGAAACAGGGTGAGAAAGGATATAATCATTCTGGAGATACGCAGGTAGGTTCCCGTCAGAGGCGGAAAATAGTAGTCATCTGCTTCCTCTACAATGTCAAAAATGGAAGAGGGAAGAATCATGGCAGCAGGAGAGTTGTCCACCAGAATGACAAGATTTCCTTCCAGAATGGAGGCAGCGGCTGTATCAGGCCGCTCTGAAAAACGGAATTTTGGGAAAGGGTTGAACCATTTGTGAGGATAAATACACTCGGCAAGACTTTCCTGATTCATGGTTAAAGCGTCTACATGGAGGCGTCCAATCCGTTTTCTGATAGTATCTAAAAGTTCCTTATCTACCCGTCCATCCATGTAGCAGAGAGCAATATCTGTATGGGATTTGCTGCCGGCCTGCATCACCTCTATTGTCATCTGAGGATCCCGGATACGGCGGCGTATCAGGGCAGTATTGAACACCAGGGTTTCCACAAAGCCGTCTCTGGAACCGCGCAGAACCTTATCCTTATCTGGTTCTGCCACCCCTCTGGCCGGATAAGTACGGCAGTCAATAGCAAAGCATTTGTTGTAGCCGTCTACAAAAAGGCATGGAACGCCAGATAAGACCTGGACAGCGATTTCGGAGTCATCTGTCAGCAGATCTACCTCCCCGTATGGAATGAACAGCTTGGAAAATTCATGGGCTGCCTGGGGAACTGCGTCAGGTTTTAAGGAGGTAAAGCCCTGGAGAATCCGAAGCAGGGTTTCATCTTTAGCAAAGCCGTCTACAAAATAAATACAGGCATCCCGTCCGCCTATTTGAATGACTCGGTATACTACGTCGAAATTTTCGCTGACTCGCAGAAGCTGATGAAAATGACGCAGGTTAGCGTCCAGTTTATTAGAAATTTCCATAAGGCAAAAAGCTCCTCTCAAAATCTGGTTTTTCTACAGTATTCCCAGGTGAATAAAAAATATAAGCGCTCAAACAAATCCTCGATTTCAAACAGGCTTGAACTCGGATTTTGACAGGCTTGCTGCATGGCCGAACTGCTGGTAATCTTGTGCAAAATGACAAAAATCAAGTTGACAGAACTGGATTAAAGTGCTATATTTGACAAAGCAAAACTATTTAATGTATCGGTTGGCGAACGTGACCGGGAAGAGCCGTTTTCTAGGGGGAGAAGCGGTTCTTTTTTCTGTTTATTTTTATTTCTGTGCAGAGGAATAGAAAGAAAAGGGAAAGAAGACAGGTATTTCTGCAGTCAGAAAACAGGAGGAAGAGGGATGTGGGAGACATCCCTTTATTTGGTTAATGAAGACAGAGAGAATGGAAGAATTTGAGAGAACAGGGCTTCTTTTAGGAAATGAGGGGCTGGAAAGACTGGGGAAGAGCACAGTGGCTGTGTTTGGCGTGGGAGGAGTAGGCTCCCATTGCATCGAGGCTCTGGCCAGAAGCGGAGTGGGAAAGCTGATTTTAGCAGACAGCGATGTAGTGTCCAGAAGCAATATCAACCGGCAGAGTGTGGCATTTCAGCAGACCATTGGACTGTTCAAGACAAAGGTGATGGAGGAGATGATTCACCAGATCAGCCCGGAGACAGAGGTTGTTACTATGGAAGCGTTCGTGCTTCCTGACAACCTGGAGGAGCTTTTGGCGGGAGTAAAGGGAACGATAGATTATATTGTAGATGCTATTGACACAGTGACGGCAAAACTGGCTCTGGCAGAGTATGCCCAAAAATACGATATTCCTCTTATCGCCTCTATGGGAACAGGAAATAAGCTTTATGCGGAGCTGTTTCAGATTGCAGATATTTCAGAGACCTCTGTGTGTCCTCTGTGCCGCGTGATGCGCAGGGAACTGAAAAAGAGGGGAATTGAACATTTGAAGGTGCTTTACTCCCGGGAAACTCCCCTGAAGCCGCAGGAGCCGGAGCGGGAAAAAAAAGAATCAGAACAGATAAAAGCTGAAAAGCTTCCTGGAACAGCTCCCAGAAAGAGGGCTGTTCCAGGAAGCGTCTCTTTCGTCCCGCCTGTCGCCGGTATGATGCTTGCAGGCTGTGTGATCCGAAGCCTGGCAGGAATAGATGACAATTTGTAAGAGTAATGGTATACTGAAAATCAACAGAGGAAGACAGAAAAGTTTCCCAATAAATCAACGAATCAACTACAAGGAGACAGACTATGAGAGACGGTTTTTTACGCGTGGCTGCATCCACGCCGGAGGTAAAAGTAGCGGATGTGCAGTTTAACCGGGAGGAGATCTGCAGGAAGATTGAGGAAGGAAGGAAGAACGGCGTTAAAATCATGGTTTTTCCAGAGCTGTGCCTGACTGCCTATACCTGCGGCGATCTGTTCCTTCAAAAGCCGCTTTTGACAGCGGTGAAGAGGGAATTGAAATCGTTGGCAGATTTCACCAGAGGAAGCGATATGCTTGTATTTGCAGGGCTTCCATGGGAATACAACCACAAGCTCTATAATACAGCGGCAGCGATCCAGAACGGCAGGCTGTTAGGCCTTGTCCCGAAGCTGTGGATTCCAAATTATGGAGAGTTCTACGAACGCCGCTATTTTAATCCCTGGGAGTATGGAAATGTCACAGTGGAGTTTGAAGGCCAGAATGTTCCTATGGGCACAAAACTTTTGTTTTCCTGTAAAAACAGAGAGAATCTTGTGGTGGGAGCCGAGGTGTGCGAGGATGTGTGGGTTTTGAATCCTCCCAGCAGTGCTCATGCGGCTGCGGGCGCTACCGTAATTGTAAACTGCTCTGCCAGCGATGAGACGACAGGAAAGGCTGATTACAGGAGAAGCCTGATTTCCGGCCAGTCTGCAAGACTTTTATGCGCGTATGTCTATGCCAATGCAGGAGAAGGAGAGTCCACTCAGGATTTAGTGTTTGGAGGACAGAATATTATTGCAGAAAACGGCACTATTTTAAAAGAATCCAGACGTTTTTATAATGAGACTGTGTTCTGCGACATTGACTTGGAACGGCTGGAGTGTGAGAGAAGAAGAATGACTACCTATCAGACAGAGGGCCGTGCAGATTACCAGATGATAGAATTCCAGCTGGAGGATGAGAAAACAGAGCAGGAGAAGGCGTATTCCTATTTGGAGCGTTTTGTGGATCCCTCTCCTTTTGTGCCGGGCAATGAGGAAGACAGGGCAAAAAGATGTGAGGAGATCCTGATGATTCAGGCGATGGGGCTTAAAAAGCGTCTGGTACACACCTGCTGCCAGAACGCAGTGGTGGGAATTTCAGGCGGCCTTGACTCTACCCTGGCGCTTCTGGTAACAGTGAAGGCTTTTGAGATGGCCGGACTGCCGAAAGAGAAAATTTATTCTGTAACCATGCCCTGTTTCGGAACTACAGACCGCACTTATAACAATGCCTGTCTTCTGACGAAAAAG
>CAUCIO010000087.1 GCA_958442925.1 uncultured Clostridium sp. | reverse complement strand
TGCGGAATAGTAGGAAGAAAAGCGCTTTCTTCCTGGCTTTCTTCTTCCCCTGCCTTTTTAATGTCTGAAACTGAAAGCTTTGTATTGAGCCGCAGATCGTCCTGCCAGGGATAACAGTAGGAAAACAGGGACTCCAGCTGCGCCCGGTACGCTTCGTCTGAAAGCCCCAGTGCCTCTTCCCAAAGTGTCTTCTGCGTGCTGTCCATGCCTAACAGCATATCTTTCGTCAGTTTCTGCTGTACCTGACGGCTGATCTCCTGTCCCAGCATTTCTTTCGCCATTGTCTCCCTGACGCGGATCCTGCAGCCTCCTGCTGCCACAGCCATTAATATCCAGTCCAGGCAGGAGCCGGCCAGAGACAGAAGAGTAAAGGGCAGTCCCCCTTCCGTCTCAAAAATGGATTCCTTCCACTTCTCCAGTTTAGCTTCCAGATTTCTGTCAGAAGCTGTTAAAATCAGCTTTT
The DNA here is from genome assembly GCA_958442925.1 of uncultured Clostridium sp. GTDB lineage: Bacteria > Bacillota > Clostridia > Lachnospirales > Lachnospiraceae > Otoolea. Next base: position 8,349 of record CAUCIO010000087.1, on the reverse strand, counting down.
CCTTAGCCCGGGTCATGGCTACGTAGAGAACCCTCAGTTCTTCTCCCAGGTTTTCCAGATCCATTCTCCTCTTCAGCACATTTTTTTTCAGCGTAGGAGCTTTCAGCCTGGTCTCACTGTTCAGATAATCTGCACCGATCCCAAACTGAGGATCAATCAGAATTTTCCCCCGTGTATCCTGCTTATTAAACTGCTTTCCCATGGCAGCAGCGAACACAATAGGAAATTCCAGCCCCTTGCTCTTATGAATGCTCATAATCCGCACCGTATTGCCGCCTTCTGCTGCTGCAGATGCCTCTCCAAAATCTGTATTATACTTTTTCAGTTTTTCAATATACTTAATAAAATGGAACACACCCCTGTAGCTGGTAGACTCGTAAGCAGACGCTTTCTCCACCAGCATATCCAGGTTTGCACGCCGCGTTTCTCCAGAAGACATAGCGGACACATAGTCATAGTATCCCGTCCGATCAAAGATTCTGTAGAGCAGTTCATGGAGAGGGAGGTAAACTGCCTGCATTCTAAGCTCCTCCATAACTTCTGTAAAAAGGTTCAGCTTTCTGCAAATCTCTGCCGTCTCCACTTCCCGGGTCTGACTTCCCTTCTCATGGGCTTTCAGATAGGCGCAGACAGCTCCGTACAGCCCTCGATCCTGTCCCTTCTCCACATCTCTCTTAAACTCTGCCATGATTTCTGCCAGTTCCCGATCTGTCAGACCGAAAAACGGGGCTTTCAATACTGCTGCCAGAGGAATATCCTGCATGGGATTGTCCAGAACTGCCAGAAAATGCAGTATTGTCTCCACTTCAATGGTGGTAAAATATCCCGTCTTCGACTCGGCAAAAGCGGGGATTCCCATATGCCCCAGCGTCTCTGCAAAGCTTTCTGCCCAACCAGACACACTCCGCAGTAAAATAACAATATCACGGTATTCTGCTCTCCGATAAACGCCTTCTTCCTTATCCCAAACCAGGCATCCGCTCTCCGGATTCGTCAGTTCCTGGATCCGCATTCCAATCATTCTGGCTTCCAGCTCCTGTCTGGTATAGTCTGCACTGTCATCATCCAGCTCCTCTAAAATACTGTCCTTCGTATTAATCAAAAGAAGCTCTGTGGAGAAATCCCTCTCCGTGTCTGACGCAGATTCCGGTACAGGTTCATATGTGGCTCCAGGGTGGAGGGCAGCTTCCTCTGTGTAGGCCACAGACCCGAGCTTCTGTGTCATGATCTTAAAAAATACATCATTGGTGCTTTCCAGCACCTGAGCACGGCTTCTGAAGTTCTGGTGAAGCTCTATTTTCTGAAAACGGCTGTCCTCCTTTGTGTAGGAGTGATATTTTTCCAGAAACAACTCTGGTCTGGCCAGACGGAATTTGTAAATACTCTGCTTCACATCTCCCACCATAAAGACGTTCGGATCCCCGAATCGTTCTCTGGAAACCGCCTTAATCAAGGCTTCCTGTACCAAGTTGCTGTCCTGATACTCATCTACCAGAATTTCATCAAACTGGCGGGCCAGTTCGTCTGCCGTTTCACTCATTTTCCCGCTTTCTTTGTAAAGGATTCTCAGCGCCAGATGTTCCAGATCGTTAAAATCCACCAGATTTTTTTCTCTCTTTTTGGCTGAAAAACGCTGCTCAAACTCCTCAGCCAGCGAAAGGAGCATAAGAACTGACTCACTGCTTCCCGCCAAATCAGCAAGTATCTCCTTTTCCGAGGCAAAGAGAAACTGCGATTTTATTTTCTCCAGCGCCTTCTTAATCCTCTTGCGGCATGCCGCCACAGTCTCCTTTTTTTCCGGAGATACGGAAGAATTCTTTCCCCGGACAGCAGCCAGTTTTGGAAAAGTAAAGTCTGACGCCTCCCTGGCAAAGGTATCATAGCCGGATATCTGTTCCATTTTCTCTGCATGTTCTAAATCAGATAAAATCATAGGCAGATAGGCCTCAGGACCATCCGGCTCTCTGCACAGCTCTACAGCCGCCCTCAGCTCCTTCACCCACTCAGATGCCTGATTTTTCACATCTGACAGCAGAAAATGCATCCATTCCGTCCTGTCCAGGGCCTCTAACGATGTATCTGAAAGCTCTGCCCGACACTGTGCAATCCATTCCTCCGGCCATGGATTGCTCTGAGAAAAATTGTAAACCTGATAAATATAGTCATCAATCCCGTTGTCTGCCTTTCCTGATGCAAAGGAATCTACAAATTTCTCAAACTGCGGATCTCTTTTCCCATACCAGTCCTCCAGAAGTTCCTCCATCACATCTCCTCTCAAAAGCAGCATCTCTCCTTCGTCCCCTACCCGAAAGGCCGGATCCAGATTCAGGCAGTCAAAATGCTCTCTCAGAAGCTGAAGGCAGAAACTGTCAATCGTAGTAATCTGGGCATACTGAACTAAAACTGCCTGCTGCTGAAGATATTCATTATCAGGCTCTTCTTCCAGCTTCTTCTCAATCGCATCATGGATTCTCTCACGCATCTCCGAGGCAGCCGCCTTAGTAAAAGTCATAACAAGAAGTCTTTCTATATCTCCCGGGTGCTCCTTATCAGTAATCATCTCTATAATCCGCTCCACAAGGACAGCTGTCTTTCCGCTTCCAGCTGCAGCGGACACTAGAAGATTCCTGTGCCTGCTCTCTATTACCTGCCTCTGCTCCCTGGTCCAATTTACTCCCATTTTCCTGTCCCGCCTCCTTCTGTCTCAGGAATCTCCTGTTCCTCTTCCTCCTCATTCCTCTCGATCTCTTCCCAGACTGCTTCTGGTTTCATAGATTTGAACCGTCTGAATCCATATCCCCTCGTCTTCAAGTCGAAACCGCAGATTCCATGGTAAGGACAGTAGTCACAAGCAGTTCTCTCACCTTTTTTATAAGGATCCACTGTGATTCTTCCATCCAGAATCTCCCTTCCCATGGCCTTGATTTTCCGATTCACAAACCCAGTCAGGGCTGAAAAGCGCTTCTCGCTGGCCACAGAAGATTTCGCCTCCTGAATGATTCCCGCCTTATAGGCGACAGGAATGACATCTGATTCGGTCTCAATTCTCTGATCTAAATGGGAAATGGCTTCCTGTCGGCTGTTGACCAGGCCATTCATCCGCAGAGTTCTCAAAATCTCTGCTTCTTTCTCCTCCTCGTCCATATCCTCATTCTTCTCCACCATGGGATCCGCAATATTATAATAAAAAATCCCCGCAGGAAGTACCTGCTTATCCGGATGCTTACGCTGCTCTTTCTCCATGGCAGCATCCAGATAGACTACCAGCTGCATCTGAAGACCGTAGAACAGCTCCGTCAGCTCAAACTTTGTCTTTCCTGTCTTATAGTCAATGATCTTTACATACAGCTTATCCCCGTCCTCGCACAGATCCATCCTGTCAATGCGGCCCTGAAGATGGACAGCCTCTGTCCTGGAAACAGGGATCTTCATCGCCTTCAGGTTATCTGCCGGAGTAAAAGTAAGTTCAAACCCTGCCGGTTCAAAATCTCCTTTCTTCAGCTGCTCTGTCAGCGCCCAAACCGTCCTGTCTGTAATGCGTTCTACTCTGCGTCCCAGATACTCATTTCTCGCCGTATCGGAAACCACTGTATTGCCGTATTCTTTCGTCACCTCCGATACACAGCGCCGTACCAGATCTTTTCGTTCCATCTCCCCCAGATTTCGAAAGCTTCTTCCCTCCTGCTGCATCGTCTTAAAAAACAAATCAATCGAACTGTGGAACAGATTTCCCAAATCAGCGGCAGCCAGCTCATACTCTCTGCGCTCCCGAAGCTCCAGCCCAAAGCTGAGAAAATGAGCGTAAGCACAGGCCGCATAACGCTCCATCCTAGTCACACTTCCGCGAAGAATAGGGCTGTACAGCTTCCTGGCAGCCGTCCTGCCAATCCCTGTGTCCTCATACACGTGAAATGCAGCTTCCACCAGGCGCTTCGTCTCCTCTCTTTTGCCCTCGTCAAGATAAAAATAGCGGTACAATTCCAAAAATTCCGGTCTGGACGCCGCGTGTTCCAGATCTCTGAGGCCTGTAATCAGGGTTCTTCTGCCTGCCGGTGCTGACAAAGCAGCTTCCCTGTACTCGTCAAGCTTTGTTTCTCTTAATTCAGGAAACAGCTTCTTCACCTGCCCAATCACGCTGGACGGGCGAAGGCTCTTTCCAGCTGACGAGGTCTGACTCCAGGTCAGGTAGAGAAAATTCGAAGCTTTCGTCATCACGAGATACAGATAAAGGCGTTCTAAAAATCCTTCCTCTCTGGCCGTGGGAGCCAGCTCTACGCCTTTTTCCTTCAGGATCCGCCTTTCTGCTTCTGTTAAAATCCCTCCCCTCCTGGCAGCCCCCGGCACGATTCCATCATTAACTCCAATAAAAAACAAAGCTTTAACATGAGACAGACGTGTTCTGGTTAAATCTCCTGTCACCACCCGGTCCACCACAGCCGGAATCAGGCCTACCTGAATCTCGGCAAAACCGGCGTCTAAAATCTGGGCATACTCCCTTCTGCTGACTGTTTCATCCCCTAAAAGAGCTGCCAGACGCTCAAATAAATCCATCACAAGCCCGTAAACCTGGCTGTATTCCTTCTCCAGCTCCGCCTCTCCCATTTCATGAAACACTCTTTCCCATTGTGACAGACGCTCCTCCGCTCCCACACTCTCAAGAAACTCTACCAGAGCTGCCGTCATCTCTCTGACTGTGGACTGGCGATCTGAAAATATCTCTTTCAAAGGCAGAAACGGGTACAGAAGAGAATCCTTAAACGCATTTAATTCCTCCAGATTCAGGCTTTCTCCATCCTTATAAGTACGCTCCCAGGGCGCGCTCCACCGCTTAAATCCGCGGATCCCCATAGCCTTCACATAATTTTCCAGCCTGGAAAGTTTCTCTTTTTCCCCTGTTACCATGCCTGTCTTCAAATAGCGGAACATACTTTCATAGGAAAAATTTTCTGTAATCGTCTCCAGGGCTGCACGCAGAAGCTCTACTGCCGGGTTACCCAAAATATTTTTCTTACTGTCCAGAAAGCAGGGAATTCCATTCTCCTGAAACTGTCTGGCAAGCTCTCCAGAATAATCCGGCAAAGCCCCCGTCACTACAGCGATATCGCGGTATCGATACCCTTTCTCCTTCACCAGGTGCTGAATCTCTGCACAGACAAACTGGATCTCCTGAATCGGATTTTCCGCCTCATGGAGAAGCAGACTGTCTCCCTGCCCACCCTCAAAAGGGCCTGCCCCCGGACGAAACAGCCCTCTCTCCACTGCTGCAAGAGCAGGGCTGTCCTGAAAGCGGCGGCATGGTCCTGTCAGAAGGATGTCCTTTTCTCTTCCCGCTCCGGCAGAAGCCGCCAAATCCGTAAGTCTGCACACAGTATGGCTGCTCATATGAAACAGGTTCTGAATCGGTTTTTCCTGGTAAGGGTTCTCCTCCGGCGGCATCGTCACCGTCACAATCACCTGGCGGCAGCAGGACAGCAGAAGCTCTAACAGCCGATACTGCACAGGAGTGAAGCCTGTATATCCGTCGAGAGTCACCACGCTTCCCCGGAGCAGACGAGATCTGGGAAGCACGCGGCAGAGAATGTCCAAAATCTCCTCCTGGGCAATAAACCTCTCCTTTGTATACTCGCGAAATCCCTCGTACAACTCACCCATATCAGAGAGCTTCTGCCTCAGCATGGCGCTGTCCGCACTGTCTGCCATCTCCCGTATTGTTTCCCCTGAAACACCATACTGGAACAGCTCCGACAGCATAGACTTCAGTTCTCCGATAAAACCAGACTGATCCAGGTGGCTGCCAAACAGGCGCAGATTCTTTTTCCTGGCAGCTGCCACCTTCCGGAGTACCAGAGATTTTCCCATATCATCCAGCACTGCCGGCGTCTCCACAGCCAGTTCCTCGAAAATACGGTAAGCCAGACGCTCAAAACTGACAATATCAATATTCCTGACTCCGTGACGGGGATGCATCGTCACAATATCCTTCTGTGTCTGCATGGTAAACTGTTCCGGTACAATGGCAAAATACCTTCCTTCTGGTTCCTCTATAGAACGCCTGATCAAATTGTCATAGAGGACATGGGTTTTCCCGGAACCGGAACCGCCAATAATAAACTGTAATGACATGAAAACCTCCCGTTTCGTGTGATAATTTCATTTTATATCGAACATATGTTCTTGTCAAGTAAAACCTGTTACTTCCCTCAGCTGCTGTGAATAAATCACATTTTTTTCCATACACTGTAATAAACAATACCGAGAGGTCTTTTTATGAGTTCTAAAACGAAAATTGTGGTGCTTCGGATGAAAGAAATCATTTATACTGCCATCTTTATCGGGCTGGGAATCATCCTTGTAACACTGCTTTTTATCATGTTCCGTCCTGAAAAGGAGCCGCAGCCTGTCTCCTCGCATCAGACTCAGGCAGCTCAGGCCTCCTACACGCCAGGGCTTTACCGCGCCTCTCTCTCCCTGGGAAACCAGAATGTAGATTTGGAGGTGGCAGTCGATGCAGATCACATTAATTCTATTTCTCTGCTGCCGCTGAGCGATTCTGTCGAGACCATGTATCCGCTGATGGCCCCGGCTCTGGAGCAGCTGTCTGAACAAATCTGCTCCTCCCAGTCTCTGGAAAATCTTACATATCCTGAAGGGAGCCAGTATACCTGTTCCGCTCTTGTTCAGGCCATCGAATCCTGCCTTTTTAAGGCCTCCAGCCAGTAAAGAACATCAGTATGACAAAACATGCGGGAGTTCTGGCCCTGCCAGATTCCCGCATGTTTCATGATCTATAATACCGGTTTTGTCTCCTTCTCAGCCTTGTCTTCTCCTGCCGATGCAGCCGGTTTCCGGTTCAGGTTAAAGGGCAGATTCAGGCTCATAATATTTAAAACCACACCCTTTGCCTCAGGCGCAACTAAAACGGCAAGTTTATCTGCCTCTGCTGCCACTGGACGGAACTTATCTTCTCTGTTAAACTTCTGAAATTCCAGGGCATCTGTAAAAATAGGCTGATACATCTGGCCATCTTTCAGCTTGGCTAAAGGAACGCCTTTTTCTTCTTTCTGAAGAGCTAAAATATATTTTCCCCTCTTAAAATCAGCCAGAAGTTCTTCCATCAGTTCATCGGTTTTCTCATCCGGCTGAGGATTTGGCTGCCTTCTCATCTCCTGCGCATAATAAAGAGCCGTCAGATGCAGCTGTGGATTCTCAATCCAGACCGTTCCCTCCGGCTGATCCTCCGGTTTTTTTCTTCTCACCAGTTCTTCCAGCTGGAGCCTTGTGTCTTCGCTGCCGTTTTTCATCACAATAGCATTAATTCCCATAGTAAACAGGCTGGTAAAGAAAAGGAGCTTCTGCTTCTCCTCTACCCTGACAATGGAAACCGGAATTTTGTCCTCCAGCAGGACTTTCCCCTTCTCTCTGGCCTCATTCTCTGTAAAAAACATGAAAATCTCATCATCGAAGGTTTCTGCATCACATTCTACATAAGGTTCCTTCGTACAGACTGACATTAACACAAATAACTCCGGAACGCTTCTCATCTTCTGAAGAAGCGCTGTCTTTTCCAGCACTTCGCTGCTTGTTTCATTATTCATAAGTATATTCTCCCTCCGCCTTCTTTCCCTCTCCCGAAAAGCGGCTTATTTGCTGATATTCATTATAAGCAAAAGAATTTTTTGTGTCAACTGAAAGAGGCCTTGGCATCTGCGCAAAGTTTCTCAAAAAGAACAATTTTTTGTCTTTTTTATCTGGACATTGTATACAGAGAATGTATAATGATAGCGGCAGGTTTTTCACTCCTGCCTATTACTATGCTCATAAGGGGGAAATTATGGAAAAGATGCGTCCCATGCTGCTCACAACATGGAAATCGTACAGTAAAGAACAGTTTTTTAAAGACCTGGTAGCCGGAATCGTAGTGGCCATCATTGCCCTGCCGCTGTCGATTGCCCTGGCTCTGGCTTCCGGCGTAGGACCGGAACAGGGTATCTACACAGCGATTGTAGCCGGTTTTGTCATTTCTCTTTTAGGCGGAAGCCAGGTGCAGATTGCAGGCCCTACCGCCGCCTTCGCTACCATTGTAGCGGGAATCGTAGCCCGAAGCGGCATGGACGGGCTGGCTACAGCGACAATCCTGGCGGGAATCATTCTAATTATTATGGGTTTCTGCCGTTTTGGATCTCTGATTAAATTCATCCCGTTTACCATTACTACCGGATTTACCTCCGGTATCGCTGTCACAATTGTCATTGGACAGCTGAAAGACTTCTTTGGAGTCGCCTATCCGGAGGGAATGCCTACCATTGAAACCATGGAAAAGCTCAGGGCATTTACCGCAGGATTTGGCAC
>CAUCIO010000086.1 GCA_958442925.1 uncultured Clostridium sp. | reverse complement strand
GTATAGAGCGAGGGCATCGCTCAATCATCTAATTTGATGATTTTGCGACACCCTCTCCTCTTACGATTCATAATCGCTTCTGCCCATCTCAGGGCCGAATGCTTTCTCTAGCGGATCCGCTCCGGGAAGCCGACTTTTTTCTGTACCTTACGCAGCGTCTTGTTGGAGAAATACTGAGCTTTCTCCGCATTATTCTTAATTACACTGTCAATGTATGCCTTATCCTTAGAAAGCTCTGCATACCGCTCCTGCAGAGGACGGAGCACGCCGACAACTGCCTCGCCTACTGCCATCTTAAAGTCGCCGTAGCCTCTGCCGTCAAACTCCTTCTCAATCTCCTCTGCCGTCTTTCCTGTGCAGGCTCTGTAAATATCGATCAGGTTTCTGATTCCAGGCTGCTCGTCGCAGTAGCGGACGCAGGCCTCAGAATCTGTCACAGCTCTCTTAAACTTACGGATAATAGTATCCGGATCGTCCATCAGATAGATGCTGCCGTTTGGATTCTCATCGGACTTGGACATCTTCTTAGCCGGATCCTGAAGACTCATAATCTTGGCTCCTGCCTTTCCGATATAAGCCTCCGGAACTGTAAATACATCGCCGTAGATATTGTTGAAGCGAATCGCAATATCTCTTGTCAGCTCCAGATGCTGCATCTGGTCAATGCCCACCGGAACTACATCTGCCTGGTAGAGCAGGATATCAGCCGCCATCAGTACAGGATAGGTGAACAGACCAGCGTTAATGTTGTCTGCATGCTTGGCTGCCTTGTCCTTAAACTGAGTCATGCGGTTTAACTCTCCCATGTAGGTGAAGCAGTTTAAAATCCAGGCCAGCTCTGCGTGGCCGCTGACATGGGACTGGTAGTAAATGCAGTTTTTCTCCGGATCAAGCCCTGCTGCAATATAGAGGGTCAGAAGATTTCTGGCTCTCTTTCTCAGCTCCGCCGGATCCTGCCGCACTGTAATCGAGTGCATATCCACTACGCTGAAAAAGGTCTGGTATTCATCGCTTATGGTAACCCAGTTCTTCAGCGCTCCCAGATAATTTCCAAGAGTCAGGTTTCCTGTGGCCTGCATACCGCTGAAAAGTGTTTTCTTTCCGTCTAACATATTTGCTCTCCTTATTTTCCTCTGGCTGGCAGAGGTTGGTCAGTCTCTATGGAGACATTATAGTACAGAACAGCCGTGGTTTCAAGTTTATCTGTTTTCCTTTTCTCTCCCCTGATCCATGGCAATCCTGTTTAAGTAAAGCTCAAACAGCTGCCTGTGTTTCTTCGCAATTACATCCAGAATCAGTCCACAGGCCCACAATAGGAAAGAAATCACATAGAAGCCTGAGACAATGATAAGCGTCGGGAATTTCAGCACCTGGCCAGTGGACAGATAGCTCATAAAAATCGGTGTAAAACAGCCGGTCGCTGCCAGGAAAAAGAAAAGTCCCAGCCAGCCGAAAAATGCAAAAGGGCGATACTCCCGAAACAGTCTCACAATCGTCTTTAATACTCTGGCTCCATCCCGGTAGGTATTAAGCTTTGAGGTACTTCCCTCCGGCCTGTCCCGGTAGGACACTGGAATTTCAGCCAGCTTAAAGTTCTTATCCAGGGCGTGAATGGTCATCTCCGTTTCAATCTCAAATCCCTTGGAAAGAATGGGAAAGCTTTTTACAAACAGGGGGCTGAACGCTCTGTAGCCAGTCATAATATCATGGATACCGCTTTTAAACAGGCCGTTAATCATCCCTCTCACAATCCTGTTGCCGAAATTGTGGAAGGGGCGCTTATTTTCTGTAAAATAGGTGGAGGACAGGCGGTCGCCGATTACCATATCCGCTCTCCCGCTTAAAACCAGATCCGCCATCTCTCTGGCGTGCTCTGCCGGATATGTATCATCTCCGTCTATCATTAAATAGCAGTCTGCATCAATATCCCGAAACATACTGCGGATCACGTTTCCCTTCCCCTGAAGGTACTCCTGCCGCACAATGGCCCCTGCCTGGCGGGCCAGCTCGCCTGTGCCGTCTGTCGAATTATTGTCATAGACGTAAATATCTGCCTCCGGAAGCGCCTCCCTGAATTCTCTGATTACCTTTTCAATGGTCTGGCTCTCATTATAGCACGGAATTAAAACCGCGGTTGTTCCAGTCTTCTCCCGTCCTGTCTCTCTCATACCTGTGGTTCCTCCCCTCGTCTGTTTTTCTTTTTATGGTATGTTCTTTTTATTTCATTATCTTTTGTATTGATTCTTTTCTCGATTCTGCCGCCTCCGGCTGCTCTGCCGGATTCAGTTCCAGATTGATCACTGCCTCTATTACCGTCTCCGGCGATGTGCTGACGCGGAGTGTCACCTCCTCGTCCATTCCTGTCAGATCAATGGGAATCGATATCTTCTGGTACTGCTTTCCCTCCATAGGCAGGCTGGCTGTTCTCTTATTTCCTCTGGCATCCTCTGCTTCGATCTGAAGTGTAAAGCTTCTTCCCTCCCCTGTATACACCGGAGAGCCTGCCAAGGCCTCTGCTGTACAGCGATCTGCCGGGCGTTTCAGAATGACTTCTTTTTCCTCCCTGCCAGCTGTTATCAGCTGATTTTTTCTGTCCCCGGCCTGAGTCAGCCTTGCCATGGCCATGGTTCTGTATCCCACCAGAGAATTGTCCAGATAGATCAGATCCTCCACATAATACCCCAGCTGGTTCAGATTGTCTAAATACGTATGAAGGGCTTCCTCCCCCTCCAGGAACATATCCCAGACTCGTTTTTGTTCCATCCAGCTGTGAACTCTGTCATAAAATTCCGGTCTGTTTTCCAGCTCAAACTGGACGGCCTGCAGGTTCACAATCGGCTTTCCGTCTGCTATCATACCGGCCCAGCCTCCCCAGTTATTCTGGGTCAGATAAATCATGTCTATCTGATCCTTCACAGACTGGTCCGCCAGCTCTCTGTCTTTAAAAAACCAGGAAATATGGGTCTTCTTTTCAGGATGGTCCACACTTCGAAATCCCCATTCTTCTCCGTGCAGCACTGCCTGTCCGCTGCTGAATACCTGGCCGGCAAACAGACACAGCAGAGCGGCAGGAGCGATCCGGCAGACAGGCTTGGACTTCGCTGCCATCCTGATATACCAGCACCCGAACAGCAGGGCGTTTAAAATGCTTCCCAGCATAAAATATCTGGTATGTCCGGTGGTTGCAGCCCAGGCATACACAGAGATCACATAAACAATCAGAAGCAGGCCTTCTCTCCAGTAATTTCTCCATCCCTTTCTAAAGCCCTGAACAGTCAGAAGAATCATAGCCAGATAGCCTGCCGCCAGGTCAAGCACATACCAGGTGGGAAGTTCCGACATTCTGTAGTCCGGATACATCATCACATAGAAAGGCCAGAGCAGGATCTCTTTGGCACTGGACGGTCCCCACCGGGTATCCTTAAAGGTGGCATCTGGAAACCAGGGAGACTGAAACAGTTCATTATAATAAGGATATACGATATTTCCAGTATTGACGCCATTGTAAATCAGGTATACTGCCACTGGAAGACAGCCTGCTGCCAGACAGGTAAAAACCAGCTTTACTGTCACTGTTTTTCTGATTTTAATAATGTACAGCAGAAGAACCGGAAGAAGATAGACAATATTTGTCATCTTCATGGCGAAAAAAATTCCTCCCAGAAGGCAGAACCATACGGCCTGTCCCCTGCTCTCCTCCTCATCCGTCAGCAGGAATAAAAGCTCCAGAAAATAAGGCAGCGCTAAAATCTCTACCATATAGCTTCCCATCTGCATCAGGACTTCATTTTTCAGGAGAAACAGAAGGGCCAGCACGGGGGTGCAGGTGAGAAGGCGGGATATGGCTGCGCCTTTCTTTCCCTCACCTTCTGTTCCGATACCAGCCAGTCTCCGGAACCTGTTTAACAGGGCACAGGTCTGGGCGCAGGCTGTAATCAGAGCTGCCGCTGTAAACATCATGCCGAGTCTCAGTCCCAGAAAGCTCCGGAAGAGATAGAACATCCGATCCGGAAGCCGGAAACCAAACAGCTGAAAACGGCCCGGAAGCACATTGTAATGAATATTATCGACAAAGCCCGGATTCTGTACATACAGATGATAATTTCCCGTATCATAGCTGAAATCAGGGAAGATACATTTCACCAGACAGAAAGATGCAATCAAAAGGCAGCTTCCAAAAAACAGCCACTGTTCCAGACGGCTGATCCAGTCTTTTTCCTTTTTATTTCCCTGTTCTGCTCCACTTGCATCCCACCCGTAAAAGGACGCTTTTCTTCGCACCCGCAGGTGTACAATGCCCGCTATCATAAGGGCTGTGATTCTCGATAAAAGACCAGCCTGCTCAAATCCTGCCAGCCAGCCAATCAGGTCTAATGCCTCACAGCTCCAGATAAAAACCGTATATAAAAAAAACAGATAGAAAAAGCGGGATGTAATCCAGATTCTCTCCGGCTCACTGCTCTGTCTCTCTGTCTCTTCTTTTTTCAAAATGCCGAGTTTCATACCATCCTCCCTCTTTTTTTCTCAGACGCCTTATAGTATAGCAGAAAATCACGGTTTGTAAACCTTTTGGAGGGTTTTCCTACTGTATCGGTTTTCGGTGACTTTAAAATTTCTTGTCTTTCCTCTTCTTCTCTGCTACACTGATAATAGCATCAGAATATTTCCTTCTGCTGTAAATTTCTATACAGGGAGAACTTTTTTATGGATAAAATTACGAGCTTCACCATCAATCATTTAGAGCTGCTGCCGGGCGTCTATGTGTCCAGGAAGGACAAAGCCGGCGATACCGTCATCACCACCTTTGACATCCGTATGACCCGCCCGAACTTCGAGCCTGTGATGAACACGGCAGAGGTTCACACCATTGAGCATCTGGCTGCTACTTTTTTAAGAAACCACAGTCTCTGGAAAGAGCGTGTGCTCTACTTCGGCCCCATGGGCTGCCGTACTGGCTTTTATCTGCTCTTATCCGGTGATTACGAATCCAGGGACATTGTTCCTCTGATGCAGGAGCTGTTTGCCTTTATCAGAGATTACCGGGACGAGGTTCCGGGAGCCTGCGCCAGAGACTGCGGAAATTATCTGGATATGAACCTGCCCATGGCCAACTGGCTGGCTGACCGTTTCCTGCGGGAAGTGTTGGATGTGATTGACGACAGCCGCCTGATCTATCCGGAATAAAAGATAAAACACACATACGGGGAAATATATTCCTGTTCCACTCAAAGTCACAGAATATATTTCCCCGTACTCTCTTAAATTTAAGATATTAAAATCACGGTTTTCCTTAATTAATCGATATCGATCTCCACCCCGTGATTGTAGTATTTCCGATCTGCCTCGCCGATAGTCCGGACTACACGGCATGGATTTCCTACCGCTACCACATCAGCCGGAATATCCTTTGTCACCACACTTCCCGCTCCAATCACAGAGTTTTCTCCAATAGACACGCCTGGAAGAATAATGGCTCCAGCGCCTATCCACACATTGTCTCCAATGTGAACCGGAAGGTTGTACTGGGCCTGCTTTCTCCGAATTTCCGGACAAATCGGGTGGTTTCCTGTACACACTACTGCATTGGGTCCAAACATCACATGGCTTCCCACAAAAATATCTGCGTCATCTACCAGAGTCAGATTAAAGTTTGCATAGACCCCATCCCCAAAATGGACATTCTTTCCTGCCCAGTTGGCATGGAGAGGCGGCTCAATATGGCACTCCTCCCCGATTTCAGCAAACATTTCTTTTAGAAGCTCCTGCCTTCTGTCATCTTCAGACGGCCTGGTCTGATTAAAATCATATAAAAGTTCCAGGCACTTAGACTGTTCTTCTCCCAGATCGCTTCCGCTCTCATAGTACAGGCGCCCTGTTCTCATTCTCTCTCTTGCTTCTTTTGAATCCATATTCCTCTCCTCCTACTCCTCCGTCAGCCGCAGCATCCATCTGAGCCATCCAGCCACAGAAGATGCCCGTCTTCCAATCAGGCTGTCTCCGCAGAGTCTCAATTCCTTCATCCGCCTCTGAATATACGGCTTATCCGGCATAGTTCCTGTCCTCACCGCAGTCTCAAACAGCTCATGAAAGATTTCATGCTCCAGTATCTGGCCTGCATAAGCCAGCTGACGTTTTTTATAATTCAGCCCGTTGATGCGGATCCCCTTCTCTGTCAGCCCTGCCCGCACCATACCGTCTGTTCCTTTCTTCCTGGCAGCCAGGCCCAGATAAGCGCAGGCATTGTAGTAGTAGCCAGACTGCCTTTCCCTGAATCCAAATGTCTCCGCAATCTCCGCCATAGTCAAAGGCTTCTCCCCCAGATGCTCTGTCAGGGAAATCACCTTCTCAAAGCTGTCCGCCTGGATAAAGGGAATCTCTTCAGGCTCCGGCTTCACAGAAGTGATCCTTAACACCTCTGCTAAATCTTCCATGGTAATTTTCGTATCCTCCAGGCTATAGCGGCTCTCTTTTACCAGGCGGATGGAATTATACTCCAGAGGATCGGTAAATTCATACTCCAGCAATCTGAAAATCTGGTTGGAGCAGACCATAAATACGGGTCTCACTGGCTTTGTCAGGCGGCTTTCCCACAGGCGGAATGGATAATACAGCTGCCGCACCAGGAAATTACTGTGAACTACATTTTTTCCCTCCAAAATAGCAAAGCTGTTTCTTCCCTCAAATCCTCCGTCAATCTCCAGCTGTGAATTGGTCACCTGAATCCTGGAGCGATGCTTTCCATCTTCTGAGCAGACCTGAAAATCAAAGGCGCCTGAGGACATACGGCCGGATACTGTCTCCACCAGCCTTTCCTCCCCCAGAAAATCCTCCAGAATTCCAGTGAGACTGATAAGCTTAATGGCAGCGGCCTCTGACCGCACATCACGGATATCGATACTCTCCAGATAGTCCGGGATCCTGCTTCGCTCTACCTGAATCACACCGCCTCCGCTGCTGTCCTCCTTCGGAAAATCGTGGTATAAAGAAAAATCACCAATCACATAACTTCCCCGCGTCACAGGAAGAATGCCGAACCTTCCAAACACTCTGGGAACTGACTCCTTAGTGTCAAATTTCGTCATCAGCCTGGGCTCCTTAAACTCCCGAATCTGATCCGCAGTAATCAGAAACGGCTCCCCTGTTTCCACCTGTTCTGCAATCTGATACCTCTGAAACAAGGCTTCCCATTTTTCCTCTATGATTCCCATACTGTCTCCCTGCAGACTGTCTGTTTAGAAGTTTCTCACCAGAACCTCGTCAACAGCTCCTCTCCTGTCTGCTCTGGCGTTAATGGCCCGTTTGGCCGGAACTCTCTCTATCTTATATCCGCTGTACAGCTCCTCAATAAAATCACAGCAGGAGTTGGAAAGCAGAAATTTAATTCCCTTTTTATTTAAAAGGTCGCACTGTCTCTTCAGCTCTATCTGTTCCGCCTGGCCAAAACCTGACGCTGTGTATCCTGTAAAGGAGGAGGACGAACTGATCGGCATATAAGGCGGATCCAGATAGACAAAAGTTCCCTTTCTCAGCCCCTTCAGCGCTTCCCTGTAATCGCCGCAGCGGATCACTGTCTTAGACTTGTTCAGATAACGGCTCATAGCTCTGATATTGTCCTCCGGAACAATATTGGGATTTTTATAGCGTCCCCAGGGCGCGTTAAACTGGCCTGCACTGTTGACGCGAAACAAACCGTTATAGCAGGTTTTATTCAGATAGATAATCCGGGCCGCCCGCTCCGCCGGAGTCAGAGCCTGATACTTCTCTGGCTCTCTGTCCAGGGCACGAATCTGGTAAAAATACTCCTGACAGTTATGTTCTCTGTGTTCTGACAGCAGTCCAATCAGTTCTTCCGGCTGGTCCTTTACCGTCTGGTAGACATTGATCAGCTCCGGGTTGAAATCATTGATCACTGCCTTCTTCGGCTGCAGGTCAAAAAACACGGCTCCTCCGCCCACAAAGGGTTCGCAGTAGGTGGTGTGTTCCGGAATCAGCGGACGGATAAAGTCTAAAAGCTGGCGTTTTCCTCCCACCCATTTGAGAATCGGCGCAAGCTCCTGCCGGACAGCCTCGCCGGCTGTATGTGATGAAGTCATAAAACGGCCTCCTGTTTTTCAAAAATTATTTCTGTCATGCCTTTCAGTATACCACAAACTCCTGTTCCCTGAAATAGAAGAAACAAAAAAACGCCGCAAAGCCCAAAAGCTTTGCAGCGCCTTTTACACTGTCTGAGCAAGATACTGCCCTGGCCTGCATCTGTGAAATCACACATGCAGAGCAGGAAAGCATCATATTATTTATAAGCACATATTGTGCAAAAATTCAATCGTCCTGTTGATTACTCAAGGATAGAAACTACTCTACCGGAACCAACTGTACGGCCACCCTCACGGATAGCGAAACGAAGTCCCTGCTCCATAGCTACTGGATGGATCAGCTCAACTGTCATCTCTACGTTATCGCCAGGCATGCACATCTCTGTACCCTCTGGTAACTCGCAAACGCCTGTAACGTCTGTTGTTCTGAAGTAGAACTGCGGACGGTAGTTGTTGAAGAATGGTGTATGACGGCCACCCTCGTCCTTTGTAAGAACGTAAACCTGAGCTGTGAACTTGTTATGGCACTTTACAGAACCTGGCTTAACAAGACACTGTCCTCTCTGGATCTCGTTTCTCTGAACACCACGAAGAAGAGCACCGATGTTATCACCAGCCTGAGCCTCGTCAAGAAGCTTACGGAACATCTCGATACCAGTTACAACAACCTTACGAACGTCCTCATGAATACCAACGATCTCAACCTCGTCAGATACGTGAAGTGTACCACGCTCTACACGGCCTGTAGCAACTGTACCACGTCCTGTGATGGAGAATACGTCCTCTACTGGCATAAGGAATGGCTTATCTGTGTCACGCTCTGGATCTGGAATGTAGCTGTCAACAGCATCCATAAGCTCCATGATCTTGTCGCCCCACTCGCCGTTCGGATCCTCAAGAGCCTTAAGAGCAGAACCCTGGATGATTGGTGTATCATCGCCCGGGAACTCGTACTCGTTAAGAAGCTCACGGATCTCCATCTCTACTAACTCAAGTAACTCCTCGTCCTCAACCATGTCGCACTTGTTCATGAATACAACGATGTAAGGAACGCCTACCTGACGGGAAAGAAGGATGTGCTCTCTTGTCTGAGCCATAACAC
>CAUCIO010000085.1 GCA_958442925.1 uncultured Clostridium sp. | reverse complement strand
CTCTTCCCCTGTCTGGAGCACACTTTTAAGCAAAAATAAAAGAAGCCGGACTGTCCCTGCCGAAAGTCCCTGCTTCTGCCTGTCATTTATAAAATCCTCTACCATTTTATTGGTCAGTTCTGACACCTGCACCGCCCCCAGCTTCCCCTGGATGTGTTTTTCAATCATTGTCAGGTAGCAGGCGTAGGTGCTGGGCTTCACTGCCGGCTTTACTGACTGCTGCCATCTCTCGCAGAGGCTTTCTAATGTCACGGACTGCCTCCTGACGTCTGCCGCTCTCATGTCTCCAATTTCCCTCATCTTTCTTCTCCTTTGCTTTTATTACCCCCTTTGGGATAATAAAAATATTACCACCCGCTCCTTGGAGAAAACATCATAAAGTATTTTCTTTTTCTGTTCCATGTAGTAGAATAACAGCAGAAAAAACAGCAGAAAGGAAGTAAGCCATGACACATTTACCCCTATCATTTTCAATTGAAAAAGCTGTGACAGAGGACTGCCAGGCGCTTTACCGCCTGATGACAGACACAGCCGCCTCTGTCCAAAATAAAGATTGGTTTTTTCCTGACAGTCTGGAATTCATCAAAACTCATATTAAAGATAAAGGCCTGATTCTGAAAGCCTGCCCGGAAACGCCAGAAGCAGAAACCTGCCCTTTCATTCAGGAGCAGCTGGCTGCCTTTCTTCTGATCCGCTTTCCAGGCCCTACAGAAGATAACCTTGGAACCTATCTTCATCTCTCCGAAAAAGAATTGCTGAAGGTGGCCCATATGGAAACTGTAGCCGTAGCCTCAGGCTTTACAGGAAACGGACTGCAGAGGAAGCTTCTGATTGAGGGTGAGAAAGCCGCCGCTGCTATGGGCCTTAGACATTTCATGGCCACCGTTCATCCGGAGAATCACTACAGTCTCTCCAATTTCCAGCGCCTCGGATATAAAAAAATTGCGGAGGCCTTAAAATATGGAGGCCTCCGCCGATGGGTTCTTGAAAAATCGATTTAATGCTGTGTCTCTTTTTTGATCACATAGGTGGGCACGATCCTCTGGACTGCCTCCCTGATGTGTTCAGAATCCTGATTGGCCACTTCATAGAGTTCATCCAACTGCTTCTGGAATTCCTCCTCGTCAAACTCAATGGGCTTTCCAATGTGTATCAGCCTGTTAGGAGTATCCTGCATTCCCTCCTCATCCATCAGCATCTCCTCATAGAGCTTTTCTCCTGGGCGAAGTCCGGTAAATTCAATCATAATATCCTCATTCGGAACGTATCCTGACAGACGGATCAGGTTTTTAGCCAGATCCAGAATGCGTACCGGCTCTCCCATGTTTAAAACAAAGATCTCGCCTCCCTTGGCATAGGCTCCCGCCTGAAGCACCAGGGAAACAGCCTCTGGAATCGTCATAAAATACCGGATAATATCAGGGTGGGTAACTGTTACCGGACCGCCCTCTGCAATCTGCTTCCGAAACAGAGGTATCACAGAACCGTTGCTTCCCAGCACGTTTCCAAACCGCACAGCCACGAATTCTGTCTTGTATCTGTGATCCATCATCTGAACCACCATCTCGCACATGCGCTTGGAAGCGCCCATAATATTCGTTGGATTAACCGCCTTATCTGTAGAAATCAGGACAAAACGCTTGGCACCGTATTTGCCTGCCGCCCTGGCTGTCTTATATGTGCCGAATACATTGTTTTTAATAGCCTCATTAGGGCTGTTCTCCATCAGCGGGACATGCTTGTGGGCTGCCGCATGATACACAATGTCAGGGCGGTATGTCTCAAACACAGTTTCAATCCTGTGGGTATTCCGGACAGAGCCTATGAGCACAGTCAGATTCAGCTCCGGAAACGTCCGCTCCAGCTCCTGCTGCAGATCGTAAGCATTGTTCTCATAGACATCAAATATGATCAGCTGCTTGGGTCTGTGGCCTGCAATCTGGCGGCACAGCTCGCTTCCAATGGATCCGCCTCCGCCGGTAACAAGAATTACCTTGTCCTGCACATACCCCATAATCTCGTCCAGGTTGACACGGATAGGATCACGGCCTAACAGATCCTCAATCTGCACCTCACGAAGCTTCGCCACACTGACCTCTCCGTTTAACAGCTGATAAATTCCCGGAAGCACCTTAATTCTGCAGTCTGTCTCCCGGCAGATCTCAATGATCTTTTTTCGCTCTTTAGCGGGAGCAGAGGGAATCGCCACATAGATCTCATCGATCCGGTACTCCTTTACCAGATTTGGGATATCTTCCCTGGAACCGGCAATGGGGACGCCGTTTAAATACTTTCCCTTTTTATTTGGATCGTCATCTGCAAAGCACACTACTGTTCCATTGGTGTACCGGCTTGTCGTCATTTCCTTTAAAATGACAGATCCGGAAGTGCCTGCTCCTACAATCAGAATCCTGTCTCCTCCTCTGTTTCCTGACGGAAACAGGGAATTTTTAATCCGGTAGGACAGCCTGACTCCCGTCACTGTGATGCAGAGTCCAACAAAGCTGATAATATAATAACTTCTCGGCATGAAATACTGTAAAAGCGTCATACCTGCTATCTGGGTCACAGTAGAAAATCCGCAGGCAATCACAATCCGGATCACTTCCCGGATTCCCGCCACACTCCACATGGTAGAGTAGAGATGGGCCAGGAAAAAGAATGCGATGGTCAATGCCGTGTGAATCAGTCCATAGCTCACCACATTAGCGCTGTATTCTGCCGGTATTTTAGCAATATTCAGATCAAAACGAATCAGCAGGGCCAGAAACGAGCACATCTGGACAGCTACAATATCCGCAGCCATCAGAATCAGCATCCTGGCTCTTTTGTTTTTTGGCATATATTTCTCAAACATGGTAATTTACAACATCCTTCTCATTTCTCTGCGCTTATTTCCTCTGAGGCTTTCTGCTTATTTTCTGCTCTGACAATAGCCAGTCCCATGGCTAAAAACGCCCACATAAAAGGAGCTGTAATCGGCACGCTCAGGTTGACAACAGCCTGGGTGCAGTAGCAGGCAAAAGCCAGGAGCGAAGCCAGAATCAGAGGATTTTTTGCTGCCCTCCCCGTCATCTTCACAAAGGCTGATACCAGGAAGGACAGGTATGCCGCAAGGCCAGCCGCTCCTATGGTAAGCAGAAAGTGCAGATATTCGTTATGGGCATTGTCAAAGGTGACATGGTAAATCTCGCTCATTTCCTTGTAATTATTAAAGGTGGTGATAATTCCAAAGGTATCGGGGCCAAAGCCGAATATCTTATGGAGCAGCGGAAAGTTCTTAAAGTTTTCCCAGGAAATTCTCCAGGCAAAGCCTCTGTTGGTTCCCCAGTTGTCATTAAACACAATATATTTTGCAATGGCCTGATATCTGTCCTGATGGCCTGCAAAATTAGCGTCATAAAGCATCCAGCACACTGCAGCGAAAGCTGCTGCCAGAAGCACTCCCCAGCCAATCCGAAGCGCCAGAAGAACAGTCTTTGATTCCTTTTTCACCGCAAACTTGAGCAGATACAGAGCTGCCGCAAGGGCCCAGGAAACACCAATCATCACCATAATCTTATCATGGCCTGCCAGGAAAGAAAATAGGCTGTTAATTCCAATCACTGTATCAGCATAGGTGACATTAATCCACTCAATGCACCTGGCAATAGTAAAAATCGTAGCTGTAAGCACTGCATACCGCCGGACTGCCTGTCCCTTCGTAAATGTATAAAGAGGCAGAAGGGCGAACAGGATTCCCAAAGACAGGTACGCATTGTCACTTTCACCCATAATAATGGCAAACATTCCGATTACAAAGCAGATATAATAATAGAAAGAACGCCATACCGACTGGGAAGTCACAAAGAGCGCCGCAGCAACGGCGATCACCATGGCCACATAAATTGTGTAGGTATTAATATTTCCAAAAGACGATGTAAAGGAGTCTGCATTCGATGCAATCCTCTCCTTAAAATGAAAAATATCCATCCGGAAGTAATCGGTAATTCCCCACAGGCAGGCTAATATCCCGCCGCCTAAGAACGCATCCAGATACCAGTTTTTCCATCTAAGAAAATGGCTGATGAAAAAGTAGGAAAACACATACAGCGACATAGTAAAAAGCCCTGTATAGCGTCCCTCGTTTCCCCAGAAGGACTCATATGGAAACTCTGACTGAAGCGTCGAAATAATAATAATCGCTTCAAAGGCCAGAACACTCCAGTCTACAACGCTCAGATGCCCCTTCCAGCTTCCCTTCCGAAGCGACTGAATCCCACGCACTGCCGCACCGCTGGCGATCAGATAAATCACAGTAAAAATCAGGGCTGCGCACGTAAGCACTGCGTAGGCCTGATATTTTGTGGGAAGAATATCGAAATATTTGTTATGCACCACAAAAGGAAAGATGCACAGTAGCGCCAGAGTATATACGCTGGCTGCAAGCTCCATACCGCGCCAGGGCTGCCTCTCCTCTGCCGCCTGCTTAATCAGATTACTGCTCATAAAATTCTCCCTGTCAATTATTTTGAACCTAATTGCATACTGATTTAGTATATCACTTAAACAGGCCGGGCGCAAGAAAAGAAGCCCTTGTTTTCCTGTTCCAGTCTTGATTTTCAAACAGCAGAATGTTATAGTTATACGGTAATTTCCATAATTGGTATATAAAAACTGAAATATAGAACAAAAATACAGAAACTGAGCTACAAAAACAGAAATAATAGAATGAAGAGGAGATTTTTATGGCATTACCCGTCAGCCAGCTTCCGCCTGTCCAGCCTTCCCTGCCGGCCTCTCGTCTGAATGAAGCAGACAAAGAAACTCTTTCCCGTCAGATGAAGGATATCGATTTAAAAATCAGTGAATTCCGTCAATATCTGGTATCCAGAAACATGGCCCCTAACACAGTCCAGGCCTATTCCTATGCCCTGCGCCAGTTTCTCTGCCGCTACCATCAGGCCGATTTCTCCAGCCTTCATCTGTACAAGGTATTTCTTTTAGAGCATTACAAGCCTCAGACAGTCAACCTGCGTCTCCGGGCTCTGAACGCTTATCTGGAATTTATCCGGGAAAAGCCCAAAAAACTGTCCCTGGTGCGGATTCAGCAAAAAAATTATCTGGAAAATGTAATCAGCGAGGCAGATTATGAATATTTAAAGTCCTGCCTGCTGCGGGACAAGCGGTATCTCTACTATTTTTTAATCCGTTTTATGGCTGCCACCGGCGCCCGTGTCAGCGAGGTAATCCTTTTCCAGGCAGAGGACATTGAAAAAGGCTTTAAGGAAATCTATTCCAAGGGAAATAAAACGAGGCGGATTTATATTCCCAGGGCTCTCCGCACAGATGCCCTGCTCTGGCTTCAGGCCTCAGGAATACATAGAGGGGACATCTTTTTGAATCGGTTTGGACGCCGCATTACCCCATCCGGCATACGGGGACAGCTGAAAACTCTGGCCGTGCTCTACGGAATTAATCCTGATGTGGTGCACCCCCACTCCTTCCGTCACCGCTTCGCAAAAAGCTTCATCGAAAAATGCGGCGACATTTCCCTGCTCTCAGATCTCCTGGGACATAAAACCATAGAGACGACGCGTATCTATCTGCGCCGTTCCAGCAATGAACAGTATGAAATTGTCAACAAGGTGGTGGACTGGTAGGTGAATATTGATCTGAATTTAGACGAATGTCTGGAACATTTTACAACTTATTTAAAACGGCAGGGAAAAAGCCCTAATACCATACATTCCTATCTCTGCGCCCTCCGGCTTTACGCTTCCCTCTTCAGCCAGTTAACTACTGCCAATCTGCGTGCCTACCGCGCCTATCTTCTGGAACATTACCGGGTTAACACGGTCAACACACGGATTTATGCCGTCAACTGCTTTCTGGACAGCCTCCATGTCTCCTTCCGCCTGGAACCAGTCAAGCAGCAGCAATGCACCTATCTGGACTCTGTTATCTCCCAGAGGGACTACGAAAAGCTAAAACGGCGTCTCAAGCAGGATCACAATTTTTACTGGTATTTTGTCGTCCGCTTTCTGGGAGCCACCGGAGCCAGAATCAGCGAACTGCTGCAGATTAAAATTGAAAACTTAAAAAGCGGCCATCTGGATCTGTACACCAAGGGCGGCAAGGTGCGGCGTCTCTATCTCCCCCGCCGTCTCTGTGACGAAGCCCTTGCCTGGTTCTCTGAAAAAGGCATTGCAAGCGGATTTATTTTCCTGAACCAGCACGGCCAGGTGATTACCTCCCGTGGAGTGGCTATTCAGCTGAAGCACCTGGCTGTCCGGTACCGGATCGATCCGGATACAGTGTATCCCCATTCCTTTCGCCATCGCTTTGCCAAAAACTTTCTGAAAAAATATAATGACATCTCTCTCCTGGCAGATCTGATGGGCCATGACAGCATTGAAACCACCAGAATCTATCTGACCCGCTCAAGCAAAGAGCAGAAAGAGCTGTTGGATCGGATTATTACGTGGTAGTGCTAAAAAGGGCGGCAGAGTTCCATCAATCAAAGCCTGTGGATTCAGCCATGTCACAACAAAAGCAGAACCTGCAATTTTCCAAAGCGGCCGTTCCACATTCTTTCCGCCGCTTAAATCTGCCTTGGAACGAATCAGCCCAGACCCTATGTAAATGACAAGCACTCCTCCCCCTCCCAGAATAATTTTCTGCAGCCACGGCAAAGCCTCCATCAGAGCGCCCATGCCAAGAAAGCAGGCAAGTCCCAGGGAGAGCCCCTGAAGATAAATTGATATCATGTTCTACCGCCCCCTTTTTCATCTATAAAGAAATTATACCAAGTCTCTCTGTCTGCCACAATAAAAACAGGAGAAACCGTTTTCCTGTGACTTTCATTAGAACAGGGAAAATGGTTTCTCCTTTTTATCTTTTTCTCTTTCTGCTACAGTACCTTGCTCAGGAAGGTTTTCAGCCTCTCGTTCTTCGGATTAGTGAAAAATTCTTCCGGTGCATTCTCCTCCACAAAGTGGCCTCCGTCCATGAACATGACACGGGTAGCTACCTCTCTGGCAAAGCCCATCTCGTGAGTTACCACCACCATAGTCATCTTCTCATCCGCCAGATCCTTCATAACGCCCAGAACCTCTCCGACCATCTCCGGGTCCAGAGCAGAGGTAGGCTCATCAAACAGCATCACATCCGGCTTCATACACAGGGCCCGGACAATGGCAATTCTCTGCTTCTGTCCTCCTGACAGCTGACCCGGATAAGCATTGGCGCGGTCAGCCAGGCCGACTCTCTCCAGAAGCTCCATAGCCTCCGGCTCAATCTCTTCTTTTTTCTTTCCCTGCAGCTTTACGGGAGCCAGAGTCAGATTCTCCATAATCGTCATATGTGGGAACAGATTAAACTGCTGAAACACCATGCCCATCTTCTGGCGGTGCTTGTTAATATCTGTCTTTTTGTCTGTAATATCCACACCCTCGAAGAAAATCTGTCCTCCGGTGGGCTCCTCCAGACGGTTTAAGCAGCGCAGGAAAGTACTCTTTCCCGACCCGGACGCTCCGATGACGCAGACTACGTCTCCTCTGTAGATGTCCACTGTAACGTCTTTTAAAACCTTGAGAGAGCCAAAGCTCTTTTCCAAGTGCTTTACCTGGATTAAAGGCTGTTCTGTCTGATTAGTGCTCACTCTGTCTCAGCCTCCTTTCCAGAATCTTAATTAACTGGGTAAAAATCATTACAATAACCAGATACAGAGCCGCAACTGCCAGCAAAGGCATAAAAGCGCTGTAAGTAAGGCTTCTGATAATATCTCCGCCCTTGGTCAGATCCTGAATACCGATATATCCGGCAATAGAGGTTTCCTTTAACAGGGCAATAAATTCATTGCACAGGGCAGGCAGAACATTCTTAAATGCCTGGGGCATAATAATGTACCACATAGTCTGGGGATAATTAAAGCCCAGGCTTCGTCCGGCCTCAAACTGTCCGCTGTCAATGGACATGATTCCGCTGCGGAAAATCTCAGCCACATAGGCTCCTGAGTTAATTCCAAAGGCAAGTACAGCCACCAGTATCTTATCGATTCTCACGCTGGCAAAAATAACATAGTTGATAATTAAAATCTGTACCAGAACAGGTGTCCCCCTGAACACGGTCAGATAGATATTGCAGAGGAAATTAAGCACCTTTAGCTTGTGCGTCTTCTCATAAGAAGAGCGGATAATTCCTACAATCAGACCAATGACAATTCCCAGCAGTACTGCAAAAAATGTAATTTTAAGAGTATTGAACAGGCCTTCCACAATGTAATGCCAGTTTCCGCCGTCAATAAAATTTCTGGTAAAGGTATCCACAAACTGATTCCACATAATCTCTGTCTCTTTCCCTGTTATTATTCTGCCGGGATATACTTGTCAATAATTTCGTCCAGAGTTCCCTCTTCATCAAGCTCTGCAATCGCTGCATTCACCTTGTCGAGAAGCTCTGTATTATCTTTATTAATTGCCATAGCGTAATCCTCAGAAGATAATGCCTCGTCCAGGATCACAAGGTTTTCATCTTTCTCAGCAAAGGCTTTAGCCGGAGCGCTGTCAATGACTACAGCGTCAATCTTGCCCTGAAGGACAGACTGGATAGCCTCGAAATATTTATTGAAACGCTCTACCTGAGCTCCCTCAATGCCGCTTGCCAGGCCGTCTCCTGTGGTTCCCAGCTGAACTCCCAGAATCTTTCCCTCCAGATCCTCGGAGGAAGCGATATCGCTGCCCTTCTTTACAATAATAACCTGAGCTGCTGTCGCATAGGTATCTGTGAAGTTTACAGATTTCTCTCTCTCTGGAGTTACAGTCATGCCTGCTGCCACAATATCTACCTTATTGCTTGCAAGAGCCGGAATCAGAGCGTCAAACTCCATATCCTCCACCGTCACCTCCATACCAAGCTTCTCACCGATAGCCTGAGCAATCTCCACATCGATTCCTACGATTTCATCTCCCTCGTAATACTCATAAGGCGGGAAAGTAGCATTTGTACCTACAACCAGAGAGCCGCCCTCTGCAGTCTTTTCCTCCTCTGCAGCGTCAGCCTTTGTCTCTTCCTTGCTCTCTGCTGCCTCAGTGCCAGCCTCTGAAGCTGCCGCTGTGGTCTCTGCCTCCTTTGTTCCTGAAGAACATCCTGCTAAGGATGCTGCCATAAGAACTGCCATGGATAATGCTAACATTTTCTTTTTCATAAAAATCTCCATTCCGCCGCCGTTGGCTGGCGGCACAAATAGTAATG